>JADHXY010000010.1 GCA_016782755.1 Phycisphaerae bacterium | reverse complement strand
TGGGCGATACTGGATTCGAACCAGTGACCTCACGGGTGTGATCCGTGCGCTCTAACCAGCTGAGCTAAACGCCCTGTGTGAACATTAAAGCTTTTTTTATGGCTCCTTGCAAGGTTTAATATTTTCTGTTTTATTACCTGCAAACCCGCTAAAAGTTAATAATCTATTAAAGTCTAAACTATTTTGAAGTCAGATAGATAGCTTCCTCGGCGAAGAGATTAGGAATAAGTTTCACCGGTGAGAGGCGGTTTTTTGTGATAGGAATCTTTTTTTCGATTTTTATGTTCAAATCAGCGCAGAAATTTTCAAAGTCTTTCATTGAAAGAAAGTGAATATTTGGGGAGTCGTGCCAACCATATGGCAGTTTCTCCGATACAGGGGCTTTCCCGCATAAGGCAAGCTGCAGACGGCATCTCCAGTGTGCAAAGTTGGGGAAACTTACGATAACTTTTTTCCCGATCCGAAGCAGTTCCTTAAGTACTTTTTCAGGATTGGCAACAGTTTGAAGAGTCTGTGAAAGAATAACATAATCAAAGCTGTCGTCTGCGAAATTGCTCAGCCTCTTTTCAATATCATGCTGAATTACAGCCAGACCCTTTCCGATGCATTCAAGTATCATTTGTTCGTCAAGTTCTATCCCTCTGCCTGAAATATTCTTATCCCTGGTCAGATTGACAAGCAAGGTGCCATCGCCACAGCCGACATCGAGTACGCTGCTATTACATTCAATCAAGGACTCAATCTGCTCATAATCAACTCTTGCTCTTAGGCGGCTGTAAATATCTTTTTTCTTTAGATTGGTTTTCGTTTCATTTTTTATTATTCTGGGCTCATAGATCGAATCGAGAAAACTTGACAGAAATTTTCCCAGCTTCTGGGGTTCAAGCAAAAAGGAGTCATGCCCATATGGGGATTGTATGTTGCAATAACTGACAAATTTGCCACTGGCTTCTAAGGAATTAACGATTGCCATAGATTGAGCCGGTGTGAAAAGCCAGTCGCTGCTGAAGCCGAGGACAAGAAAACGAGCATCAGTTTTATTAAAAGCTTGGGATAAGGAGCCGTATTTCTCTTCGAGATCAAAATAATCCATCGCCTTTGTAATGTAGAGGTACGAATTAGCATCGAATCTTTCTACAAAACTTTGTCCCTGGTATTCAAGATAAGTTTCTATTGAAAACTCGCTATTAAAATCATAGCTGTATGAGTCAGCATTTCTCAGTTGCCTGCCGAATTTTTCGTGCATACCTTTTTCGGAAAGATAAGTTATATGGCCTATCATTCTGGCAATCCCAAGGCCTTTGGCGGGAGGATTATCTTGCGAATAGTTTCCTTTTTGGAAATCTGGATCAGCGGTTATGGCATTACGGCCAACCGCGTCAAATGCTATTGATTGTGCGCCAAGTTTTGTGGTAGTGGCTATGGGGATGATAGCTTGTACGAAATCGGGGAAATCTACAGCCCATTGCATAACCTGCATACCTCCCATTGATCCACCCATTACTGCAAGCAGTTTTTTTACCCCGAGTTTATCGATAAGAAGCTTTTGAACCTTTACCATGTCGGCGATTGTGATGAGTGGAAAGTCGAGGTTGTACGGTTTTTGTGTCGCCGGATTTATCGAGCCTGGTCCTGTAGTGCCGCTGCATCCGCCCAGAAAATTCGAGCATATAACGAAATATTTATTGGTATCAATTCCCTTGCCCGGTCCGACCATATTGTCCCACCAGCCGGGTTTTTTGTCATCAAGGCTGTTATAGCCTGCTGCATGGGCATCTCCGCTTAGAGCGTGGCAAATAAAAATCGCATTGCTGCCATCTTGATTTAAGGTGCCATAAGTTTCATAGGCGATGTCAATTGGGGCAAGATACTTACCGCTGGAAAGCCGTAGCGGGTTATTCTCGCCTATGACCCTGACAACATTTGTTTTTACGATCATTTTGGGTTCTTTATTTTCCATAAGTTACATTAGTATAACCCTGAAAAAAAGTTATGTAAAGAGCAAAAGACCAACAAGATAATACAAATTAAAAAGAGTTTTTATAATTAAATTTTCTAAATGTTTATGTTTTTTTCTTGACATGATGACTTAATTATTGTTATTTTGAAGTTTGCAGTGACGTTATTTTGCGAATATTATAAGCTAACCGTTCAATAATTGAAGGAGTTAGAAAATGGCAAAAAAGAAGACTAAGGGGGAAAAGTTAGTCACTGGTACCTGGCTCAAAGATGAGATTAAGCTTCTTAAGAAGATATATTCTAATAGAAGCACAGCTGAAGTTGCCCAGGAACTTAGCAGGGGCTTTGATGCTGTGAAGAAAAAAGCATCTCGCATGGGTCTGAAAAAGACAAAGACTTATATGAAAAAGCTTGGCCGAGGTTAACTAAGGCTGGTTTTTAGGGGGGACTTTGATATAGTGGTTGAAGTCTAAGGATATTTCATCAATATAGATATCGATTTTTTTCCTGAGCGTGTTGCTTATTTGAGGCCTGAGTTCAACGGCAAAAGGCTCTATGCCGAAAATGACCACATTTGGCGGGCAGGTATCAAGTTTTTTTGCGATTACCAGCACTTTTAATATGTCAATCTCATGCAGTGAGTAATGCATTAGCTTTTTCATGCTGTTAACTTCTTGTGGGGTAAATCTTTTGATAGTTCCCGGCTCGGTACCCATATAGGCACAATCAATTATTATCACTTTTTTTCTGTTTTCGATGAGAGTCAAAAGGGTCATACCGCCAGTACCGGCATCGAGAAAATCGACGTTTGGGGATTTATCTTTTTGGCGTATAAATTCTTCAATGAGAAATCCGCCAATGCCTTCGTCAGACATAAGCGGATTTCCAAGCCCTAAAACGAGAATTCTATCATTTGTTGTCATTATACAAACTTAACGTTAAGCATGTGAGCTGAACACGAGATACAGGGATCGTAAGAGCGGACAAGCATTTCAAGTTTTTGCCTGAGGGCATCTTCGCCTTCGCCCATGAACTCAGGGACTAATTTTTCAAAATCATCCTGTATATTTGCATGGTTCTGGTTTGTAGGTATGCACAAATCGGCAGCGACACAATTTCCATTACTATCGAACTCATACTCGTGGAAGAGGATACCTCTTGGAGCCTCTACCGCTGCTGCTCCTCTACCGGCTTTGGGTGAGGTTTTTACAACCTCGTTTTTAAGTCCGGCGGTTAAAACCTCGTCAATCAATTTAATTGCATTTTCCACCACATATACGCACTCTACTATTTGTGCAATATTGTTAAAATATGGGTTACAGCAGCCTTTTTCGAGGCCAAGCATCTTTGCAACACCCTTTGAAGCATCTGTGAGCTGGTCGGCATTATTGTTGAACCTTGCAAGGGCACCAACTGCATAAGAATTACGGTGCCATTTGGCCCATTTGGCTGTTGACTGGTCAACCACAAACTCGTTTGTAACCGAATGCCAATCTTTTACGAGAACGATTTCGTTAGTATCAGTTGAAGCTATTCCACCGTGATAGAAACTGTAACGGGCAGGGTCGGAGAGCGAGATGTATTCGGTATCTCGCGTAAAGTCAGGGATATTCTCAGCCACAGAGAGGACTACTTCGGCTATTGTGCCGAGGTCTTTGAGGGTTTCTCTTAAGGTGCCTTGTAGCTGGCGGAATTGATCTTCTGACGGAATTACAGTAAATCCGCCCGGTATAATGGTAATCGGGTGGGTTGTTCTGCCGCCGACAAGGTCTGACCAGTTATTAGCAACCCGGTGTGCTCTTATGATTGTTTTAACCGCATCGGTGGCTTTTGATACCAGCGGTACAACAGAAGGAGCGCCGAAAAAGTCCGGAACTGCCAGGTAACCGACATGAAGAACATGGCTTTGCAGCTGTTCAGCATAATGAAGAATAAGCCTGATCTTGTCAGTCTGTTCTGAAACTTCGATGCCGAGTGCGTTTTCGACGGCTTTGGTAGCGACCAGTGAATGACTTATCGAGCAGATACCGCAAATTCGACTTACGATGGTCTGGATATCTTCATAGCTTCTGCCACGAACCATAGCTTCAAAGAAACGCGGTGCTTCGGGCACTTGCCATTCTACCTGCTCAACTTTGCCTTCTTTGGCATTGACAACTATATTTCCGTGTCCTTCGACACGGGTTATGTGTTTTACGTTAATATTTAAATCGGTCATAATGTGGGCTCCTGCTTACTTCCGAAAAGTACCATTTTTGTTTTTAAGTCTTCGACAGTCAGGCCGTATTTGTCCATGACATCCTTTGCGGCATCAACGTTTGGATTGCTTATGTAACCGCGACAGCCGAAACATCTGTGACCTGATGAGGGGCATCTGGCACCACAGCCGGCACGAATGATCGGGCCAAGGCATACCTGCCCGTATTCCCAAAGACACGGATTCCCCTTGGCTTTACATTCAACACAAACAGGATAGTCGGGTATCTCTGGTTTCTTGCCAAGCAGAACAGATTTGATAATATAAGCGAATTCCGCTCTATCCATCGGACAGCCGTGGACTCTGTAGTCAACTTTAACAACCTCGTCGAGGGCTTTTGTAGGGTAGGTGTCGAGGTGAGGTTTTTTCCCAGCTTCGCCGTAAACACACTCTCTTACCTCATCCATGCTTTCAAAATTATTTTTCAGCTTGTTGATTCCGCCTATCGTGGCACATGCGCCTATGGCAATTAAAACTTTTGCCCTGCTTCTGATGACTTCGAGCCTTTTTTCGTCTTCTTCTCTTGTAATAGAACCTTCTATGATAGCGACGTCGTATTCGTGGCTTTGTTCGCTCATTGCTTCACGCCATTCGACGACATCGACAGCACCGATCAGGTCGAGAATTTCTTCTTCAAGATTAACGATCTGTAACTGGCAGCCTTCGCAACAGGCAAAATCGAAAATAGCAACTCTTGGTTTTTTCATGTTAAATAGCCTCCGGGGCAACTTGTAAATCTGAATACTTGAAAACAGGGCCGTCAACGCAGACATAGTATTGATTGATCTGGCAATGGCCGCATTTTCCAACACCGCATTTCATTTTTCTTTCTAAATTAAGATAAATGTTATCATGGGAAACTTTTGCTTCATCGAGAGCCATGATTACAAACTTGTACATGATTGGCGGGCCGCAAACAAATATTTTTGCTGAACTAAGTTCTGTCTCAATCTTTGGTATCAGGGTAGTTACAACACCTACGTTGCCTTGCCAGCAGTCATCGGCCTCGTCAACCGTTTCCATAAAGTGGAGGTCGTCCCTTTTTGTCCATGCTTCGATTTCAGAATGGAAAAATCGCTGGGTATGGCATTTTGTTCCGAGCAGTATTGTCACCTCGCCGTAATCATCGCGATTGTCGAGCACATAATTAATAAATGATCTCTGCGGTACCAGTCCGATTCCGCCGCAGATAAAGATAAGGTTTTGCCCCTTACATTCTTCGAAAGGGTATTTGCCGTTTCCGAAGGGGCCTCTAATGCCGATTTTATCACCTTTTTTCAGTTGATGTATCTTATTGGTGACGTTTCCGATCTTTCTTACGACCAGTTCAAAACCATCCCCCTGGGTTGGCGACGAAGATATTGATATCGGGGCTTCGCCAAGGCCGGGCAGCGATACTTCCACAAACTGGCCCGGTTCATAAACAAGCGGCGTATCATCCATTGAAATATGCATATAAAGCTCCGTGCCGTTCATGAGCCTTGCCTTATTTACGGTAGCCATCTGTGGCAGATAAATATCTTTTTTTGTTGCGCAGCAATCACACATAAAACTTTCTCCTGTTAACAGGTTAATAACCTATTCGATACCTAAATCCTCAACGAGTCTATTGTAAATCTTGACGGGATTCGCAATGTCAGGCAGGCACGCACTAACGCATCTGCCGCAGCCGACACAAGCGATCTGGCCGCCGATTTTATTAGGCACATATTTTGCTTTTCTATATAAACGGTGACGAAAACGGTCAGCCTGGCTGCTTCTGAACTCATGATCCGGAGCTACTTTTGTAAAACCGTTCAGCAAACAGCCGTCCCAGCTTCTTTCACGCTTTCCATTGGCAAGGTCCCAGTTTACGTCGTCTTTTACATTGAAGCAGTAGCAGGTAGGGCAGACCTGGTTGCATGATCCACAGCCGAAACATGTCTTGGCTGTTTCTTCCCATACAGGGTGGTCATACGCTTTTTCGAGCAGTTTTGGAAGATATGACGGGTCGCATTTAAGCTCGTGCTTATTGAGTCGTTTTTTGTTGTCATCCTGGACTTTTTGTCTTTTTTCGAGGTCAGATCCAGTAGCTTCTGATGCATTTTCGGCAAGTTTTACCAATTCTTCGCCTTTTTCCGTAGCCGCATCAATAATATAGCAATCGCCGATATCCGTTAACAGCACATCGTATCCATTATCAACAGTGGCCGTTTTCATTGATGAGGCGAAAACATTTTCCGAGGGCGTTATAACATCCAGAGCGACAATTGTTGCGTTATTTCTGCGAGCGAAATAGTGGCTGTCATAATTGTCCTGGCTGAACAATTCATCCATCTGATTGATGGCGATCATGTCGTAAGGGTGAACGCCAAGCAAAACAAACGGCTCACATTCATAACTTGACTTATAGCTGCCCTCTTCGCCGAACGTCAGCAGTTCTTCAACAGGCGGCAGAAAAAACTTGCGAGGAGCCTGAAGAGTAACATCGTAGTCAAGCCTGAGACCAGAAGCCGACTTGAGTTCTTTGAAATCGAAACAGTCGGTCTTGTTAGCATCGGCCACAGCCCCATAAACCTTTGTTTTTGAAATAATTACATCCACCAGCGAGTCGAAATCTTTTTTTGACAATTTTTTCTTGCTCATAAGTATTCCCTGATAAACTTTTAAGCTTTCGTTTATTAATACTTTGCAATTGTGAATGTGTTCACAATCACAAAAACGAATTATACCCCTTACTTTGATTAATTACAAGAGACAAATTACTTTTTTGGCGGAAATCTGTCAGTTTTTTAGCGGTTTAAGGTGAAAAATAATTTCGTTTGTGTTTGATTTGGGTTGTTTGACCGAAAAAAAACACAGCTATCTTTTTGAGGTCAACGAAAAGAAAAAATTGACGATTTATGAATTTAAGTATAACCTTTGGCATTGTAATATTATGAAATTTGCGTACTTTTTCACAGATCATAAAAAAACAAAAAAAGAGAACAAAATATGAAGTACATAACGGCTTTTCTGGCCAGTTTATTTATGTTTGCCGCAATATGGTTCGTGTTGGGTTTTACGTTTTCTGTAGTTATGCCTGTTAGCTGGTCAAACATAATAATAAAGATGGGCCCTGTTGTTACAAATATCCCTTATCTTGCCGCAATGGTCTTGGGCGGCGGTGTGGCCACATATACATTCAGAGCATCCCTGCATGCGAAGAGTTTCAAGCTGTATAAAAACAAAGATTCAAACGAGCAAGATTAAGACAAAAGTCGGGTTTTAGTTTTTTTTGTTCAAAAACTTTCTATTTTTTTGTACAATGGCTGAGCTTGTTTCGTTTTTAGTTATTTTCTGATTAGAAGGGAAGTTTATGGCAGTTGCAGCATATCAAAAGTGCATTAATAATGCCTGCGGAGCGGAATTTGATGTAAGTGAGTCATTTTTCAAGTGCCCCAAATGCGGTGAATTACTTGATATCCGATATAACTGGGATAAGATTGAAGTGCCGGCAAAGCTGAGCGATTTTGGCAGAAGATGGGCCAGCCGTAACAATAGACTCGATTTTTCCGGCGTCTGGCGTTTCCGTGAACTGCTCAACTTTTGTGATGACAAATACAAAGTTTCCATAGGTGAAGGCCAGACAATACTCGAATGCAATTGTGCTATCGCCAAGCACCTTGGCATGCAGCCGGACAAACTTTTCCTTGAATACGAAGGGCTCAATCCTTCCGGATCATTCAAAGATAACGGTATGACAGCCGCGTTCAGCCATGCCGTTATGGTCGACGCAAAAAGCTGTGCATGTGCCTCAACCGGCAATACTTCGGCATCAGTGGCTCTTTATGCCCACAATTGCAATATAAAGTGCACCGTATTCATCGGAGAGGGCAGGATCGCCTTTGGCAAACTCAGCCAGGCCATGGATTACGGTGCACAGACAATACAGATAGCCGGTGATTTCGATGATTGCATGAAACAGGTTCAGGACGTTTGCACCGAACTTGGCCTCTATCTGCTCAATTCGCTCAACCCATTCCGCCTCGAAGGCCAGAAAACGATAATGTACCGTATAATCGAGCAGATGGGCTGGCAGGTACCGGACTGGATCGTTGTACCCGGCGGTAATCTTGGTAACAGCAGCTCGTTTGGCAAGGCTTTTATGGAATTAAAGCAGCTTGGCCTTATCGATCGCATACCGCGGCTGGCGATAATAAATGCTACCGGTGCAGATACGCTTACCGAACTTGTAAACAATCGCGGTTTGAAATGGAACAATGGTGATATCGATGACTCTATTATAAACGGATTTTACGATGAACTTACATCCAGCAACTTCTCGCCTCACACAATAGCCTCTGCGATAGAGATCAGCAGACCCGTAAACCTGAAAAAATGCCTGCGGGCACTGGATGTTTGTGATGGTATTGTCATGGCGGTACCTGATGAAGAGATTAAAGATGCCAAGGCTTTAATTGGCAAATATGGTCTCGGCTGTGAACCGGCCTCGGCTGCGACAATAGCCGGACTAAAACACCTGCTCGAAGATGGTACTATTGGCAAAAGCGAACGTGTAGCCTGCGTCCTTACCGGCCATATCCTGAAAGACCCCGGACTCACGGTAAATTACCACAAGGAATCAGAAGGCCAGTTCAGCAACCCTCCTGTACAAGCTCCAAACGATCTTGCCGAGATCATAAAACTTATAAAAACCTGATAGAGTTAAACCTGGGTTAAAAAATTTATTGGATATGTAGGTTAACAGCAGTATAATACGCTTGTCGTTTCCAAATATATTTTTGCTGGCAGGGGGTATGTATGGAATCAGAAGCATGTCTGGTTTGCGGCGGTAGCCGTCTCGTAAAAATAGCCAATATTAACCAGGTTCCGGTCTTTTGTAATTGTTTATGGTCGAGCAGAGAGCAGGCACAAAAAGCCGTCCGAGCCGATATCGAGCTGGTCTGTTGTAATGATTGCGGACATATATTTAATGCTGCATACGATAGTTCGCTATTGCAATATGGTCAGCAATACGAAAATTCACTTCATTATTCACAGGTCTTTGATGACTACGCTCGCAAGCTTGCAAATCAGTTGGCGAAAGATCATCAGCTAAAAGACAAAAGCATTATTGAGATAGGTTGTGGAAATGGTGATTTCTTAAAGCAGCTATGTAAAATCTCAGGCAGTAAGGGCGTTGGTTTTGACCCAGCCTACACCGGAGATGAGAATATTAAAGCTGGCCAAGGCTCCATCAGGTTCATAAAGGATTATTACAGCAGCGATTATTCATTCGTCAAAGCAGATTTCCTCTGCTGCAGACATGTATTAGAGCACGTTGATCAGCCAGCCCAATTTATAAAAAACATAGCGGCTGTATTGAATAATGATCGTTGTGATATTTATTTTGAAGTGCCTGATTCAGCTTTTATTTTCGATTACGGAAGCCTCTGGGATATTATCTATGAGCATGTTTCGTATTTTTCCGCTGGTTCGCTAATGCGTTTGTTTAAGAGAAGCGGTTTTAATGTAAAAAAACTAGCCGAGCAATTTGGCGGTCAATTTTTGGGTATCGAGGCTTATAAAAATAATAGCACTCATAAACCCAAACCGCTGAAAAGTCAGAGTTTGCCTGATTCAGTTCAGCTTAGGAACTTTTCAAAGAGATTCGATGAGCAGGTGAATTTCTGGCGACAGCGATTAAGCGAATTTCATAGCCGGGGCAAGACAGTAATAGTCTGGGGAGCCGGCAGCAAGGGAGTAACTTTTGTAAATACTGTCGACAAAAACGATACTATCAGCTATCTGGTAGATATAAATCCACGAAAGAGAGGTAAATATATTAGCGGCAGCGGCCAGAAAATATTAGGCCCCGAAGACCTCAAAGAAATTGATCCGGATGTAGTTATTATCACAAATGAAAACTATTTGCAGGAAATAAAAGCTAAGCTCAGGGCCTTGAATTCAAAAACTATTGTAGTTAGCGTTAATCACGCCCAGAATTAGAGATTTGTTTTTTAAAGTTTGCTATTTCTTTTGCAATTTGCTCAGATTTGCGTTTTTCTCCCGCCTCAAAACAGCAGTGGTGCATGTTCTCAAGAGCTGCCAGCACCTCAGGGTGATAAGAACCTAATGTTTTCCTCCTTATTTCCAACACTGTCTCGAAAAGACTCTCTGCTTTAGCGTAATTGCCGTTTCTTTCTTCGATTATCGCAATATTATTAAGTACCGAAGCAGTCAGTGGATGGCTATTACCGACCGTTTTTTTGCAGATATCCAGAGCCTGCAGGTAAATTTTTTCAGCGGCTTTGATTTTATTTTGTGCCTGATAAACCGATGCAAGGTTATTCAATGACTGGGCAGTTTGGGGGTGCAAAGGACCAAGGAACTTTTGGCGAATAGCCAGTGCTTTCTGGCAAGTACTTTGGGCCATGTCCAGTTTTGACTGTTCCTTATAAAGTGAAGTAAGATTATTGAGAGTATCTGCCACCATTGGATGGTTCGGCCCTAAGATTTCAGCCGTTATAGAAATTGATTCATTGTAAAGTGATTCTGCAAGGGTATAATTGCCGCCTTTTTCGTAAAGAACAGCAAGGTTATTGAGAGTTTGAGCCTTTACAAGATCAATATTCTTATCAGAACTGTCGCATATCTCCAGTGACTGTTCGTAGAGCTTCCTGGCTTTTTTGTATTTGGCCTCAATTGTGTAAAGACCAGCGAGGTTGTTGAGTGAGACAACTATTTTCTGGTCATTTGCACTGAGATTATTTCTTCTGATTTCAAGGGCTTTTTTATAAAAAACTTCGGCCTTTTCATAATCGGCGACGGTTTTCGCAAGCCCGGCGATATTGTTCATCACAGTTACATTGGCAGCATGGTCAACGCCATGTATCTTTTCTTTTATACTTAAAGCTTGTTCATAAAGAGATACCGCCTCTTTGTAGTTTCCTATGGTCTTGTTTATTAACGCAAGATTATTCAGTGCTTTCGCATAGTTTTCATGTTCATTGCCAAATTCTTTTTTAGCTGCTCCAACGGATTGCTGTGCCGATTTAAGTGCATTTTTGTAATCGCCTTGAATATAAAGGCGGGTTACTTCACAATTGATCTGCTGCCAACTACCCCCAGCCGCAATATTGACCCCGATAGTATTAATAACAACAAATATCAGAACAAAAATTCTCATATTATCCTCCCATATGATGTTTATTCTAATATTATAAACCCCCGCAGTCTATAATAAATTTTCATTCAGCAAAAAAAAGGGCATCTGCCAGCCAAAGACCAGCAGATGCCTCTAATTACTCTCGTATCAGGAGAGTAAAGGTGTTACTGTAAAAGTTCTATTTCTTGCCCAGTCAATGGCCTGTTGTAAATTCTTACTTCATCTATCGAACCGTCGAAACCTCTTTTTTTATCGTATCCGCGAATACCAAGGTACATTGGAGAACCGGATGAATCTAATGGCGGCACCGCATAAGCCGAACTTCCAACCAGATTGCCATTGACATAAAAGCTTACTTTGCCGGCCTGCTGGTCGTATACTACGGCGATGTGCTGCCACTTGTTAAGGCTTATCGCATTTGCCGGCGATGAGGCGATATTGCCGCCGTAAATCACATAATTGAGCGAATAATTTTTCTGATCGAGAAATATCGAAAACCCTCGCGAGCGGCTGCCCTTGTCAACTATCCTTGGCCAGCCGGTCTTGCCGAAAGACTCCGGTTTTATCCAGGCACTTATTGTCAAGGAACCCGTAAGGTTCAATGAAGAGTCCGCTGAACAGTTTACTAGGTCGCTGGCACCATCAAGGTTCACTGCATAACCGTTTATTGATTCTGTCCAGCAGTCTGCGTTCGACAAAGTTGCTGTATTGTTGTATCCCGAAAAATCTGCAGACTGCGACCATGACGCCTCGTCGAATTTCCAATATCCTACAAGACCCTCAGAAACTGTGGTTGCATCATTGACCGTAATCTTAACCGTTTGTGAATCGCTCAGTTCGCCGTCGGATGCTGTGAAAGTTACTTCATAAACACCAGCCTGCTCATAAGTGGGTAGCCAGCTAAAAGTTTGCCCATTGAAAACCGCTCCTTCCGGCAGATTTGACGCTGAATATGTAATTGTATCGCCGTCGGGATCTGATGCATTTATTTCGAAAGTTAACGCATGGTTTTCATCAAGGCTTTTATCACTAATAGTTTCCAGAACCGGCTGTTGATTCGGTAATGTTGCCAGCATTGCTATCTGCTCAGCAGTAAGAGCGAAATTCAATGCTATGGTTTCGTCTATCATACCTTCAAACGCTCTATTTTTGTCATAGCCGCGTATTCCTAATAAAAACGGCGAGTCACAGCCGACAGGCTTTTCTGAATAAACCGACGACCCAGCCGGAGTACCGTTGATATAAAAATTAATTATGGACTCCGCATCGTCATATACTATGGCAATATGCTGCCATTGATTTGTCGCTATTACACCGGCATTCGAAGATGCGATATTTCCGCCGTAAACAACATAATTAATGGTGTGTGAACTTGAGTCCAGGAAAACTGAATAACCTGCAGAGCCGTTACCTTTATCAAATATTCTCGGCCATGATGAGTTGTCCAGAGTCTGGGGATTTATCCATGCAGCCAGGGTGAAGCTCCCGCTAAGATTTAGTCCGGAATAACTTCCGCAATCCAGATAATCATCTATTCCGTCAAGTTTCACAGCCGTGCCAACTCTTCCGCTAATCCAGCTTGCCGAGTTAATTAATGCCGCATCATTGCCAAGCCCGGAAAAATCTTTCGAAATACTTCCAGATCCTTCGTCGAATTTCCAATAACCAAGCAGCTGTGGAGTCGATATATTTTCAACCGTGATACTAACGCCCAACGAGCTGCTCAATGTCCCGTCAGAAGCAGTGAAAGTAACCTGGTAAATTCCAGCCTGCTGATTAGACGGCGTCCAGCTGAATACCCCATTGCCAAAAACAGCTCCCTGCGGCAGATTTTCCGCAGTATAAGTAACAGTATCACCATCCGGATCCACTGCTGTAACTCCAAAAGTCAGGTTTTGATTTTCGAGTACTGTCGAATTTTCGATAGGCAATATTGTCGGTGGTCTATTTTTATTATTCACCGTAATAATAACACCCTCGGTATCCTCAAGCTCGCCATCAGTTGCTATAAAATTCATAATGTAAGTGCCGGCCTGCTCATAGGTAGGTGTCCAGCTGAAACTTCGATCCACAAACACAGATCCTGCTGGGATGTTGTCTGTAGTCAATGTCAAATTGTCGCCATCGGCATCGGCTGCGACTATCGCAAACGTTACAGTTGAAGCCTCTTCAATAGTTTGATTTGGTATATCTACAATCTGAGGCACCCTGTTGGTGTTGTTAACGGTTATCGTGATTGTCTCGAAATCCTCAATTTCGCCGTTGGCAGCTACAAATGTCGCCATGTAATTGCCCGCATCGTCATAATCTGGCGTCCAGTTAAACTTATTAGTTATAGCCGCATCACCATTATTAAATACAGGCTGCGAGGGCAGATTATGATCCGTAAGATTGACAATTATATCCGGCGTAGTCGTAATTACATCAAATTCAAGCAAAGAACCCTCGTTAACGATCTTGTTGCCGATAGGTGCAAAAGACAAACTTACAGACTCATTGAATATGTCAGATATTTGCTCTGCGGTCAGCGGTTCACAATACAACCTCATATCGTCAATGCTTCCTTTATAAGCCCTTGCATTATCGTAGCCCCTAATTCCGATCGTTGCCGGTGCATCAGAAGCTGCCGGAGTACTTGAATATCGCTGCGTACCGGCGAGTTCGCCGTCAACATAGAAGTTTATCTCACTTGCCTGCTCGTTATAAACAACCGCTATATGCTGCCATGTGTCCGGTTTAATTATACCGCTATTGGATACAACCACTTCCCCGCCGTAAACAACATAGTTTAGTGCTCTTGATGCACTGTCAAGGAATATCGAAAAACCGTCCGAGCCGTTTGACTTGTCAAATATTCGCGGCCATGAAGAGGTTTGTGAACTGTCTAAATTAATCCATGTTGAAAAACTGAAACTCACTGTTTTCATCGACTCACTATCCGCTATTTCGACACAGTCATCGACCCCGTCAAATTTGTATGCCTTGTCCAGATTCCCCGTTGTCAGCAACGGCACAGAAGCCTCTGAACAAACACCGTCATTTTGATATTCAGAACTGTCCAGTACCCCATCCGCCGGATCGTCATTACATTTCAAATAAAGAACAAGGTTACTTGGTATCTTGTTGAAAACAGTCGGGTCGGTCGCATCGAGATATTCATTAAGATTTGTTATACCGTCGTTATCGAAATCACCTTCAGATAGCTGGTCAAGATTGGCGAAATAGTGAATCTCCCATGCATCCGAAAGCCCATCATTATCAACGTCAACCGGATGTACACTTATGATTATTGTTTGAGAAACCTCATTTACTCCGTCAGAGGCCGTGAACGTAACCTCAAATGTCTGGGCCTGAAAATTAGATGCACTATTGGTTACCCCAATCCACGAAAAAGTATCCCCCTCAAATGTTGCTCCTGCTGGTAAACCCTCGACAGAATAGCTGATAGGTTCACCCTCAGGATCAGATGCAGCGACACTAAAGATCAAATCTTCGTTTTCATTTACATCCTTTTCGCCGATATTTTCAAATTCCGGCATCAAATTTGTTGGCTGCATAGTGCCGCCGTATTCATATGCGCCAATATCAGGTGTCCCTTCTCTGCTGAATCCTAAAATATCTATGGCTGGGTAATTTGCAGGGTCACCAAGGTTGATGGCGATAGAGTCTTGTTTCAGCGTAAAATCTTTTGAGTAGTAATTTGTAAATACACCCGTTTCAATTATATTCGCAGGATAGCTGTTCATCGTATTGCCGGTCGAAAGCAGAATGGTGCCCTCGCCTGGAATATAATCAGGATCATTCCAGAAACCAGGAGTCTGTTTAATTACAGCCCATATTATATTATGATGTTCATTAAATAAATGTCCGGGCGTAGAAACTTTCCACGCATCATTGTTGTTATAAGACAGGCACCCATCAATAATATTGTTATATATTTTCACCTTATTTTGTGGAACATTCTGTGGTGCTGTGATCCTAAAACAGATACCGTGACTATAATACAGTTGTGTACCGTCCAGCCGTCCGCTCAGGAATGTGTTATTTCTGATAACGGTATTTTCGCCTGCATCAACTATTTCGATTGGGTAGTTCATGCCGTCATATACGAGATTGTTTTCGATCAGGATATTGAAATATCCATTAACAGGCTGAACTTCCTGATACCATCTTATGGGCCTGGTGTTACCGCAATTATGAATAATATTACCGCGTAAAGTTGTGTTATTTGAATGCATACTGAAACCTGAGCCATGAGAAGGATCGCCGTTGGTAATCTGCCAGTCCGGGTGTTGTGTATGTACGTGGTTCGATTCAAACAGAAGGTAATTACCGCCGCCTGTGCGAATATGAGAACCGACAAGATCATGAACATGATTATTTATTACATCGATATAATCAGATGCCTCGATGTGTATCCCGTTGCCAGTTTCGCGAATTTCACTGTCCTTAATAAGAATATTATGCGGGCGAAGCCCGTTAGTTCTTACTATATAAATACCGTTAAGCGCAAAGTTGGCTCCGGTTGTATTCCCCGGCACATGGTACGATTCAACGAGCAAATTATTGAGCCTGATATAACTGGCTCCATTGTCGATTCGAACGCAATCATTTTCCTTCCTACTCTCAAGTGGTTTTACATGTATCCCGTCGAATATCAAATGTCTCTCTCTTCTCTGTTCGCTTTCACTTGCCGAAGCAGTAATATAAAGGGTATAAAACCTTGCCCCGTGCCTGTTAGCCGCTTTGAAGGTTATTGGCTTGTCCCAGCCGGTGCCATAAGAATTCGCGATGTGATCAAAAAGTACTGGCGATGTCGGCGAGCCGTATGTTCCATCAGCTAAAATAAAAATATCACCTGCATTCATGATCGACATGGCCTTATCCATCGTCTTAAAAGGAGATAAGGATGTCCCCGGGTTTGAATCGCTGCCCGAAACCGGATTAAGAAAATATTGCTGGCCGCGCGCACTCAAGCTGAATAATAATATTATGACAAAACAAAAAACTACGCCTGATACTTTCAATCCCTTGACTTTGTGTTCCATTTTTTCCTCCATGACTAAATTCCTAAATTATTATTATTTGTTTCGTTCATATTTTAATCCCTAAAAAACTACAATTGTAAAATCTTCGCTAAGTTATTGCCCAAGGTTAAGCGGGAGATGTTTGCCATCCTTGCCAGCGTACAATCCAAACCTAACTTATCGTTGTACTTAGTAATCCATCTACTCAAAACTAATCCTACCAAACAAAAACTTAAGATGTAAGAAAAAACTACATGCCATATCCATTTAGTGCAATACAAAAGAACTACTTCTAAAGGTGTAATGGTATCGCCCTTATATTTATAAATGTTTTTGTTAGAAATGCTTAGCCTTTTATTCGGAGGAATACCTCGCTTAGCAGGGGGTCTGCTCCGATATTAAAACCGGCCTTAAGCCTGATTTACTTTGATTTCTCAAAGGTTATATTGAAACTTGAAACATCAGATTATAAGCGGCAGTTGAGAGCGTATTTGGAAAATATTAAATAAGCATCACTCTCCTCTTCTAATCTGGTTTGGCAGCCGGGCAAGAAGCTGGGTTGCCAAACCTCTATAAAAGGGGGCTAATAATAGACATGTATGTTCTATGAATTAATGAAATTGAATTCTGATCATTTCAAGAGGGTGAAAGGATCAATCTGCAATGTTAAAGCTAATCCACAAACAAACTCAACATGGCAAAAGCTCACCTGTCAGGGCGGTTACTTTCTTTTTACTGGGGCTATCCTTGATAATCATCTCTGGAGGATTTTACAGGCATCAATTAGAAAAAATAAGTCTTGCCGCTAGTAAAAAACCTTCCTTGAAAAAAAACCTTGCTTCTTTTCCAATGATAAAAGGTCAATGGGAAGGCAGTGATGTAGAAATATCAGAAAACATTCTTCGAATTGCCGGCAGCGACGACTATCTTAACCGCCTCTACATTGACAAGGATACCCCCAAATGGGTGATGCTATATATAGCTTACTCTTCCAGACCGCGGAGTATGATCGGCCATAAACCGCAGGCTTGTTACGTCGGTAACGGCTGGGTACATGATTATACTGATAAGTACCATTTTTCTACGCTTCAAAATGGAGAAGTAGAATACTTGATTCACCGATTTCATAAGCCTTCTCCCAATTCAGAGCAGATAACCGTGGTAAATTATTACATAATTAATGGCAAGATAAGTTGTGATGAAGATGTTTTTTCAGGTTTAGGGTGGCGAAGTCCAAACTTAAACGGTGATCCTGCGCATTACGTCGCTCAGGTTCAGATAAGTTCAGCTCTGGAAAACTCTGCAATCGCTTTTGCCAGAATTTTTACCGATCAGATACTCGATCATTTCAATAATAATTTTGCCCAAAAAACTCCTGAGTGATTGAGCTGAAAAATTTGAAATAATTTTTTACACAGGATGCAAAAAAACAAATGCAGCTCAAGGGGACGGAGTATAGCCGGACTTAACGATTTTGGGCATATATAGCCTCATCATCACAAAATCAATTTCAAAGGAAACGGTTTGTCAGCAAATTTTTTTAACACAGATCACATTACCAAAAACCTCAAAAGCACAGTGATTTCCGGCGGCTCTTATGTAGTTGCTTCTCGTGCTTTTACACAGTTGGTGCGTATCGTTTCAACCGTAATCCTGGCAAGGCTCTTAAGTCCTGCCGAATTTGGCCTGATAGCAATGGTACTCGCTATTACTGGTTTTGTGACCGTTTTCAGTGATCTCGGCCTCTCACATGCTACCATTCAAAGGGATAAAATAAACAAAACACAGGTCAGCAATCTTTTCTGGATAAATTCAGCCGCCGGCTTAGCAGCTATGGCAATCTTGTGTTTGCTTTCGCCGGTAATCGCATGGTTTTACAATGAACCAAAGCTGATCTTGATAGCATGCACCCTCTCAGCCGCTTTCATTTTTGCCGGTTTCACTGTCCAGCATCACTCTCTGCTCACCAGGCAGCTTAAATTTGGTTCTTTAGCGATTGTAAATATTATAGCTGTCGTTACCAGCGTCTGCTGTGGTGTAATTGCAGCCTTCATGGGAGCAGCCGTCTGGTCTCTTGTGATCATGGTTCTTGTGGAGACATTGGCAAGGATGGTAGGAGTATGGATCGCTTGTTCCTGGCGGCCAGCCGCTTTCGTTCGACACACTGATATCGCAGCACTTCTAAAATTCGGCGGAAATCTCACCGCCTTTAACATAACAAATTATTTCTCGCGAAATATGGACAAAGTACTAATAGGCTGGTATTGGGGAGCTGCGGCTCTCGGCCTCTATAGCAAGGCATATTCGCTGCTCCTGCTGCCAATACGCCAGCTTACAAATCCTGTCGCAACCGTCGCCGTCCCAACACTCAGCCGCCTGCAAAACGACCCTGCCCGTTATAGACGCTATTACCTCCGGGCAGTTTCTCTTATCGCTTTTATCACCATGCCAGCCGTTATGTACCTTATAATAATGTCCGATCAGCTTATTGTCCTCCTGCTTGGCGAAAAATGGGTAAAAGCAGCCGATATTTTTGCAGTTCTCGGAATCAGCGCATTATTTCAGCCAGTCTTTAATACTGCTGGCTGGCTATTTGTTTCCTCAGGAAAAACTAACAAACTTTTCAAATGGGGAATTATCTCATCTGTTGCAATTGTCGCTTCGTTCGCAGCTGGCTTGAGATTTGGGCCAATAGCAGTAGCCGCCCTTTACTCCACTGTTATCATTCTTCTCGGCTTTCCGGCTCTCTGGTACGCAAGCAGGGCAACAAGCGTAGATTTTAAGAGCATAGTAACCACCATACTATGGCCGCTGACTGCTGTTTTGCCTTTAGGCATCACACTGATTGGTTTTAAGAGTGCGTTTGGGCAAATTAATTCAAATGCTGTGCAATTAGCCGCAGGTTTAATTATCACTTTATTTGTTTATCTGGGAATATCGAGTATGCATTCAGCCGGTATGGAAAATATCCAGGAGATTTTATCTTTGATAAAAAAATCAATTTCTTTCAAGCGATATCAGTTACGCCCGGATTTAGAATAAAATTTTCAATCTTTCAAGCGGTTTTAATAAAATGACAGAACATCCTCGTGTTACTATAGGTTTACCGGTTCATAATGGCCAGTCCTTCATCGCTGAAGCCATTGAATCTGTTATGACGCAGACCTTTACCGACCTCGAGTTGCTAATTTCTGACAACGCCTCAACCGATGCAACCCCGGATATCTGCAGGGAATTTGAAAAAAAAGACAAACGCATTAAATACCTCAGAAACGAAAATAACATCGGTGCAGTCCAAAATTTCAACAACCTGGTCGCATTAAGCACAGGAACATACTTCAAATGGCTCGCAGCAGACAACGGCCTAAAACCTACTTTCGTTGAAAAATCTGTCATTCTTCTTGATAATAATCCCGAAGTGATTCTTGTAACCTCTAAATATATCCAGCGTGATGAAGTAGCAAATTCATGGCGATTTTTTGATTACGATCATGACCTCACAGCCCTTAAACCCGTCGAACGCTTTCGCCAGTTGCTCAGCAGAAAAGGCCTTGTTTGCGATAGATCTAACCTGCCCATTTGGGCACTTATGCGTAAAAGCCAATTACAAAAAACCCCGCTGCTCGGCTCCTTTATCGGCTGTGATGACTGCCTGCTTCTTGATTTGGCGATAAGAGGAGAATTTGCCCAGTTACCGCAGCGACTGATAATACTAAGGCATCATAATCACGCTTATCATTCAATGAAAGCCAAAAACAATGACAAAGAAGGCCATGCCGAAGCATCCTGGCTTGACAGCCGCAATCCCCAAAAAACATATGCACCTTACTGGCGAAGATTGACCGAATACTTAAAGGTCATCGGCAACTCCGACCTGAATTTCTCAGATAAAAATAAGCTCAGAATTTTCACCCTCACATACTTCGCAAAAAAATATCGAATGCTCGGCTCAGAAATCATATATAAAATTGGCTTAGGGCCTGCTTATCAAAACACAAAAGCTTGCATCAGAAATATAAAACCGCAAAGATCAAGGGCTTAGTTTTATGGTTACTCAAAATCAAATAATGATAATTCTCGCTACTTACAACAGGGCCCCGATTCTCAAAAGAACACTCGATGCATTCTGCACCCTCGAATGCGACAACCTTAATGTCGAGTTTGTCGTTATAGACAACAACAGCACCGACAACACAAAACAGCTTATCGAATCTTTCGCTTCAAAGTTGCCGATAACGTATCTTTTTGAGCCTCGACCCGGCAAAAATTGTGCCTTAAATAAAGCCTTAACCCAGCTTGAACTTGCCCCAATAATCGTTTTCACAGACGACGACGTAATCCCCGATAAAAATTGGCTGGCTGTTATCGCCTCTGCCTGTAGCCAATGGCCCCAGTACAGTATTTTCGGCGGGCGAATATATGCCATCTGGCCAGGTGGCATCGTCCCTAATTGGGCCGCTGACAAACAGATTTTAGAACTCGGCTTTGCCTGCCATGACCACGGTGATTCTGCGAAGGAATACAAAGCCGGAAGCTTTCCTTTTGGCCCGAATTTCTGGGTAAGAAAAAAAGTTTTTGCAAACGGCATACTTTTCGACGAAACAATAGGCCCAATGCCCAAAGGCCGTACGATGGGCAGCGAAACATCACTGCTAAAAAAAATAAGTGAAGACGGACTGAAAATGCTCTACTACCCCGATGCTCGCGTTGGCCACATTGTCGAGACAAATGCCGTATCAAAAAACATTCTGATCAAGCGTGCCTATAGATACGGAAGGGGGGTAGCAAGACTCCGACAGCTATGCAGAAAAACCCTCTTCGATAAAAACCCCCTCCTCTGGTACGCCATCCGAATATGCGCTGTCGCTAAATACGGAATACAGCTTGCCGCAGCAAAGTTTTTTTCAGGTTCAAAGCGAGGTTTTATAAAAACCGTAGAAAACACTAAATGGTTTGCATATAACATTGAGTCAATCAGAACAGCAAGGTCAGGTGCAAAAAAATGATATCAACCCAAAAACAAAGACCACCCGAGGTTTCCGTAATAATCACTACCTATAACCGTTGCCAATACATCATCTCAGCCGTCGAAAGTGTACTCAATCAAAGCTGGCACGATTTTGAGCTGATAGTCGTTGACGATGGATCAAGTGACAAAACAAGCGAGCTGTTATTGCCCTATGCCGCAAAGATTGAATATATTTACCAGAAAAATGCCGGCGTAAGTTCTGCAAGAAATACCGGTATTAAAAAAGCATCGGGTAAATGGATCGCATTTCTGGATTCAGATGATATCTGGTACAAAGATAAGCTAAAGAAACAAATGGATATGGTAACGAAAAAAAATATTGATATTTGTTTTTCAGCTGTAGATTTGAATCAAAGAACATCTTCACCCGTCCTTAAATATACCAATGCCGTTTTCGATGAACCATTCAATCTTATATTAAAAAAAGATCTGGTCTTATACGTCCAGGCAATGCTCATCAAAAAAGAATTACTCGATCGCGTCGGATTGTTCAATGAAAAGCTCCAGGTCGCAGAAGATACCGATTTAATTTACCGCCTCGCCTTTGAGACACCATTTGGATATATATCTGAGCCGCTTGTCTATATCAACAGGCAAAACCAGCGAAAAGGCCTGATCGAAATTCTTCCACAGGTCAGAAAAAAAATGTGTGCCGCACACATAGAAATAGTCGCCGCCGCCTGCCTGCGATGTTCGGATAAAAGCCGCTGGATAATTAAAAAACTCAGAACCATGCTCGGCCACTTCTTATCCATCATGGCTGCATTATCCTGCACCGATAAAGACTATTCAAAAGCAAGAGCACTCGCACGTGAAGCCCTTCGATACGGTGGAAGATGGAGAACCTACAGAAGAAGCACAGCCGTTTATTTATTCCCTAAATTGGTGGGCAAAATAAGATTACACAGATAATTTTCGCAAAACCTTATGACCAGCAAACTTGTCACTGTAATAATAGCTACTTACGATCGCAGAGATACTCTCTCGACAGCTATCCAAAGTGCTCTTGACCAAACCTATAAACCCCTTGAGCTTATTGTAGTCGATGATGGTTCAAACGATGCCACTGAAGATGTCGTAAAAAGTTACAGCGATTCTATCCGCTATATCAAACAGAAAAGACAAGGACCTTCCGCCGCCAGGAACAATGGAATTGCCCATTCAAAAGGCCGGATTCTTTCCTTTCTCGATTCCGACGATATCTGGCATAAAGAAATGATCCAAACACAGATGCAGCTAATGGAAAACATTTATGAACAAATTCCCTGCTCTATTTGCAATGCCGAGCTTATTGACGATACCGGTTTACCAACTTACTCATTCACACATGCAAAGCTCCAACCCCTGCACAGCCGCGGCCTCTGGCTAAATGTCTGCGAGGTTCTCGCAAGCAGATTCGTACTTTTCAATCAGACTTCGATCATTAGAAAAGATGCCATCAAACAGGTTGGCGGTTTCAATGAAAAATTATGGCTCATGGAAGATTACGACCTTGCCCTGAAGCTCTCAACTTTAGGACATTGGGGTTATGTCGCTACGCCGCTTGTTAAAAAATATACCGATACAAAAAACAGCCTCACAATCATGGCCCAAAAAAACAAAACTCAACTTTATGGTTCTATCTGTGATATCTATAAAAACATTCTTCAAAATGGATTTCCCCTTACTCCCGCCGAATACAAAAATCTTAAAACCAGTTACTCGCATTTTCATCGTCTCCAACAGGCTGCCAAACTCAAAGAGAAGCAAAATTTAATATTCTCAACTGCAGGAAGATTCGTTGATTTTGTACAAACAAAACGCAGAGGCTTTTACAGATGCCTCCCCACTTTTGCAAAAATGAAAATCGTACCGTATTAAAACTTCCGCTTTTTATTTAATTTATGGCTGATAAAATTGATTAATTACACAACAATCCTGATAGTCCTTTTTCTCGCTGTTATGGTCCTTACTGTTCCGAGGCGTTTCTTTCTGTTGCCCTTTATATTGGGCGCATGCTTTGTACCAACCGATCAGAGGATCATTATAATGGGACTCGACTTTACCGTCCTGCGAATACTCATACTTGCAGGTATTTTACGAATGACTCTTGCACCTGAACCTGTAAAAACAAGATTTAACAAGTTCGACAAAATCCTCGTCGCCTGGGTTCTATGCGGCTCAGCCATATACATCCTGCAGCACGCAGAATTTTCCGCAGTTATTAACCGATCCGGATACCTCTTCGATGCCCTTGGCATGTACTGGCTCTTTCGACTTCACATAAAAAGCTGGGATGATATACACATGGCTGTCAAAATATTTGCAGCCTGTGCCATATTCTTAGCTCTACTCGTAGCCGTTGAAAGACTCCGCGGTGAAAACCCTTTTACATATCTTGGCCGCGTCATTACTGCCGAACGCCTCGGAAAATACCGATGCCAGGCCGCCTTCCCCCACGCCATAATGCTCGGTCTTTTCTGGGCAACGCTCGTTCCACTATTTGCAGCTTTTGTCAGGTTCGAAAAATCAAAACTTTTGTACTTTGCCGGAATTATTTCATCTATTTTCATGATCTTCTGCACCGCCTCAAGCACACCCGTATTAGTACTGATTGGCCTTGCATTGTTCCTTGCGGTTTACAAATACCGAATTTACGGAAAATTAATATTCTTGTGTTCATGCTTTGTCGCTCTCGGTCTTCATATCGTAATGAATCATTCCGTCTGGCATTTAATAACATACGTAAACATCGTCGGAGGTTCAACGGGCTGGCACAGGTACTACCTCATAGAACAAGCCGCAAATCACTTTTCCGAGTGGGCAGTTTTTGGTACTCAGCAGACAAGCCACTGGGGGATGGGTCTTGCCGACATCACTAACCAATACGTACTTGAGGGTGTCCGCGGCGGATTTATCACACTTATCATATTTGCATACCTCCTTTTTACTGCCGTAAAATCCGTAGGCGGCTATTCCTTAAGACCTTTAAAAACAAAATACAAATGGTTCGGATGGTGTCTTTGTGTCTCCCTTTTGGGGCATTGCATGTCATTTGTTGGAGTGGCATATTTTGGCCAGATAATGTTTCTGCTATACCTCACCTTTGCAATGGTCGGTTTTGTTTATACCAGCTCCCACAAAATTGCGGCTTTTCAAAAAAATGGATTTGCCGATTATCAACTGGCATTTACATAGGAAAAACAAATGGATGTATCCATAATAATTGTGAACTGGAATACAAGAAATATCCTCAGCGATTGCCTCAGGTCTGTTTATGATCAAACCAAAGACGTTAGTTTTGAGGTTATCGTGATCGACAACGGTTCTATCGATGGTTCAGCAGACATGGTAGAAGACGATTTCCCAGCCGCTCATCTTATCCAGAACCGTGAAAATCTCGGTTTCGCTGCCGCAAATAACCAGGGACTCAGAATTGCAAAAGGCAGATATTCCCTCCTCCTAAACAGCGATACCGTTGTCATCGAAAATGCTGTTTCCAAAGCTGTAAAATTTGCGGATAGCCAACCTCAATGTGCTGTAACCGGCTGCAAAGTCCTAAACACTGACCTAACCATGCAGCCCAGCTGTTTCACATTCCCCTCGATCCTCAATATGATCCTCTCCGCAACCTTTCTTTACAAGTTATTCCCCAAAAGCAAATTTTTCGGCAGAGAGCAAATGACCTGGTTTAAAGTCGACAGGGTCCAAGAAGTCGATGTTGTTATGGGCTGCTTTATGCTCATCAGAAAACAAGCCGCAAAACAGGTCGGTTTCATGGACGAGAGATTTTTCATGTATGCCGAAGAAACCGACTGGTGCTATAGATTCAAAATGTCCGGCTGGAAAGTCTTATTTACTCCACAGCCAAAAATAATCCATTTAGGTGGTGCAAGCTCGGAAAAAATAGCAAGTGACATGACCCTCCAATTGCGTGGCGCAATCCTGCAGTTCATCCAGAAACATCACAGCCGCCTAAGCTACAGCTTCGCCTGCCTGCTCACAGCCCTTTTCTTTGCTCTGCGAATACCGATATGGTTTCTCAGGATTTTCTTATTACCCGAAAAAAGAATTCTCTGCTGGTCAAAGGTTAGCATTTATTCAAAAGGTTTATGGAGAATATTAACAGGCCGTAAAGCAATTTGCTGGCAGTTTCAAAGAGATTAACCACTTTTATAAAATCATAGGGGGCTGTTATGAAGGTTCTTGTAGTAGGCTCAGGTCATGGCGGCTGTGCAATGGCAGCGATACTGGCAAAACGGGGACACCGGGTCGGCATACTCAAGCTTGGAAATAAAATGCACCTCGAAAACTTCAACTGCCTAAAGCAAAGAAAATCCATTAGATTATATGGAACAGAAGGCACAGGCGACTTTCCCTTGTCACTGGTAACCACCCAACCTGCCCAAGCCGTCCCCTGGGCCGATGTCATCTTCATCTACTACGTCTCAAGCTACCATCCCTTCGTAGCTGAGCGAATAGCCCCATACCTCAATAGCTCTCAGCTGGTCGTAATTAACCCCGGCTATCTCGGAAGCCTGATATTCTGCAAAGAGATAAAAAAAGATCGAAGCGACCGAACCCCGCTTTTTGCCGAATTTGAAACCCTGCCATTTTCATCAAGGATCATTCAGCCCGGATGCGTCAAAATATCATCTAAAAATATAAGACACCCATTCGCCGCATATCCCGCCTCTAACAACAGAACAGTCAAAAAAATCTTAACACCTCTCTTAGGTGACTGTGTAGAAAGAACAAGCCTCATCGAAGTCGCTCTCCACAATCCTAATCTTATAATTCACACCATAGGTGTATTGATGAATGTCTCGCTCGTCGAGAACCCCAAAAAAACATTTGCAATGTACAAAGACGGTTTTTCCAAATCGATCTGGAACCTGGTTTTCGCCCTTGACCAGGAAAAAATGAATGTCTTAGAGGCAATCGGAGCCGAAAAAAGATCGTATTTCGACGAATTTCGCCTCCGCACATTCGAAGACAATTCTATCGACGCAATTGAAGGTTTCAATCGCTATGCTAACGAAGCTCCCGATGGCCCTTTCGCAATTGACCACCGCTACATAACCGAGGACCTGCCAATGGGCCTCGGCTTGCTTTATTCTCTCGGCAATGCCTTGGCTATCGACACCCCAATATGCAAAAGCCTCATTAATCTCGCCGATGCGTTTCTGCCTCAATACAATTTCTGGTCAAACATCAGAACCATCGATCAATTTGCAAACGGCAACATAAGAGAATTCATAAATATCCTCAAATTCGGCAGCTCTCAGCCTCAAAAACCTCAACCGCAATACCAGGCTTAAATGTGAAATAAAAATGATCAGCAACCAAACAATAAATAATCTAAAAGCCGCGCTAAGTGGTTTTTCAACGCTCACCCTCAAAAGATACGCCGGCCCTTATAGACATACCTATAAATGGCTACAGCAAACCCAGTGGTACTCCCCCGACCAGCTAAAGCACCTCCAACTCGTACTCCTGAAACGAATCGTCAATCACGCATACAACACCGTCCCTTTCTACCGCAACGCCATGGATGCAGACGGCATAAAGCCAAGCGACATAAATCGCCTCGAAGACATCGAAAAATTCCGAATAATTAACAAAGCCGACCTCAAAAAATCCGGCTCTGATATGTACTCAAAAAAATACCCATCCCTGTTCCTGAAAACCGCCCACACCGGCGGCACAACAGGTCTGCCCGTCCCTCTCAAACGTGATATTTTCTCGATTGGCAATGAGCACGCCTTTGTAAGACGACAATTCGATTGGGCCGGCCTCAAACCCAGCGACACTACTGCATACCTTGAAGGCAGAAAACCGAAATTTGCCAATTCCAACGCAAACCCAAAATACCATTACGACTCAGCCGCCAAAGAGCTAACCCTTTCAACCTTCGACCTGAACGAAAAATCAGCCCTCGATTACGCAGACCTCATTAAATCATATAACGTAAAAGCCTTAATAGCCTACCCCTCAGCCGCCTTTGTCATGGCAAAAGTTTGCACCCAAAACCAAATAAATCTCCATCTAAAAGCCGTTCTCACAACCGCCGAAACCATTGACGAATACAAGAAAAACATAATATCAAAAGCCTTCAATTGCGATGTATTCGATTTCTACGGTAGTTCAGAGCGGGTATGCTATATACATTGCTGCCCGTCCGGCACCTACCATATTATCCCCGAGTACGGCCTTGTCGAATTAAAACCGCTCGAAAACTCCCCGCCCCAAACCTTCAAAATCATCGCAACAGGTTTCTGGAATATGGCTATGCCGCTGATAAGATATGACACTAAAGACTTAGTAGTTGCCGACGGAACCAAATGCCCATGCGGACGAAATTTCCCAACCATAAAAAAAATATCAGGCAGAGAAAGCAACCTCCTAACAACCCCATCAGCAGTACAATTAGGCCCAGCCGCAATAGAATGCATACTTGGCAGAGTCCTCTACCAGACCTACGACATGCCCATCCTCGCCGCAAGAGTAATACAGGATTCAACCGACACCCTGACCTTAGAGTATGTCCCGACAGAAGGTTTCTCTCCCCGGCATCTCAAAATAATCCAAAAAAGATTCAACAAGCAAATATCCAGCGGCTTTAAGGCTCAAACAAAAGCCGTAAAAGACATTAAAAGAACCCCATCCGGAAAATTCCTCTCATTCGTAATGTCGGAGCATCATTAAAACCATGCTAAAGGACCAAAAAATAATCTGCTTTGCCCCAAGTGACTACTGGACTATGAACCCAAGCTGCACAACACACATAATGAGCAAACTCTCAAAACACAACAAAATCCTCTACATAAAC
>JADHXY010000100.1 GCA_016782755.1 Phycisphaerae bacterium | reverse complement strand
GGGCAAAGATGCCCAATTATGGAGCCAAAAACCGCCGATTTCAAGTAGTTTCCTGCATGCAGGAAACTACTTGAAGCTCTCCCCTAACTCAAACAACCAACCTGTCCCACTTTGTAAGACGGCAAACACTTATTGGATACTGATGAGAAAAACTATTTCAGTATGCTTCCTGTAGGCCAGGCCATAGTAAAAATCCAGGACCGCTGGATGAGTCCTTTTCTTGTCAAATTCCCGCTTATGAATGTTAAAAAAGGATCAGTGACAGATGATATGTTAGCAAGGTATTCCGCTATAAATAACGCAAAAAGAGCAGGTTCAAGCCGGAATACCTCCGTGCTACAGCAAGATATCCCCGAATTCGGACAGGTTCCACGGATTCCATTGCTTGATATAGCCCTGAACGACGATGCGCTCAGACTATTATCTGATATACTTACCTTCCCCAATGACGGGGTAAAGGTAAGATATAAAAGACTAAATCTCAGCACCGGTTCAGGCAATAGATTAAAGCAGCACCTATTAGGCCAGTGCTGGCTTGAATCACAGACTATCGATATAGGCCAAACGAGAAAGACCATATTGAGACTAACAAAGCAAAGCAAAGATGCCCTCAATCTTGACACCACCTCCCCTCAACACGGCTCAATCGCACATGAATACTGGAAACGATTCTATGCCCAAAGATTCCGTGAACATGGCTATGAAGTGGAGTTTGAAGTCCCCCGAATATCAGGCCGAGTCGATGTAGTTGCCAAAAAGGAAAATGAGAAAATAGCTATAGAAATCGAAACCGGTAAATCCAATTTCATCCGAAATGTCCAGCAGGATTTAGCCGCCAAATATAACAAAGTCCTGATCATAGCAACCGACAAATCCGCCTTTAAAAAGATCGGAAAAAAGCTATGCCAAGCCAACTTATTGATTCCAGCAAGAATAGAGATGTCTTTAAGAGAAGCCTATAATATTGACACCATAGCAAAAAACTATTAGGTTATTTTTTTTCTAACACAAAATCAATCCTATAAGTGGACCCAATGTTGGGAAAGTACTTGTGCCACTTTATATGTTTCTTTGAAACTATTTGAACAGGAATAAATTCTTTATTTTGTCCTTCATATACAACAGGCCGAATAATAACAAGCTCACTTGGCACATGAATATCAACAGAATATTCAGATTGTGGGTGATCAAAATACCATTCGAAATATTCATGGCCAACCTTATAGCAATTTGAAACAAAAACAGAATAGTTGAATTCGATGACCTCGCCCGGAAGAATTGGCTCGGGAAAAGACAGAATAAATTCCATAATTTTCTTTTTACCAGTTGTGTTCATAGTTATTTCAATTGGAATTTCTTCACCTGTCTTAAGCCAAGCCTTGAGTTTTTTCAGAGGCTCCTCAGACCACAAAGGTAGCATGTATCTGGAAATAGGACGACTAGAAAGATTAACTATTTTTAAGTAAATCAGAGAATCTGCGTTACCTTTTTTGTCGATTTCAAGTGAATGCCGCGAATCAAGGAAACCGAGGGCACCTCGAACAGTTCTATGTCGTGTAATATAGCTTGTCCCAGCCTCATCGTATCCGCATGCTTTGGCATCTTCTATAGTGTCAAATAAAGACATCTGTTCGATATCACCTAAGACGCTGTAAAGTCTTGTATTCCTGTGATACGATGAATTTTCCGGTGGCTTAATTTTCCCAAATATTGCTTGAAATACATCAGAAAGTAGTTTCCCAGAACCGATGGTGCTATTATTTTTAATGTCAGTAGCTTTGTATAAATTAAAAATGTTTTGGTGGTGCCTCTTGAACAGCACCTCATCATACCAAAGGGTCGATAGGTCTTCCTTTGTGATTCTAAAACCATCTTCTTTAAATCTTTCAACAAGATATTCCGGAGGGACGCCTTTCAAATCAAAATACTCGTTTTCATTCTTGAGAATTCTACACAATGTCCAAACAAGCCTAAAGGTTTTCTGATGCTTATAAACAATCCTAAGTCTATCATTGAAAATTAAAGCTTGATCTTCTTTGATAAGGGCAATTCTTGAAAGCCTAGTCTTTACAGTCCCTGAACCATTTTCCATAGTTTCAATCCTATTTTTTACAATCTATCTAAATATTCGATTCTTTATAACCAACCTGATAATTTTAGTAATAGAACAACATAGAAGTATTTAAAACTATCTACGAATTGTAACTGAAAGGTAAAGAAAAGTACAGAACTGTAAAGATTCAAAAATAGTCATGTATGGCTGATTAATTCTAATTCGAAAAATTTGCCGGCAAGTTGAATGTGTAAGTAAATGAAAAGGTGTAACTATTTTTAATGAAAGGAGCAGTTATGAAAAAGTTAATGTGTAACAATGCAATTTCTGTTGGGGGTTTTTGTGGTCCAGATATTGAAGAGGGCACGTTTCATGAAGAGGAGACTGCCATTGATATCAACCACGAGAATAAGACACAGAAATGTCCCTGTCCTCCTATTGATTTCCATGGGGCAAAAGTTCCAGATGACTCAAATGAGGACAACGAAAAGGATGCCAGCAACAATGATTAACCACTAATCACGGCGGGCTGGTAGCGGTTCTGCCAGCCCGCTTTAATAAAAAGAAATGGAGGCATTAAATATGAATACAAAAATTCCAAAAGGAATATTTTGCACTACAGAAAAAGTATACCGCTCGAAAAATGGCAGCTATTACTTTGCTTTTCAATTTATTAATAAAGGCAGTTACATTGATGTCTTCTGCACGAAGCATCCATCGTTCAATGGTAAAAGTTCAAATCCACGCAAAACTCATTTGTTTAACTCGGGGAAAATATGCTTTGTCGACGGATGCGAACCGAGAACACAAACACGTGCAGAAGTATTAGCTGCTCAATGGGCTGAGTATTTCTTGGATTATCGACAAACAGGTACGGTCCAAAATTAAATGATGAAGGGTTTAAAAATGATAATCGTAAAATATATAAACTTAACTTCGTTTCTTCATCAGGGCTGTATAAGCCGTCAGGCCAAGGTAGTCAAAATGAGAAAACAATCAAGTCCTCCGCTTAATCAATTCAATAAACAGCCACATATGCCGGTAGTAAAAATAGCTCATAGCGTTTGCAAGGATATTTTATTGACAGTCGGGGCGCGACCGGTGGAAAGCGGAGGAATTCTCTTGGGTCCTGTTGGCACCAATGATGTAACAGACTTCTTTTTTGACAATGGCGGCAGTTGCACAGGATCAACTTATAGCCCCGATTGTACAACCTTAAGACAAAAAATGAAAAAAGAATGGCTGCCTGCAGGTATTGACATGAAGGGCTTCGTTCATTCGCATCCTGGAACTTTTGATCGTTTAAGCACCGGTGACATGGTCTATATAAACAGGCTATTAGATAAGAACGATGATATGACAATGTTTGTTGCTCCAATCGTAACTCCTTCACAGTTTAGATTGAGACCTTTAGTTGTTCTAAGAGATAGGCCCAGAATAGCACGTGAAGCAAGGTTTGAGTATTTTTAGAAGTGATATGGAAGCATAAATTTTAAGTGTACAAAAATCGTAGCAACAAATAATTTTGAAAGGATTAAAAGATGGATTTTAACAGAATAGCACCAACAATTGATGTTGAAACAATGCAGCAAAGCAGCGCCGCCATTATTGGCGGCGCGGTTGGTTTAGCACGTGATCTTGTCCACTCAGGACTTGGTGCTGTAACGCTGCTTGATTTTGACCGGATTGATGCCAGCAATCCAGCCAGGCAAGACTTTTATTCTACTGATATGGGAAGATATAAGGTCGAAGCAACAGCTGAAATGTTGCGTAAAATTAACCCGGAAGTTCAGATCGAATATTATATGCATGATTACTGTGCATTATCTCGGCAGGAGCATGACAATCTATTTGCTCACACTGACTTGTTTGTCTTTGCTACAGACTTTTTCCCTGCACAAGCCCGCGGAAATATTGAAGCCTTACGTTTGGGTATACCAGCAATCTGGATTGGCCTCTATAGAGGTGGTAGCGCTGGCGAGATTGTTTTTCATATACCCGGAAAAACGAATGCATGTTATCGCTGTATTTGCGGCAAGAGATATCAAGCATTCCAACTCGGCAAGGCGAATGTTTCCAGTGATGGCGGCACTATCCTTGATCTTCACTTAGTTGACGCTATTGTTGGTCAAATCGCTGTTGGAATACTGACAGATGGAGCCGACAACCGGATGGGCAAGCTTGTAGATCAACTTGGTAATCGCAATTTCATGCAAGTTAAGATCGACCCTGACTATCACCTCAATGGCAAAGATATTTTTGGCCAGTATCTGGGTAATCATCCAGCCAATTTTTCTTTTACAACTATTGCACTGCCAATGGAGCGAGATGAAAACTGCCCCGATTGCTCTAAATACCAAGTTGCTATTGAAAATCATGATGCGTAATAATTGAAAGGTAGGAATCCTAATGAAAAAAATATTGAAGCAACATCTAATTACAAGTCAAAACGGCAAGGTGTTAAATAGGAGCACTGAACGTTTGACCGATAATGGCTGCGGAATGCTTAATTTGACCACTCGTAGCACTGCCACACATTGTCCTAACTGTCAGACTCTTGTGACGGACATAAATAAACTACGAGGACGGTGTGACTACTGTAGGACTCAGAGTTGCTGCGAAAATTGTGAGACAAAATGTAAGGTTTGCTCTCGTAAGCTTTGTGGTCGTTGCCGACGAGGATTTGTGGGTCAGTCGAGCATTATTACAGTATGCCCAATTTGTTTAAATTATCTACGTCAGCGTCAAGCATTCAATGACCGCCTGCTTATACAGAAAATCGGACACCAGCGTCAAATTATGCGCCAACATGAAGTGGCAAGATTGCGTGCATTACAGTTACAAGCATCCGGGATTAGATCACGGAATCAAATACAAATTACTGGCATGAAGACAAGGAACCAAATGCAAGTTGCAGGAATGAAGTCACGAAGTCAAATGCAGATAGCCAGAGCAAAAATCAATGCAAAACTGGCCATAATCAGAGAGATTAACAGACTCAAAATTGCTTTACTAAAAGAAAGGCGGAATTGTGGACAGCGTTTTTACAGAAGTTTTTGAGCAGCAGGGATTCCGTAAAATTGGATCACTTGCTTATCGAATTCAGCTTAATGTATGGTGGAATCCTGACTCCAAAGTACAGGTTCTACATTTACCGCTTGGCTCGAAGGCGTTGCTCAAAGGTAGCAAAGCTTACTTTATGAAGTCAATTTCCGAACAAGGAGAAACTTGGGCCAGGGAAATTGGGCCTTTACAAAATTATCTAGAGGCCCATTTCCCTGAGCTACACATCAAATTTTCATACTTCAGGGATATCACTGACACACTTGCTGCGGCACAGATTCAACGGAAAATTGAATCTCAAGCACCGTCAATTGAATTTCCCACCATAGAGGAGATTTCAAAACTTCAAAAAAAGTTAGACAACATTCGGCTTGAGCAGCAAAGTTATGACAACCTACTATCATTAGGTTCAGATAATTCCGACATGATTGGCTCATACATAAGAAGCCAAACAAGAACCACACGAAAAGAAAAACAAACTATTCAAGAACAAGTGGATGATAAAAAAGAAAAACTTCACATGTTCAACCATCTTCAAAAGGAGTACGAGCGCAATTGCTCTGCTGCATGCTTTGTTTTCAGCTTGTGTTCTAATAGCCATGTAATAACCACACCAAATGAATTTCGAGATGTTCTAATCAGCATTTCTAAGGAGATGGCAGACATGCATAGATATCAGGTAACTCAGAAGTTGTGCGGTGGTCGCTTGAATATTCACGTCGTCGAATCTGACGAACCGGTTATGGTATGGATTGAAGAGTGGCTCGGTGGCGGTCTTTCACCCCGGCAAATCGCCAGACTCAATGATGATTTTCGCTTGCTTCGTGAAGCTACTGAAAAGCATACCATGGTTACTCCAAATGAAGATATACGACTTGATGATGCCGTTAAAGATGACCAAAAACTACTTGCTGCTCGTGTCTTTTCAACTTTAGTGAGCCGTTTAGATCAACCTGATGCTACCACAAGCCTAAAAGACCTCTCAAAAGATGCCATGCCTGCAAATGTCGGCTTGGTAGTAAAAAATGGACGTGTTACGGATACTCAATTCGACTTGCCTTTGGCAAAATGCAACCACACATACCTGTCAGGTACAACCGGTTCCGGCAAAAGCTATATGGGTCGGGTAATCGTAGAAGAAGCAGCCCTGTATGAAGATTTAAACATCCTTATTTTGGATCCAGCTAATCAGTCTGCAGGATTGCTCGTCCCAGAAGACAGAGAAGCGATTTTATCTCTGTATCCTGATTTTGGAATGAAACCAGAGTCTGCCAGAGGCTTTGACTTCAAGTATTATGCTCCAGGTCTGTCAATTGACAAACAGTTGCCGAGAGATTTATCGTTGCTTGGGAGTGGGCGTACTATCCTCAGTTTCAAAGGCCTTAACGATCGTGAACGCTGTAAACTGTTTTGCGACGTCTTAGGTGCTATTTTTGAAGACTATTCAAGTGAAGAATCTACTACGTTACGATTATTGATTGTTGTTGAAGAAGCTCAACGCTTCACAAAAAAGCGTGTTACTGAAGATGCAAAAGCCGCCGGTGAACAGGCAGAAAATGCCCTTGACCGAATAGTTCGCGAGGGTCGTAAATACGGTTGCTATGTCGATATTCAAAGCCAAAGCATTAAAGATTTTGCCAGGGATTCCGCCAGTATCAGACAAAATACAAATACCAAAATATTCTTACATAATTCAGATCGTGAAGTGGATTATGCAGCAGACTTTATCGGCGACGGTCGTCAAATTATTCGGTTAAAGCCTGCCACAGCTATCGTCTATAACTCCATCTGGGGAGCAGTAACAGTTAAGGTTCGGCCTCCTCTATCTAAAGTTTGGGACTTTAGTGCAGAGGCTACCCAAAGATTACTGGCATCTGAAGATACGCCATTAGCAGTTCTTTCGCCCGATGCAAAACAATTGCTGGCTATCATCCGGCAACATTATATCGAAAAGGGATGCGGACTAAATATATCCAATGCCGGTGAACTGCTTGGAGTGACCAGTAAACGCCAGCTTCAACAATTAGTGGATGAATTGGAACGCAAGGGCTTTGTAAAAACCCGCAAGCTTAGAGAGCGTGGACAGCCCAGGATTATCGAACCGATTTCGTCCGGAGGAGCGGACTAAATGGCGGACTTAACACGGACAAAATGCGGACGAATACTACGCAGGGAGAAACACATGCTTAACCAAATAGCACTAACATCTGTTTTTATAGAGGGTTACAAAAAGCTATTTGGGTGCTCGCTTTTTACAATGTAATAATTATAGTAAAATGGTTCATTATGCCGATAATAGATATGACGACCAAAATAAATGTCTTGAAGGAGATCATATCTATGTCAGCAGAATTGATTAGCCAAAACGGCAACGAAG
>JADHXY010000099.1 GCA_016782755.1 Phycisphaerae bacterium | reverse complement strand
CCGTCTTTTCGATACATCCATGTTCTCCAAGTGCAAGCATTTTAAGTGATTTGCAGTAAAATCCATTCACTTGGCATATTTTAAACAGAATGTATCTGTTTGTATATAAAGAAGTTAAGTTTTATTCAGCAATCCCTAATTACGAGAGATACAAGTTAGGCGGTCTTTCAAAAGGCCAAGGAGATTAAAGTGAGTACAGGTACAGTAAAATGGTTCAATTCAACTAAAGGTTACGGATTTATCGCTCCTGATGACGGTAGTGACGATTTGTTCGTACATTATTCCGAGATCAAGACCAACGGCTATGCATCTCTTGATGAAGGTCAAAAGGTTGAGTATGAAGTAGGCCAGGGCAAAAAGGGCCCTTGTGCAACTAATATAGTTCCTCAGTAAGAATGATCAGACTGTTGCAATCAAAAAAGCCCTGAATAATTTCGGGGCTTTTAATTTGATTTTTGTGGTATTTTCAAAGCTTGCTATGTAAGCCAGCTGACAGCCTCAGCATAAAGCGATATAGCTTGCGATTGCGAGAATCAGCATTCGCTTTTTATTGAACGTAAACGGCAACCATTTTTCATAATAAAACTTCTGCATCACAAACCTCTTATTACTTCTCGAACATTCCCTTGATGTTGTTATTGTACCTAAATTAACATACCAATGTCAAGCAAAACCCGGTTTTCCACACCCTAAGTCCATCTTTATCAATGACTTACCAGTTAAGGCAATAGCTCGTTTGTATCGCCTTGATTAGCTCTTTGTGGGTTTTTGCGGTCATTAATTCTTGCTGGATTTGTTTTTTTTGAGGGTGGAGTCTGGAATATTGAGCTGTGAATTTGCGAAAATATCTTACGGCTTTGCTTTGCCCGTAAATCTCTACTACCAGCTCAAGGTGTTTCAGCATCGTCTCGGCTTGCTCTTTTGGCGAAGGTTTTTCGGGTATCGGCTGACCTGTGAAAGCGGCTTTTAACTGCCGAAATATCCATGGATTACCCACCGCCCCTCGTGCCACAAGCAAGCCGTCAATTTTGGCTTCTTTCATTTTTTGTATGCTCTGCTCGGCATCGAAAACATCCCCACTGCCAATTATCACCGTATCCGGGCATTCTTGTTTTAACTCTCCCAGTATCGACCAGTCGGCTTTATCTCTATAGACCTGTTTAACGCTTCTGGGATGTACAACCAGTGCATCGGCTCCTCTTTCGGCTAATTGGCGGGCAATGAGAAAAAAATTGTCCCTGAATTCTGAGCTGTTGGTATAACCGCATCGCAATTTTACCGTAAGCGGACAGCTAACGGCTTCTCTAACGGCATCGAAAATCTCTATCGCAAGCTCAGGTTCGTTTAGTAAATATCCACCGCGACGACGACGAAGCACTTTGGGGGCCGGGCACGCATAATTGATATCTATCACATCATAACCGACCTGCTCGAGATCTTTTGCGGCTTTTGCCATAACAACAGGGTCCCTGCCAAGAATTTGTGCGCCGATGGGGTGTTCGTCCTGGCGTGGGATAAATTGCGGCTTTTTTAATACCTTTGGATGTGCGGCACTTTTTGCCAGCATAACCCCGGCAAACGTAAAAGGACAGCCGTTTTCCCTGGCAAGATACCGCATTGCATAATCGCTGTATCCGCTTAGCGGTGCCTGGAAAAAAGGAACTTCAAGTTTTAAATCGCCGATTTGCAGCATAGTAGTCAGAGGATTGATTTAGAATAATTGCATTAACTTATTCTTTTGCCTTTTTCTTCTTTGAAAACATACTAAGTACGATACCAAGCTCAAAGAGCATGTACAAAGGCAATGCCAGAGTAACCTGGCTGATAACATCGGGCGGCGTTGCTGCGGCTGCGATGACAAAAATGACCAGAATTACGTATTTACGCGAGTTTTTAAGAGCCTGTATCGAAACCAGCCCCGTCTTATTGAGGAAAAAAACCGCTATGGGCGTCTGGAACGCAACGCCGAAAACCAGCATCAGCGTCGTTACGAAAGTGATGTAATTTTGAAAGGTAAAAGTAGAACCTACGTCCAAAAATTCGTTGAATTTCACGAAAAAACCCAGCGAAATCTTAGCTACTACGAAGAGAAAAAACAGAGCTCCCGCCACAAATAACAACGAAGAAAACGGTATTGCGATTTTCACATATTTTTTTTCTTTCGGATAAAGCCCAGCCGCCACAAACATCCACATATGATAAAAAACCCATGGGGCAGAGATGATGAGTCCGGATATAAGCGATACTTTCATATAGGCAATAAAGCCATCGGCTGGTGCGAGTGTAATCAGCGGCTTATCCGGCATAACAGCATTATAAGGTATCTGAACGAAATTAACGATTTTTGTACCAAAGAAAAAACAGACGATAGTTGCAATTAACAGACCCCCAAGCGCGAGGCCTATCCTCAACCTGAGCTCCTCGAGATGATCGCCGAAACTCATTGATGGACCTATATGACTATCATTGTCTGTGGTCTTAGGCATGGTAATTAAAAAAGAGAAGTATTAATATCAACCCTGCTGTTCCTCGGAGTCCTGATCGTTTATGGCATCTTTGGTCTCTTTGACGATATCATCCTTGATGTTGTTTACTTCTTTGGTAACCTCGTCTTTTGCTTTTTCAACGTCTTTAACGCCTTTTTTGAATTCCGTAAGGCTCTTACCGAGACCTCGCGCAACATCAGGCAGTCTCTTCCCGAAAATCAGCAAAGCGATAACCAAAACTACAATCCATTCCCAACCACCGGGCATTGAAATAAATGCGGTTACATTTTCCATACTGTGAAACATATTTTTCTCCTATTATTTAAGTTTATCCTTCCAAACAAGCTTAGTTTGCTAAGTTACATATTTGACTCAAGATACAGCGATTAATATACTCAAAGCGTAAGTATTGGTCAAGTGCTATAAATACGCAAAGGTGCACTATGAGTTCAAAAATGACTCGAAGCTTTTTTAGGCATTTTTTGCCGATTCTGCTTAATTGCCTTGAAAAACAATTCTATCTGCCAACGTTCCTTATAAATACCGCTAATCGTACTTGCCGCAAAATCTATGTGGTTGACCTGCAAAACAATTATCTTGGACAAAAGTGATTTAAAATAAAACCGAAATGTCACTTAATTGTTATATAAATGGAAATTTCAACTTTTATCACTAAGTTGCAAAAAAACTATCTCACTTTTGGACATGCTTGCTTCCAGACTTTACTCTGCTTACCGAGAACATCTCATCTGATATATCATTCTCTTTCAGTCAACCATTGTCTCAAGAACCTTTTTAAGCTGCTCACATTTACCCAGCATCTCTTCAGGCTCAACTTGCTTTTGCTCAAGCCCACTCACATTAGGAGTATCAATTTTCCCGATATGAGTCACCTTATCCCCATACTTCGCAATCGTAACATCTAACAAACGGTTAAATTCCTCCGCTGCCATCTCACGTAGATAATTATACCGTGCCCTCTCCATCACATACCGCAAAGTCTCAATACGCAATATCAGCTTCTGCCTCATTTAGTTCTCCCTATCCCTAAATGCCGCTCCCCATAATGTTTCCCCTTAACAATTGGATATTACACATAACATAATATCGGTAAAAAAACAAGAGGTTTTTCACTTTTTTTAATATTTTCTCGTAAAAGTACGGTATTTCCGGCTGTAATTCACGAAAAAATAACGCAAAGCGTCTATAGCATGGTCATAAACACCATCTTTCACTGGCAATTCACTCTCACTCATCTTCTCCGGATAATGATAACACCTCATAGACTCAATCAACCGCCGACATCGCCCAGATATCAAAAGCCGCCTCTTGCCATCTCCACTAAGAACCGCCCGCCGAACATGCTCGATCCCCTCAAGTATACCGCTCTTGCGATAACTAACCTTAATACCAAGCCGACGCAACTCACGAACCGCACTCGTCCCGCTCACGTCATTAACCCCCGCACCCGCAGGATCGCAAAATGTCCCAGACACATACTCCTCCGAACATGGTGTCAATTTCTTGATCGCCTCTCCATGCTGCTCCACCGTCATACGGCTCTTGATATATTCATCTATCACCCGAACAACTCCATCCTCATCAACCTGTATCCACAAACAAACAAAAGGATTCACAAAACCAAAATCTATCGCTCGATAAAGTCCCAGCCGCTCATCATACCCAACATCAACTACATTCACCTCGCTATCAAATTCATCAAATACAACATCCTCAAGGTTAGGCCGCTCGCAAAGCATCTCACTCTGCCATCCCGCACTGCTCGCCCGACCGCGCATCGTTATACAATCGTCAATACTCAAATATCCATCGCTTTCTTTCGCCCGCCCACCGCAATCATTCCACAACCGACACTGCGAACACTCCCTATCCCGACACCTCTCAATCACCTCCCAAAGACACCACTTAAACAAAGCCGTCCCATTATCACCACTCTCGTCAACCAGCTTCTGCATCAGACCGTAAGGCCGGTGCATCGTACTCAAAACCTCCATACTCGCATTGATAAACCCCTTGCTATGAGTCGTAAACTTCGCCGCAGAAAATACCTCACTACTAAAAAGCTCTACCTCATCACAACGCAGCTTCTGAATATGCTGACCGCGAACACTCGTATGGCTCTGAGTCAAAACCTCAACCGAAGAACCATTCAAAAATTTACAACCGCTATTCAAAATCTTACCATCAACATCACCCAAAAAACTCCTCTGCAAAAAACCCCGCAAATATTCATACATCCTCCCCGCCTGCGCCCCAGACCCGCCAAGTATCCGAACCTGGCAGCCATCCTTAAAAATACAATCCAACAGCGTAGCTATCGCTGCAAGCTGAGTTTTACCGCCAGCCCGATTCGCCCACACTATCGCGTCACTATTACCCCGCACCCCGCAAAAGTCACTATTAAAACAATGCCAAAGATAATCCATCGGACTGCTATGCCCCTCACACACAACAATATCCGGAATCTCAACACCCAAAAAAACCTTTACATAATTGCGTAAATCCACCTTACTTGACACAACTTCCCTCTTCAAGGCCCGCCATACCCCCATCGCTTCTTTCAATTTATATCCCCCATTAAATTATTTTTCCTACTCTTACAATATCGGCAAATCTATTCCTGCTTGTCACTTACTAACAAAAACTCCCCTTTCTTAAAACTTTTTTACTAAAAAAATACGAAAATTTTTTGGCACTCTACCATTCTTGGTTTATACTTTATATAGAAACAAAAAAGTAAATGGTTTTGGAGGAGTTTAGAACCAAATTTTTTCAAATCTTATTGTCGAGAGACGAGACTTACAAAAACAATAAACGAAAGGAAAGCTCGTCTCTCTCTTTTTTTATTCCAAAAATAGCAAAAACAAAAAATATCCCCGTCATCTAACCTTTGTCAACATACAACTCGATCGAGTGCCCATCAGGGTCGTCAATGATACAACTTCTGTATCTCGGATGATCAATCTGAACCAAATCAGTTTCTTCAGGAAATTCTTTTTCAGCTCGTTCAAGTTCTTGCTGCGTAACTTCAAACGCAAATAATCTGATACAAACATCCTTTGCTTCCTCAGCTTTCCTTGCTTTTTCTGGCTCATCAACTTGCGAAAGCACAACTTCGACCCCGTCTGCGCCGATCAAAACGCCGTTAGGCACCTCATAGAGTTTCTCAAAACCAAAATGCTCCTCATACCAGGCCAGACTCTTTTCAATATCCCGAACCGCCAAAACAACAGAGTTCATCCTCTTCACCTTAATCATAAAAATCCTCCGCTAAAAGTATTACTCACAATTCAATCTCATAATCTATCGATTTATATGGTGGATTGTAGCAGCTATCATATCTTTTTGTTTCTTTAAATCCACAGGATAGATACATCTTCCGAGCCGGTTTGAAAAACGGTTCTTCTCCTGTAGTCACGAGGACTTTTGCAAATCCATTTAATTTAAATCGCCTTAGTATCTCGTTGATTTGTTCTTTACCAAACCCTCGGCCCTGGAATTCTGGCAAAACACAACTGTGCCCGATTATTCCAACCTCCGGCCCTTGTCTTGGATCCCACGATGCCATACCAACGGCTTTACCGTTTAATGTCGAGATAAAAATACAAGCTCCAACTGTATCAGGGTTCTCAAAAACTTCCTTATCGGAATCCCTTAAAGATTGCTCTAACTTATCATTCCATACTTTTTCATAACTCTTCTTTAACAAAGAAAAAATTATTCCTGGTTCATATTCAGCTATTTGTTTGAACTTAAGCATGCCGTAAAACCTTTCTCATAAGCGGAATCTTGCAGCCAGCAAATGCGCCTGCTTCTGGTGTTTTTTCTTCAAATATCGACATTCCCATTTTCTTATAAAAGCCGATAGCCGAACGAGCCATTACGCCCACGATCATTTCTTTATATCCGGCTTTGCTGATAATCTGCTCTGCCGAGTCAAATAGCATAGTTCCAATGTCTTGACTATGACAGTTGGGGTCGACAAAAAGTTTTGCGAGTTCATTAACTTTCACCGCTGCTACCCCCCACAACCGTATTGTTCATACACGCAACAAGGTAAATTTGACTTTGCGATTCATTCCTAATCATTTCAATCAACCCACGCTCGGACACAAGATAATCAACTTGTTGCTCCGTAAAATCATTCCCTTTGCCAAGCCACCTGTAACAAGAACACATCATCTCACTAACTTGCGATATATCTTGTTTTGTCATTTCCCGTATAGTGATCATTTGCTCCATAGCCTCGTATCATGGCTAATTTGTTACCAACGCCGTTTCTAAAAAAATCCTCAAACCTCTTCAATCTTCTCGATCCGCCTCTGATGTCTGCCACCCTCATATTCAGTTCCAAGCCACAACTCAACAATCTCCTTCGCCTCAGATATACTCATCATCCGCTCACCAAGACTAAGAACATTCGCATCATTATGCTCCCTGCTAAACCGAGCACTCCGAAGGTCCCAGCACAACGCACAACGAATCCCCTTAACCTTATTCGCAGCCATCGCCTCGCCGTTACCGCTGCCACCAAGAACGATCCCCTTCTCACATTCTCCCGCCGCAACCGCACGTGCAACCGGCTTAATAAAATCAGGATAATCACAAGACTCCGTCGAACCACAACCGAAATCCACTACCTCATGACCAAGTTCACCAAGAAACTTTTTCAGCTCTTCCTTATAAACATAACCCGCATGATCTGAACCTATCGCTATCTTCATTGCTTCTCCTAAAATTTCATATATTCTAAAAATTTCATAACACAACAACTAATTGCAGCAATGCCAACAAAAACTCACCTAAATACAAATCGAGTAGTAATTCCGGCGAGAATGGGCTACGAACAAGCTCGTCGGAGCCGAAATTACTACGGACGACACCGAAAAAACCACTCCGCTAAAACATTACAATATTTCCAAAAATTCATTCTAACCACTCGCAAAAACTATTCAACATTTTTCCCCGCCAACACCGCCAGCAGCTTACTTGTCATCCCATCCGGTATCCGCTCTTCATCCACCTGCTCACCCAACCCCTCACTTTCGCCAGATTCTATCGATATAATATCAAGACATGCCTTCCGCGCCGTCTCTTCCTTATCCGATTGTGTCAGTTCCACCAGCTTCGCAGCCGCATA
>JADHXY010000098.1 GCA_016782755.1 Phycisphaerae bacterium | reverse complement strand
GGTTGTAGAGACGGGTTGTTTGAAAGAGGCGATAGGGGCGGGCGGGTTAGCCGGATGTGTTTTGGATGTGTGGGAGGATGAGCCGGGTATCGATGAGGGTCTTTTGCGGACGGTGGATATTGGTACTGCTCATATTGCCGGGTACTCGTTTGATGGTAAGGTTGGTGGTATGATGATGATTTATGATTCGGTCTGTGATTATTTTGGGCTTGCTAAGAAATTTACGGCTGAGAGTTTTCTGCCGCCAGCGGAGGTTGAGGTTTTGGAGTTGGAATGTGGGGGCAAAAGCGATGAGATGATATTGCGAGAGGCCGTGGGTGGGGTGTATGATATTATGGCAGATGATGCAGGGTTGCGGAGTGTGATCGGAACAGAAGAGCAAAATCGTTGTGCGATATTCGATGGTTTTCGTAAGAATTACCGTGTTCGGCGGGAATTTGGTAATATGGAGATTATATTGAAAGGCGGCAGTGACAGCTTGCGGGAAAAATTGGCGGGGTTAGGTTTTAGGGTTCGCAGATGAGTGGGAAATTAGCGGAAGTGTTGAAATGGAAAGGCGGAGAACTGGACTTTTCCGGCGGTACTTTGATAATGGGGATACTGAATGTTACGCCGGATTCGTTTAGTGACGGTGGGGAGTTTTTTGATACAGAGGCGGCTGTAAGTCATGCCGTCCAAATGCAAAAAGAAGGGGCAGCGATAATTGACATTGGTGCAGAGTCAACCAGGCCGGGGTCGGTGGGCGTTAATGCAGATGAGCAGATAAGGCGAGCGGTGCCGGTAATAGAGCAATCGGCTAACAAGGTGACAGTTCCAATTAGTATCGACACGTTTAATTACGAAGTTGCTAAAGCGGCGATTGCAGCCGGGGCGGGAATGATAAATGACATAACGGCACTCGCCGATGAGCGGATGTGTGAACTTGCGGCAAAGAGCGAGGTTGCTGTTGTGCTAATGCATATGAAGGGTAAGCCGGCAACTATGCAGGACGAGCCAAAATATGCGGATGTGGTCGGTGAGGTTCTGGATTTTCTTTTGGAACGGGCGCAGGATGCTCAAAGAGCGGGTGTCAACCGTAAGAAAATATTCATCGATCCCGGTATTGGGTTCGGTAAGAAGCTGGAGCATAATATCGAGCTGCTTGCAAATATTGATAAATTTGTGGCGAGTGGATACAGGGTGCTCGTCGGTGCGAGCAGAAAGAAATTTATCGGCGAATTGACGGGCAGAGACGTGGCGAGTGACAGGTCGTTCGGGACAGCGGCGACAGTTGCGCATTGTGTGGCTAAAGGAGTTTCGATCGTGCGGGTGCATGATGTTAAAGAAATGGGTGACGTTGTTAAGGTGACGAGGGCAATTTTATGAGGTGCTTTATTTGATTGATGCTGGAGTATGGGCGCATAAAAAAAGCCAGATCTCAAAAATCGAGGATCTGGCTTCGGAGGAGGGTGATGAACAGTAAATAGATAAGCTTAACTATAGACTCTTCATTTCCCTTTGATGTTTCCCGTTAATATAAATATACCAACACTTAAGTCTTAATCGAGTAAATGTTTATTAAATCTTTAAAGAATTTTAATAAATTTACAATAATCATTGAAAAAAAGGGGAAATAAGTTAAGAAAGATGTGTTTTTTTTGATTTTTTGGTAAAAAAATTGTTTTTTTGCTGTTGAGTGGGGATTATTTTGTTCTTGATAAAACCATAAGTGTTTCATAATTTAACTGTTTTACTGTTAGTAATTTGTTAAGATCAGGTTGAAAATGACAAATAAAATAAAAATATACGATCTTTTGAAGACTAAGCAGGCCGGTAAGAAATTTTCTGCTGTGGCTTGTTACGATTACACAACCGCAAAATTGGCTGCAGAAAGCGGCGTTGAGATGCTGCTTGTCGGTGATTCAGCAGCCCAGGTGATGTTAGGTTTCGATTCTACGCTGCCTGTAACCATGGATTTTATGGTTGCGATAACAGCCGCAGTGAGGCGGGGAGCACCGGAAGTTTGTCTGGTTGCGGATATGCCTTTTTTATCCTATCAGGTCAGTATTGGCGAAGCGGTGAAGAACGCCGGCAGATTCGTTACTGAAGCCGGTGCTGATATTGTGAAGATAGAGGTTAGTGACGCTTACGTCGATGTTGTCAAAGCCGTTAGTAACGCCGGCATGGCGGTGATGGCCCATGTTGGGATACGTCCTCAGAGTATTGGCAAGATGGGCCGGCTCAGGGCGGAGGGTACTACAGCCGAGATGGGTTTGGAGTTGATAGGTCAGTGTAAGCGGATGGTGGCTGCGGGTGCGAGTATGCTGCTTATCGAGGGGACAGCAACGGATGTTGCGGAGATAGTGACGAAGAGTTTTGAAATTCCGGTCATCGGCTGCGGCTCCGGCGCTGGCTGCGATGGAAACATTCTAATAGCACCGGATATATTGGGGCTTACCTGTGGGAAGATGCCGAAATTTTCAAAAAAATATGCAGACTTAGCCGTGGAGTTTACAAAGAGTTTTAGTCTCTATGCCGACGATATCAGAAGCGGCAAATTCCCGGACGATGAGCATTGTTATCATATGAAGCCGGGTGAGCTTGAGAGGCTCGAGGCTATTATTTCTGAACGCAAATAGGGTCAGAAGTTTTGCAAGCCGTTTAGAATTTCCAGTTATTGTAGCAAAGAATATTTTCCAGCGGCTCTCTTTGGGCTGGCCTTTGAGTGTCGGCTGAGTATCCTATCGCCATCAGGTCCACGATCATTATATCATCCGGTATGGAAAGTATTTTCTTGACTTTTTTCGGATCGAAAGAGCCTATCCAGCAGGTTCCAATACCCAGTTCGGTGGCTTGCAATGCGATATGTTCGAGAGCTATTGATACATCGATGGCCCCGATGTGCTGTCCGCAAGCCATTACATATTCGGCATTGCTGCACGCAACCAGAACCATAGCGGCATTTTCCAGAAATACCTGGTCGTTGGCGGCATGGGCGATTTTTTTTCTCAGATATGGCTCAGTAACAGCCACAAAACGCCAATCCTGCAAGTTTTTCGCAGATGGTGCGAGCCTTGCGGCTTCGAATATTAGAGCGGTTTTTTCGTTTTCTATCGGCTTGTCTATGTAATTTCTGCAAGAGTATCTTTTTTTGATTGTTTCGAGCAAAGTCATATTCAGTTCCTTTTGCAATTTTTATGAAAATTTTATTATAGTTCACATTAATAGCAGTTTAAATTATCAAAAGTCTTGACGCAAGGGATAAAAAGTAGTATTTTGTTCAACTTCGGGCGATTAGCTCAGTTGGCTAGAGCGCCTGCCTTACAAGCAGGAAGTCACAGGTTCAAGTCCTGTATCGCCCATTTTCAAACAATGACTTTTCGACTTGGCTCAATAAGCTACTTTTTCAGCTTGAAATTGTCGTTCCCACTCAGCTTCAGTTGCCTCTGTTTCTGGACCATAATAATCACAGTCATCGTTTTTCACAAATCTGCTACCTACTGTAAACCTGCCGTAAATTTCATACTCAAAAACCTTGCTACCTATGTTCTTAACATATACTTGTCCGCAGATAATAAGGCGAAAAAGAATCATTCATTTGTGTAATAATCTGCTCAAAGGCAAGAAAATCATTGTCCTTGCGACATACACGTAGAGAGTATTATAGTCTTCGAGCATTTGGCTTCGGTGGTTTCTTAATTACTCAGTACAAATTATGTGGTTTAGGTGGTAGTATTTGAGCCATTGGGTTGAATTTTTCTTTGGTTATCGGACGATAAATGCTATAATCGTAATGATCAAGTAAAATAGAGGTTCACTGAGTTTTTTAGTGTTTCAGTCGAAACGTCCAGTTTTGTAAGTTAGGCTGGAACGAAAGAGAATTAATATCGCGGAGGTGCGAAAATGTCAGTTCAAACAAACAAAACCACAGAACCAAAATTAAAACACAGATTGCTCAAGTGGCTGTTTCCTATAACCGGTCTGATAGCACTCATCTGGTTTCTGGTGCGTGTCATCCCCAAGCCCAGCAGAGCGACATATCCCTGCCAGCGAGTTGCAGCGCCTTTAGCTTCGGGTTTCGTCATCTGGCTAATCGGGATTCTCGGCTCTATCGCCGCCTTCCACAGGGCCAAACGCCTGTTTCGCAGGTCGCACTTCGCAATAGCAAGCCTGTGCCTGATTATAGGCATAGCCGCTATCTATTTACCCATGTCCATGAACGGCAAGTTGGGCTGGGCAACGGACCCAACTTGGTATGTACCGGGCGACCCGCCTAACGTCTCGCTTGGAATAGCCAGAGGTATCAATCCCGGGCGCGTTATTTGGGAATATAACCCCGATGCGACAAACTGGAACGGCACAACGGGCTATTGGTGGCAGGCAACTAACACCGACCAGACGCAAGTTAGTAACATGCTGGCCAACGCAATTTGCGATCTTGTTGGCGACGATGTTACTGTAACCGAGGCCTGGGATGAGCTTTTCAAAAATTTCAATCAGACCCACGGAAAAGGTAACATAGGCTATCAAGCCGGCGAAAAAATCGCCATCAAGATCATAGGTTCGGGCAATGACGCATCATCTCACCCCATCTCCAACAATAATTGTTTTGCCGCACCACAGATAGCCGTAGCAATATTGAGACAGTTAGACAATGCCGGCATCGATGACAGTTACGTTACATTTTACGATGCGACATCCGAGGTTCCCGATGCCTTTTACATCCCCTGCAAAGCCGAGTTCCCAGATGTTCATCTTGTCGAGTGGACCGGCGGCGACGGTCGTGAGCAATATGTGCGGGATTGGAGTACTCGGGTATATTGGTCTGACGATTTAGAAGATCCGACCGAGCCGTACGGTGGAAGCGATACATATTTACCCACCTGTGTTACTGACGCCGATTACATCATCAATCTGGCAAACCTGAAAGGACACTCACTCGGCGGCATAACGGTATGTGCAAAAAATCATTTCGGCAGTTTTTGTACCGATTCCGATTGGGGACAACCCTTCGGCCCTTACCGCGGAGCTCCAAAGGGCGCCGGTGTCCACCCATACATAGCCGTTCACGATTTCGCTCTGGATAATCCCGACTGGGCATGTTACCAACGCCCGATGGGGACATACAACGCACTGGTGGATTTGATGGGAAATAAGGACGTTGGCGAAAAAACCGTACTCTTTTTAGTCGATGCCCTTTACGCCGTCAATTATCAGGGCTGTCAGGTATCGAATTCTACCAAGTGGCAGTCCTCACCTTTTAATAATGATTGGACCAGCAGCATTTTCGCTTCTCAGGATGGCGTTGCTATCGAATCGGTTGCGCTGGACTTTCTGCGCAACGAGCCAACGATACAGGAAGAAAGCAACCCCGACGTTATGGCAGCAGGTGACACTATCGATAATTATCTTCACGAGGCGGCTTTGGCAAACGACCCTCCTTCGGGAACATTTTACGACCCGGAAGGCGATGGTACAGCCATGGCAAGTCTCGGCGTCCACGAGCACTGGAAAGAATCGCTAAAAAAGCAATATACCCGCAATCTGAAAACAGGCGATGGAATCGAGCTGATACGCTCGCCAAGAGTTAGCGGAGACATTAACAGCGGCGGCGTTGACCATGAGGATTTAGAATTTATCGTGGATAACTGGCTGATACAGGACTGCAACGAAACAAACGGCTGGTGCGATGGCGCGGATATCGATAAAAACGGCAGAGTTGACTTCGTTGACCACGCTATTCTCGCCGGGGATTGGTTTAAGGACATTATACAGTAATTCAGTATCGGCATAAATCCTGTTTAACCAATAATGTTCCTGCAAATAATGCCTGAGATGTCAGATAGGGAGACTTGTAAACGGTTATAAGTACTGATGGTCGCTATCCTGCTTATGCTGCGTTATTAAGAGAAAAAAATTCGAAAGTATGGTGAATTTCTGATTGGATTAGATGTGCTCAGGAAAGATATTATCACGAATATTTTTTACAGAAAGACTTAGCACATTGTCGAACATTTGGTGAGTGGATAATATAAGGACAAGGTTAGTTAGGATAAAGGATGCTATGATGGGATTTCCAGAAGTAAGGATGAGAAGGTTGCGAACAAGCAATAATATGCGCAGATTGGTGCGGGGAAACAGTCTGAGTATTGATAATTTGGTTTATCCATTATTCGTGCGTCCGGGAGAAAATATTAAAGAGCCTATTGCGTCAATGACGGATTGTTTCCACTTTTCTCCGGATACAATAGTATCGGAAGCTGCTGATGTGGCAGCTTTGGGTATACCCGCGGTTCTTCTTTTCGGTCTTCCGAGCAGGAGAGATGAAATCGGTTCAGAGGCCTGGGAAGAAGAAGGTGCGGTTCAACAGGCTATCAGGGGGATAAAAAAAACTGTGCCGGAGCTTCTTGTTATTACCGATGTTTGCCTTTGTGCGTATACCCAAAGCGGACACTGTGGTGTGGTCAAAGGTGGTAAGGTAGATAACGATGCAACCTGCGAACTGTTGGGGAAGGTGGCCCTGTCGCATGCTCGGGCAGGTGCCGATATATTGGCCCCTTCGGATATGATGGACGGCAGGGTAGGTTATATTCGCCAGACTCTGGAAGAGAATTGTTTTCACGAAACTGCGATTATGTCATATTCGGTCAAATATGCCTCGGCTTTTTATGGGCCTTTCAGAGAGATGGCTGATTCGGCCCCTGCATTCGGTGACCGCAGGAGTTATCAAATGGATGTTGCAAACAGCAATCAGGCGATGATTGAGATTGAACAGGATATTGCTGAAGGTGCCGATATCGTTATGGTAAAACCTGCACTTTGCTTTCTGGATATCATAGCACGTGCTAAAGAGCGTTTCCATTGCCCCATAGCAGCCTATAATGTTAGTGGCGAATATATGATGTTAAACGCAGCAGCCGAGGCCGGTTTTCTGGAGAAAGAGGCGGCTATGATGGAAGCTCTCTATTCAATCAAAAGAGCTGGTGCCGATATTATAATTACCTACTTTGCAAAGGAAGCGGCGAAGCTGTTATAGAGAATTTGGCGGATGGGATTGCTGAGAGCCAAAAAAACAGGCATGAGACATAAGTTTGGTTGATGAAGAAAAGCTCCATCAGAAAGTAATACGGTGTGCTCGGTATTAAGCGCTCACGGGTTTAATACAAGGGTGTCTGAACAATTGAGCACAATCTTACGATAATGATTTTATCAATAGCGAATTCACTGCTTATCCTTTTGCCAGCGTTGAGCGTATTGTTGGGGCAGCCAATATACCCGTGTTGATTTTATTGGTGAGTTGAAAGCTGGTGGATGAAGATCGGTATGTCGGACAGAGGGGGATGTTTTGATAATATCCTGGCTGAGCGTTTTCGGAGGAGGCTGGACATATGAGGAAGTTTATTTGCGAGAGTGCTGGTGTTGGCACGGGCGGATAGGCTCATTACGGCGGCATTTTTAATATTACAATTGTCGCAGGCCGTTAGTCGCTTTGCGAATCGACCAAGTTGAACGAAAAGCTGCAAGTTACACCTTATACCAATTCCGATTAATCGATGCGCTCAGCATAGGGAGCTCGGCGGACGGATTGAATGATAGCTGGATTGAGAGCAGCTTTGTGCCAGGCATCGATTGCGGCATAGCGAAGTGCGTCATAATCGGCATAAATTCTG
>JADHXY010000097.1 GCA_016782755.1 Phycisphaerae bacterium | reverse complement strand
TTTTGAGATGGTCCATTGTATATAGATGATCTTTCCATGAGCCGTCATAGACTTGCAGCAGGACATATTTTTCAAGGTCAGCGAGTTCCTTGCGGATGAATTCTTTGCCTGCTTCAAGGACTTTTGCATCAAGCGACTCTTCTTCGGAAATTTGTTCAAGGCTGAGTGAAGTGTCGAATCGCTGATTTGCCCATTCGATAATCTCGTTTGCGGTTAGTTTTTCGGTTTTTGTGTTTATCTCTTCTTCGAGCTGGCCGTTATTGTATGCTTTGCTGAGTTGGAACAATTCATCGTGTATTTGCGAAGGTTTTTTGTTTTGCACATCATCAGGCGATATGTCAGCGTTGTATTTTTTCTTGACCCAGTCGCAAAGTGACTCAAAGCCGTAAACATTCTCTCCTTGCGGGCCGAATACCATATTCATTGCGAATTCTACAGGGTACTCTATTTGACGCTGTTGATATTTAGCTGTAGTTTTTTCCTTGATGAGTTCTTTTACCTGTTCGGTTTTGAGCGAGGTGACCTGTTCAGTATCAAGTTTTATATCGAATTTGTTTTGTGCCCATGTGGCGAGAGTTTTGGCAGCAAAATTATCTTTCAGGAATTCCATTAGCTGAGAGCAATCCTTTTTGTCGATTTGTTCGGCAGCGGCAGAAATTATCTGGCTTTCTATGTCCTCAGGTGACATAGATTTGACTTTGCCGGGGTTTATGTTGACGGAAAAGGAACTCATTGCCCATTTGCAAAGGCCGGTTGTGTCCCATGTTTGGGGGTCTTGATAGTCTTCGAGATATTCGCCTATTGAGATGCTGATGTTGTTTGCTGCATTTTCTTTTGTGTGACGTTTGATAGTTTTTTCTATTTCATCCACATCATGGTTGGCTATATCAGATGTCCTGAGGTCTGCGCCGAAATTTGTTTGTGCCCATTCGATTATGCATTCGATGTGATAATTTTCGTTCAGCATCAGCCGGCAGTTTTTTTCGATGGAATCGAGGATCATTTCATCAATAATTTCTTTGAGGCCTTTTCCTGTGAGGATATGGCGTCTTCTCGAATAGAATATCTTTCTCTGGTAGTCCATTACTTCATCGTATTCGAGCAGGCTTTTTCGCACTTCGTAATTTCGCTCTTCGACTTTTTTCTGCGTTTTTTCGATCATTTTACTGATCCTGGGATGATAGATCGACTGGCCTTCTTCCCAACCTACCCAGGAGAGAGCTTTTAACATTAGCTCTGGCGAAAATAGTGAGAGCAGGTCGTCTTCAAAGCTGAGAAAGAATTGGCTTGAACCTTTGTCGCCCTGTCTTCCTGCTCGTCCTCGCAACTGGTTGTCGATACGTCGTGATTCGTGTCGTTCGGTTCCGAGAATGTGGAGTCCGCCGAGTTTTTTTACATCATCGCCGAGTTTTATATCTGTGCCGCGTCCGGCCATGTTTGTAGCTATGGTGACATTTCCTCTTTTGGTTCCATCCCGTTCGGTATGATGCTGGCCGGCTTTTTGTACGATTTGTGCTTCCCTGGCGTGCTGTTTGGCGTTTAAGACTTCATGTTCTATGCCGTATTTTTTTTGAAGTGCTGCTGAGATAGCCTCACTTTTTTCGATGCTCACAGTACCGACCAGGACGGATCTTCCGCTGCCGCTGATCTCGTTAATATCTTCGACAATAGCGTCGAATTTTTCTTTCATAGATTTGTAAATCAGGTCGTTACAGTCATCTCTTACGCATGGTTCGTTTGTAGGTATTATTGCAACTTCAAGGCCGTAGATTTTCATGAACTCTTCGGATTCGGTGGCGGCAGTGCCGGTCATTCCGGATATCTGGCCGTAAAGCTTAAAAAAGTTCTGCAATGTTATCGTCGCTAAGGTTTGGGACTCTTCTTTGACGGTGACGGTTTCTTTGGCTTCTACTGCTTGATGAAGGCCATCTGACCACTGACGGCCATCCATAAGTCTGCCGGTGAATTCATCGACTATGACGACTTTTCCGTCCATTACGACGTAGTCTTTTTCTTTTTCGAAAGTAATATGGGCACGGAGGGCCTGTTCGAGCAGGTGCGGCCATTCCATGTTTGAACCGGTGAAGAAAGAGCCGATACCGGCTATCTCCTGTGCGGCACCGATACCTTCATGTGTGAGGTGGACGGCTTTTTTGTCGTATTCAACTTCGTAATATTGTGTCTGATCGAGAAGCCTTTCCTGGGCGTTGTGGAATTTTGACTGATTTTCTTCAAGGACTTTCTGGGCTTTTTGTATTCGTGAGCTATTTTTTTCTTTTTTTGCTTCCGAAATTTCACCTTGTGCGTTTGCAATAGTCCGTTCTGCGGTGTCGATCTGTTTTTTTACACGGTCGTATGAACTTTGCAGACTCATTAGCTGCCTGGATACCTGGTCGGATTTTTTATACCTGGTGACATCATCAAATGCCGGGCCGGAGATTATAAGCGGTGTTCGTGCTTCGTCGATAAGGATAGAATCGACTTCGTCAATAATAGCGTATTCGAGGTTGCTCTGTACCATCTGGTGCAACGAGGTTTTCATGTTGTCCCGCAGGTAGTCAAACCCGAATTCGTTATTTGTGCCGTAGGTTATGTCGCATTCATACTGATTTTTTCTTTCTTCGCCGGCAGAATCCATATTACCTTGGATAGCACCCACGGTCAGGCCAAGTGCTTCATAGACCGGCTGCATCCATTCGGCATCACGTTTTGCAAGGTAGTCGTTAACTGTAACAACGTGGATGTGTCTTCCGGTAATGTGTACGAGGTATGCAGCCAGTGTGGCGACGAGCGTTTTGCCTTCGCCGGTAGCCATTTCGGCGATTTTTCCTTCGTAAAGGATATTGCCGCCGATCAGCTGGACATCGAAATGCCGCATCTGGACGTTTCGGCGTGCTGCTTCACGAACTATGGCGAACGCTTCGGGGAGTATATTGGCGGGGTCTATTCCGCTTTTTATTGCTACTTTAAATTCCGAAGTTTTTTGTTTTAGCTGTTCGTCAGAGAGTTGCTTTGTGTTTTCTTCGAAATGAGCGGCATCTTCGGCTATCGCCGAATAGGCTTTTATGAGCCTTTCGTTACGTGATCCGAAGACTTTTAATAGTATTTTGCTGATTTTTTGTAAAGGCATTATATTTTTTGTAAAGTTTTTTTAATTTATTTTGCGCGTGCCAGGTATTCTCCGCTTCTGGTATCTACGCGGATTATTTCACCCATTTTGATAAAGGATGGTACCTGTACAGTGATGCCGGTCTCAAGCGTTGCCGGTTTATTCTGGTTTGTGGCTGTAGCGCCTTTAATTTCAGGTGCGGTTTGGGTAACCTCAAGATCGACGGTATTTGGCAGGTCGATTATGACGGGTTTTCCTTCATACATGCTAACTTGCAGCTGTGTGTTGGGTTTCAGATATTTTTGACCGTCGCCGAAAGAATCATCATCAAGAGCTAGCTGCTCGTAGTTTTCGATATCCATGAGTACATGCTCACTGCCGGCAGAATAGAGGTATTCGTATTTTCGCTTGTCAAGATATGCTTCTTCGACCGATTCCTCGCTTCTGAGGCGAATGTTTTGTATAGAGCCATCTGCGAGGCTTTTTATTTTGGTCTGGTACACGGCTCCGCCTTTACCGAGCTTTACATGTTGATAGTCAACTACTGAAAAGAGTTTGCCATCGACCTTGATGGTCTGGCCTTTTTTCATTTCTGCGGCTTTCATATTCTACTCCAAAATTCCAAGTTAATAATATTCGTGTAAGTATCGCAGAATAAAGGACAAATGTCAATGCCTCAACGGGCAGCTTATCTTTTTTGTGTTTTTTATGGCATCAAAGGAGCATTCGCTATCCAGATAGAGGGGTGTGATACACCCTTTTATATAGCGAGGCTAAATTTTGTACCGATTCAACCGCTCCGCTGTCGCTGGGGTGCAACGCACCCTTTTAGTAACAATCGCTGTCATTGCGAGCACTTCGCGTTGCTCGGCATAAATTCCGCGAAGCAATCTTCCTCCTCTTGTCATTCCCGCGTAGGCGGGAATCTATATTTATAAATACTCAAACAAATCGTGCCACTGTGGATTTTCTTTTTCAATCAAATTTATTTTCCATTGCCTGTTCCACTTTTTCAATTGTTTCTCACGATTAATCGCAGATGAAACATTAACAAAATACTCAAAATAAACAAGATTATGAACTTGATACTTTTTTGTAAAACCTTCAACCAGGTTAGTTTTATGCTGATAGATACGCTTAGCCAAATTATTTGTTATACCTATATAGATAGTGCCGTTTTTCTTACTAGCGAGAATATATACATAATAATTCTTCATTTGCTTGTGTTTGGTATTATTGTAAGAATATTTAAATTATTACTGGATACCCGCCTTCGCGGGTATGACATATTAGCAAAGCCCCTTTATTAAATGATTCCGCGTGTGCAAACAGGTTACACGCCTTGCTATAATTTGCTATTTCAGAAAAAAACTATAGATACATTATTGCTCAAAAGGAGCTTGGTAAGAAGTCACACATACTATTTTGTTTCCAATTCCAAGATCTCTCCTACACGCAAGGAGGATTTTTGCATATGTGTCCTTTAATTCACTATGCGGAAACTCACTTCGTCCGTTGATTTTGGTAAAGAAACAATTAAGCTGAGTTACAACCTCATCACTTGCAAAGATAAAGGATTTGTTATAGAGTTTCGTCCAATTTCTACCTTGGGAACAATCCTCTTGAAAAAGGGCCTTGTTTAAGTAATCAACCAGTTCTTCATAGAACTTTTGTTTCTTAAGATATTTTTCACTTTCTTGTTTGGTTCTTACTTCTCGCCAGTAGTTTAGAAAAACCACTAATATTACCGCAAGGAGTGATATTGTGTTTTGAATCATCTGGTTCTCCGTTATGCCCAATATGTACCATACAAACAATTCCATCTTCTCTTCACAACTTGTCCCCGTCTTCCCTCGGAGCAGTTCGACGTAGCGGGCTAAGTATTTTAGTTATTTGGGTAGTATTATTGCAGATAGGGGATAAAGAGTAAAGGAAAATTGTTAAAAATTAGATTTCTCCACTTTGGTCGAAATGACGAAGATGGATACGCTATATCGCTATTTTTAATAGATTCCTGCCTTCGCAGGAATGACATGAGGGAACAGGAATAATCCGCCTTCGGTGGGTCTTCAGCAAGTTACTTGCACTCAAAACTCTTTGCAGATGTTGTTCTGCTAAAAGGTGGGTTATCTTTTTTTGCGTTTTTGGCGGGATTTTTTTGAATTTTTTATTTTTGTCTTTGGCGGTTTGCGTTTTTTGCTGACCAGAGGTTCGGATGGGGCGAGGTTCATCTGTCTTGCGGGGATGTTTATCGAGATGATCCGGGCTTTTATGGATTTGCCGAGAGTGATTGTTAGGCCGGAATTTTCGCCGGTGATGCACTGAGCTTTGTTGTTAAAGTACCATTTATCTTCGCCGAGGTCCTGAGTCTGGATGAGGCCCTCAATGCCGAATTTTTTGCACTGGGCGAAAACTCCAAAACTGGTGACGCCTGTAACGATGCAGTCGAGTTCGGAGCCGATTTGTTTTTCGAGCATCTGAAGTAGGAGGACGGTTTTAAGTTCCCTTTCGGCGTCTTCGGCCTGCTGGTCAGTGAATGTTATGTGTTTTGCTATCGTGTTTAATTCGTCTGAGGATAATATTTCGGTTTCTTTTGCAGAATTAAGGCGGTTTTGGATGTAGCAGTTCAAAATGCGGTGGACGATCAGGTCGGCATAACGGCGGATTGGGCTTGTAAAGTGGCAATAGTGTGTCGAGGCGAGGGCATAATGCCCAATGTTCAGCGGGGAATACACGGCCTTTTCAAAGCTTCTTAGTACGACAAGATTTATTGCAAGCGAGGCATCGGTGTCTTTTATCGTTTCCAGAAGCTGCTGTAAATCGGAACGGGTGGGTTTTTTTGGCAAACCTGCCCCAAGTGATCTGACCAGTAGTGAGAGTTTCTTAAGGCTGAGGCTGTTCGGTTCGGGGTGTATCCTTCGAATGAAGGGGATATCGAGTCTGTCGAGCAGTGAAGCAACGGCTTCGTTTGCTTCGACCATGAACATTTCTATTATCGTATGCGGATAGCTGTCGTCTGCTGGTTCGGCGTCTATGACCTGTCCGGCTTTGTCGAAAACAAGTTCTGTTTCGGGAAGGTCAAGGTGTATCATCCCGTTTTTGCGTCTTCGCTCTTCGATTGTTCGGGCCAGGGTTTCGGCGTTTTTGAGCAGGGTTATTACATCCGGGTCGAAATTCTTTGTGTGGCCTTTGAGTATTCTGTCTGCCTGGGTGTAGGTGAGCCTTTGGGTGGATTTTATGATACTGTTTGCAAATCGACGGTTTAATATTTTAGCGTCTTTGTCGTAAGTTATGTATGCACTTTTTGCCAACCGTATCTGACCCGGCTGTAGGCTGCAAACACCGTTGCTGAGGACTTCGGGGAGCATGGGGATTGTTTTTTGCGGGAGGTAGGTGCTGTTGCCGCGTTTTCTCGCTTCAAGGTCGAGATGGCTTTGGGGGGTTACGAAGGTGCTTACGTCGGCTATATGTATGCCCAGTACCCAGTTGCCGCCCTGGTTTTTTTCGAGGCTTATTGCATCGTCGAAATCTTTAGCTTCGGCGGGGTCGATGGTCATAATCGTTTTATCTGTGATATCTTCGCGGTTTTCGAGAGGTTCGGCTTTGAAATCTGCGGCGGCCCGATGAGCCTGTTCGAGGCACTCGGTTTCAAAAATGTGTGGAAGATGAAATTGATGGATTACAGAATTTATTTCGCTTTCGTATCTTCCGGATTTGCCGAGTACCTCTATTATGACACCAAAGGCAGAGCTGGTATCGCTGGGAAAGTCAATTATTTCGATGACCACCTTATCGTTGTTTTGTGCTTGTTTTGCTGTAACATCCGAAACTAACACGGGTTCGGAAAAGGCTTTGCCGTCCGGTATTACGAACCATTGTTTTTTTTCTCTTTTGAGCGTTCCTACAAATCGGCTATTGGCCCTTTGGACTATTTCGACGATTTTGCCAGCATATCGCATTTGGCCCATGCGAATCCCTTTTTTAATAACCTTTGCCACTACCGTGTCGCCGGTCATTGCATCGGCTGTTGAGCTGGGGGGGATGAAGAGGTCTGCATCTTTTGGGTCATGCGGTATAACGAACCCGAAACCTTTGGGGTTTTTCCGAAACGTTCCGGTAAATTTACCTGAAAGCGGGGGCAGGCTGATAGCATCGCTGGTGCCGACAATCAGGTGCTGTTGTTGACGCAGATGTTCTAATGCGGCCTTAAAGGCAGGATAATCCGCTTTTGCTACATCGAGAGCTTTTGCGAGTTGCGGGGTTTTCAGCGGCCTGTAGTCGGCGTGCTTTAATAGTTTGATAATTTTTTGTTTAATAATTTCCGTCATAGTAATCCCTTTAAGGGTATTTGATCATTGTGTATTAGTAAGATTGAAAAAACAACATTTTTTTAAGTAATGTTTAAGAAATGGGTGTTTTTGATAAAAACAATAAAGCACCTGCAGATGTGTTTTGCAGGCGCTTATAGAAGTTAAGATTGTGCAGTTAGGTGAAATTATGCTTTAGCTTTGAGTGCGTTGACTTTTTTTGCCATGCGAGATTTTTTTCTTGCAGCGGTTTTC
>JADHXY010000096.1 GCA_016782755.1 Phycisphaerae bacterium | reverse complement strand
AAAAGAACGGCTTGGTGGGGAAGGTTTATATAGATTCACGGGGCATTGCAGATGATGGCAAGGATTTTTCGTTTGGCAATTTTGATCAGTCACTGCGGAATTTATCGGATTTGCTCAAATCGAATACAGAGATGGCCATCGTCGAGGAAAAGACTCAATCCCTCTTTGGTAAGAACCAGTGCCCGGATACTGCTATTTATTGCGGCTGGTACAGCTTGAAAAAGTATATAGATTCATTTACTTTTGTCGATGGAGCCATCGGTTACCACATCGCAAGCTGGGAGGCAATAGACCTTCGTGATGCCGAAAGCAGCCAATGGTGTCCTGCGATGCTCAGCAGGGGGGTAACAGTAACGATTGGGGCTGTGGCTGAACCTTACTTGCATGCCTTTCCGAAGCCGGATGAATTTTTTACTGAACTTCTAAAAGGTTTTTCCGTTGCGGAAGCCTTTTATCGAACACAACCCTTCAACTCCTGGCAGCTTGTCGTTGCCGATCCTTTATACACACCGTTTGAAACTAAGCGGTAGTATTTCTGCTACTTCCCTTCCTAAAGAACAGCGGCAGGCAATAAAAAACCGCGGCTGTAACTATCCCCGCCAAAGATGCAGCCGGTTCGGTTAAATCCAGCCCACCTTTTGTCAATGCCGAAATGACCTCTACGAATATAAGGAAAGCAACGGCTGATATGATTCCATTGACAATCCAATTGCTGCCAATTTTTCCTGCTAATTTTGTCGATTTGAAAAAGTTCAGACAAATAAACGTAAATATAGTGTAGCAGATAAACCATAAACCGGGCATGAAGCCCGGTATTTCTACCAAGTGGTAAATTCTTAAAACAAAGATTATTGCTGCTGCCAACAATCCTGATGCTGCCCAAAAAGGTATTACGCTCAATATCAAAAATCCTAACGCGGCTCCTGCGATATCCCCAAAAAAGTCATTCAAATCAGGGGTTCTGTTGACAAACCCTTGCAGCCACTCATCGGTTATTGCGTAAACGGCTAATATCCCTAATGCCCACCAAACCTTGCTCTTGCAGAAATTAACTTTCCTGCTGTCACTTAATGCGAACCAAAGCACAAATGCTAATATGACAAAAGCGGTAAAATGAAGGCTGAAATCCGAGCTTTCGATCTGGACAGATGCCTTTGGCAGTGGTATATGGGTCAGGATAAACAGCAAAGGCCAGTAGATCAGCAGGGGGATCAGGGCTAATTTTTTTTCAATAAGTTTACGCATATCTCTGAATTATAAGCTACGAAAGCATAAAATGCACAGCCATCCTATAGGAGATCAAATATGAGAGTTCTCCTAAAATAGCGGGGACTGAGTTGCACCTATGAGTTAAATCCGCTTCACTAAACAATCAGGAGTAACTCATGAAACCCGCTGAACATGAATATACCATTCTCAAGCAAATATGCCAGCATATTCCAACTCATCTCGTACCAAAACTTGCCAGAGCTTTCTGGGCTGACAAGAAGGCACGTTCTTTTTCGCCTTGGGGAGCTCCCCACAGCCAAAAATAATAAAGTGCTGAAAGTGATTTATCAGCAAGTCCTAAACAGTAGAAAGTTAGACACCGAAAATAATGCTTTGTCTTTGAATGTCACGGTGGGAAAAGAACTACGGTTGGGTGGACGATTATCGAACTGCTGTATCTGTCCATCCCACAACCCATGATTTACAAGGAAGTTTAAAAACGTTTTATAGTGTATTTACTTAAGCAAATCAATCAATTAGGCATGTGTTATTTCGCTAATCACAGTTTTTCCTGAATATTATATCTCTTGATTTATCAGCAAGTTACCAAAAATTTGGAGTAAATATTTTTAGAATTTTCGCATAATTAGTGCAATTTCGTGCTAATAATATAGGATAAGGGTATGATTCAAACAGTAAAGCAGACTAAACGCTGGAGCAGGAAATGAGTAAATCTGATAATGAAAAAAATATTAAAGTTTTTACAATAGGCTATGCCGGCAAAAATGCTCGGCAGTTTTTCTCGATACTCAAGCAGACCGGGGTAAAGAAAGTTATAGATGTTCGTTTATATAATACTTCTCAGTTGGCAGGTTTTACCAAGAAGCAGGATTTAAGGTATTTTTTGGATGCTATTGTTTGCGCTGAATATATTCATATGCCAATTATGGCACCAACTAAGCAGCTACTTAATGATTATAAAAAAGGATTGGTTAGCTGGAAGCAGTATGAAACTCAATTCAAATCAATTATCACTGAGCGTCAGATTGAAAAACATATCATCCCGCAAGATATGAATATGGCCTGTTTCTTATGCAGTGAGGCTACAGCGGACAATTGTCACCGCAGACTTGTTTCCGAATACTTGGCCAAACATTTGCAAAATGTTTCAATCGTTCATCTATAGCCAGACGACTGATTAGCTCAAGTCAAAAATTCAACTAGAATACTATTTAAACTAGGGGTGGGAATATGAAAATTATCTGCCTTGCAAATTCGTTCAAACATAATGGCCGCTGCATTGCTGGCATAGACCAGTCTGGCCGATGGGTACGACCGGTATCTTCCAGTAAAAAACGAGCTATAGATAAGGATACCAGAATAATTGATGGAAAAGAGCCTCAAATTCTGGATGTGCTGGAAATCCCGCTCCATGCTCATGGCCCTGGCGATGGCTGTCAGCCGGAGAACAAACTGTTGAAAGCGGGACAATGGAAAAAAATTGGTCGTGTAAAACCGGAAGACTTGTTAAAGTATCGCGAAGCCGATTCTATAATACTTCACAACAATCGTGACCATGTTCCTGCCAGTTGTTTCAGAATGATACCAACTTACGGCTGGAAGTCCCTTCAACTCATTAACAATAAGAATGTGATTTTTGAGCAGGACCAAAATGATAAAGCCAAGTGGCGAGCTAATTTTGTTAATAGTAAAGGAACTACTTTAAGCTTAAGGGTTACCGATCCTGCTGTTTGCCAACGATTGCAACAGGGCGAGAATATCAGCAAAGATTGTTTATTGACGGTAAGTATGGCACCCGGATGGAGCCCGGACAAGCGAACACCAAAAAAATGCTATAAATTCGTAGCCGGAGTTGTTGAGTTGAATTAACCCTTAAAAGTTGTCTGTTATCGAGCAAAAAGTTTGCAGTATTTACAATGTTACTGTAAATCGAAAAAATTCTCGAACTCGCACAACATCATTAAATAAAGTATGTTACGTTTGAACTGTAGCAAATTACCCCAAAAACATCAAAACTAATCCAGCATTCTCGAACTCACGACCTAATACCGTAAGTCTTTATGCAAAATTAGCTTGCCACTCATACACAATATTTGTAAAGACACAACCCATTTTTGACTACGCCTGAGAGGGCTCGAACCCCTAACCTTCGGTTCCGTAGACCGACGCTCTATCCAATTGAGCTACAGGCGCAAAAACTTTTAATACCGTAATTTATAAAACATTTCTTTTTGGAAAAAATTTTCTGCTACAACCTTAACTACGACTAAATCACAGTTTACAATAGAAATGTGTTAATTGAATTGTTTAATTCTATTGTCGTGGTCAAGGATATTACTCATGGCAAAAAACAAATCTAATTTCAAAAGAAAAACACATTCTGACAAATTTTCACTTACTTTACATACAGCCGACCAATATTGCAAGAAAATTAAGGCTAAGCTGTATTATTTTACACCCTCTCAACTTAAATTTAGGCCGGTCCAATTGGCTGCGTAAAACGCCCAAAACTGATTTTTTCAGGGACGACTAAATAATAATTGCTCGAAAATAGCAAACAATTCGTTTGATTATAATTATTTTAGCGGAATGGAGCACGTAATTTATATTACGGGCAGTGAACGTTGAATTTGTCACAGCCAGCGATTGCTTTCGATAACCCTGATGTTATCAGGTTTACCGTATCTATAAGTTCATCCGTTAAATTATCCTCACCATTTATCTGCAAAAGTATAAAACCTTTGGGCGAGCCGCCGATCTTGAACGGTAATGCTGCTGCATCTATCTTCTTTGAAAGCAGGGGGTTGCATTCTAAACCGAGTTCCAGCATCTCTGTCATCCGGCATATTCGGTTTGAGGAGCAAATTTCATGAACAACCGCCGGATTTAAGAAAACTTCAAGTCCCTCGTTCTTCGATTCTGGCGCCAGCGTGTTATTAAATGAATGAAGCTCGTAGTTGTTCTCATTTTCAAAAACAAAAACAAGACCCAAGCCGTTTTTCAGACTACATATCGGCCTTGATGCAGAATACAGTAACTTATTAAAATCGCTGATTCCTATTAGTGACTTAAAGAATTCTGCCGCAAAGACATAACCTTTGAGCTGTTCGATGAATTGACGGTTATGACTCAAGAAATCATTGCATAAGATATCTATCTTAAGTTTCTGTTTTTTTCGCAATTCATTGCTTTTTCGCAAAGCCGATCTAAGTCGTTTTTCCCTGGTATCGATGTTCATATCTTAATCTTCTCTTAACATTAATGTTTATATCTTCTTCGACTTAATCTGAATAGGCCTTAATCGTGGAAGTTCTTATTTAATTCTTTAGATAGAATTATCGTAAAATAAATTTTTTTATTGTTAGCTTGGCATCAAGGGTTCTTGCTCATTATATCTTTAAGTATACATTTGAGAATGTGAAAACGCTGAGAATTGTTAATGTGGGTAAGGTAATTCATGTCGATTAATTTATCTATTTTTTAACTTTTCAAAAAAAAACTACCTTGACTTAGGTCCGATATTGTGATTAAATCAATTGCTTATGCTGTTTTAAGTGCAATTATTTGCATTTATATGGGACTTTTTTTTGACTATGAGTATTTGCTACCATTTCCTGGACGATAATGGCAGGTTTTTTCTTGAAAAGTTGCCTATATTTTCATATATTGAGGTAGCGTAAGTATCCTAAGTTAACGTTTTTTAGTATTGTTGTTTTAAGGAAAATATTATGAAAGTTGCCTGGAGGGGTGTGATGTCCGGATTGAAAAGTTTTTGCCCATCGATGAAAAGTTTCCTAACTGTTGCCATTATCGCTCTGATTTTTTTAGGAGTAGGGTCGGTGAGTGTTTTTGCGGCTGATTCCGGAAAGGAAAAAGTCATCAAGCAGGTGGCAAAAGAATATATGCAGGCTGGGAAAAAGCAGTATGAACGAAGTTATTACAGCTATGCAGAACAATCATTTCTAAGAGCATTAAGTTATGCTGATTATCTGTCTGAGCAAGAGCTTGCTGAACTCCAGCAATTACTTGACAATGCACATAAAGGTGCCATTGAGCGAGAAAGAATTCTTCAGGCGATTAAGTCTGCCGATTCACTTGTAAAACAGGGACTTATTGCTGAGGCGAGGGATGAGCTTGATTCGGTTAAGGATAGTGATTATTTAACTGAACGAGAAAAGCAGCTTATTTCAAAAAGTCTTGCAAATATCGAGCAAAAATTGCCTGCCGAGGATAACGAGCTGAAGCAAATTGCACTTTTATATGACCAGAGCGTTAAGCTTTTCGAAGAGGGCAAGTACCCTGAAGCTCGTATTGGTTTCGAAAAAGTCGCCCAGAGCGAACTTCTTATGGCACCTGAGGGAATGGCAGCTGAGGACTATATAGTGAAAATTGACCAAATCCTTTCTCCTGAAGTTGACGAACAGCCGTGTCTGGATGAACCTTGTCAGGTTATAGAAGTTATTGATACCGATGAAGATATGGCTCAGCCAGTTCAGGAAGCTGTTGTCGAAGACGAAATTATTGAAGAGGATCAAACTCTTGAAGAGCAGCCGCAGGACGGATATATCCAGGTGATCACGAGAAAAAGAAATGTCATTCGTGGTCATGCAAAAGCTGTTCTTGAGAGTACCGTTGAGAAGGCAAATTTGCTTATTGATGAAGGTAAATTTTCAGATGCTCTTGAGGCCGTTGAGGGTGCTCAAAGAATAGTTATTGAAAACCAGCTCCACCTCGGTGATGATCTTTATGAATATTATAACAATCAATTGTCACAGCTAAACGAGCAGATACTCACTGCAAAACAGACAAAAGAGAAAACGCTCGAAGAGCAAAAGAAGCAGGAAGCTATTGCTGCACAAGAGAAATACCGCAAACAAATGGAAATTGACAGGCAGAAAAGGATTGCGGAGTTGTTCAGTAATGCAATTGCTTTCCAGAAACAGCAAAGGTATGAGGAGGCACTGGGGCAGCTCGAAAGCCTTTTGGCTATCGATCCATTAAATAATGATGCCCTTATACTCAAGGATACCCTCGATGATACAGTGAGCTTCAAAAACCAGCTTGAAATCCAGAATGATGCTGACATTGAGAGGGTAAAGCTGCTGAGCAAAATTGATGCTTCTACTATTCCATATGCAGATGAAATAACATATGCCAGTAACTGGCGTGAGATCGACCAGAAAAGGGATGTAGAAATGTCAGCTGGCATGGACCCTGCCAACGAGACTGCTTATAAACAGCTTGATACAATTGTGGATCTGTCGAATTTAGAGCCTGACATGTCATTTGCAGAAGCTTTAGATATGCTGAAAAATTCCGTTGATCCATCGCTAAAGGTTCTTGTTAACTGGAGTAATTTATATGATATGGCGGAGATTGAGCAGACTTCTCTGGCAAATATGGATCCTATTTCACAGGTGCCTCTGCTTACTGCTCTTGAGTTTCTGCTCGAAGCTGTTTCCAGAGAAGTTGAGCTTGGTTATACAATAGAGAGGGGTGTTATAAAGATAGCTACAAAAGAATCGCTTCAGGAGTCCTTAGAAACACGTGTTTATGATGTTTCTATTCTGCTTGGTAAGCCCGCAGATTTTTATTCTGGCGGCCTTGGCGGAGGAACATCAGGTTCTGGTGGCAGCAGCGGCGGCAGGAGCGGCGGCAGGAGTGGCGGTAGTAGCGGCGGCAGGAGCGGCGGTAGTAGTGGCGGTAGTAGCGGCGGCAGTGGTGGAGAATCATTTGAGGAATTTTTTAACGATGATACGCAGGTAGATCGTGCTCAACTCCAGCAGGAAGCTACAGAAAGAGCCGAAACTCTTTTAATAACGATTCAAGAAACTATTGAACCTGATTCCTGGTTTGATGCCGGCGGTCGTGGTTCTATTCAGCTTTATGAATTAAAAAAGATGATTGTTCTGCAGACTCGAGGAGTTCATGAGCAGATTGAAAAACTCCTGAAAGATTTGCAGCAAAGACTTGGTCATCAGGTGTCGATTGAGGCAAGGTTCCTTCTGGTTAGTGAGAATTTCCTTGAGGATATAGGACTGGGCGTTGATTTCACGTTAAATGGTAATGGCGCATGGGGAAGCAAATTAACACCTATTACTTTTACCCAGAGCTCCTCGCAAGCTGTTCAACCTACGACTACAGGTCTCCCAGGAAGCCTTGCGGGTACTCTTGCTTCTCAGGTTAGTGGTGGATATGGTTCTATTCTTGATGATTTCCAGGTAAGTTTCCTTTTGAGAGCTACTAAATCTCACAGGGACTCTAAAACTCTTACCGAACCGAAAGTCACAGTGTTAAGCGGCGAATCTGCTGTCTTCCAGACCAAAAAGACTATTCGTTACGCTTTACCGCCGGATATCGGCAGTACGAGCACAAGCTATGGCGGCGGCGGTGGTTCAAACACAAACGATTTGCAGAATAACTTCAATGAAATACCAACAGGTACAGTACTGAATGTTACACCTACGATCACGCCGGACAAAAAACATGTTCTGCTTAACATAGTTACGGAAAAAACGGGTCTGATTGAGTTTGTAACTTCTACAGTTGAGATACCGATTCTCGAAACCGGTGAGATATTAACACAGAAAATCGAGTTGCCGCAGACTGAAATAT
>JADHXY010000095.1 GCA_016782755.1 Phycisphaerae bacterium | reverse complement strand
AGCCTGAGCTTGCTGATATTCCGGCGCAGGTTCTTTCGGGATTTATTAGAAATTTGCGTTCTTGCATCAGTTAAATTTGCCACAGATTTTTTGTAATTTTTAGCAGTCCCATAATAACAGCTGACAGTGACTTTTGCAGCGATTTTTATCAGGTCGTTAAAAATATATTTAAAATTTTTTCCTTTCGTTTGGCTCATAAATCATGGTTTCTTATGCTTTAAGTGACAAGAGTATTAAAAACTGAATATTTATGACCCGGAAGGAAAGAGAAATGTCACACAGCAAGGATACATTAGTTCATGTCACTCACGAGGCGGTTTGTAAGGTAGGCGGTATCGGTGCAGTATTGCAGGGTTTTTTTACGAGCCAGCCATATCTCGATGCCGTTGGAAGGTCAATTCTTGTAGGGCCCATTTTCGATCTTAATCAAGCAGGGAGTCAGAGGCTTGGTGACGAGGGAGAGGTTTTTTATTCGTCTCTGGACGGTATTTGCAATAGTAAATACAACCAGGAATTTGAGATGATAGAATCTTTTTTCGGGACGAATATAGTATATGGCAGCAAACGTTTTTTCGACGACAGGACAGGTGTCGGAAGTGACGTTGAAGTTTTGCTTATTAATCCGTTCAGGGCTTATGAGGGCCATGTAGATCATTTTAAGAAGCGGATGTATGAGCAGTTCGGTATTGAGAGTGATCGTTACGAAAAGATATGGGAGTGTGAGCAGTATGTTCGGATAGCACCGGTTGCGATTGCAGCTTTGAAAGAAATAGGCGTATCCGGCGAGAAGTCTATGATAATAGCACATGAGTTTATGGGAATGCCGGCGGTTTTGGCGGCTAAGCTCGATTGTACCGCGGAATTCAGGACAGCTTTTTATGCGCATGAGGTTGCGACGATGCGGCTGTTGACGGAGAAGAATCCCGGTCATGATACAATGTTCTATAATTCACTTGAGAGGGGACTTGAGAGGGGTGTTTGTGTAAACGAGGTTTTTGGGGATCAGAGCTGGTATTTTAAGCATGCGTATGTCGATGCGGCTAAGTATTGTGATGTGATATGTGCAGTGGGAGATTACGTGTCTCAAGAGCTTCGATTTATGGGAGCCGAGTTTGAGAATTCAAATATAAATATTGTTTATAACGGAATTCCGTCTTATCAGATCAGCGTTGAGGAGAAAATTTCTTCGCGGAACAGGCTGAAACAGTATTGTGAGAACCTTCTTGGTTACAGGCCGGACTCTATTTTCACACATGTTACCAGGTTGGTAACGAGTAAAGGTTTGTGGCGTGATCTGGAAATCCTTAAACATATCGATAAGCGTTTTGGCGATACAGGCCAGAGCGGTGTTTATTTTTTGCTTTCGACGCAGGTTTCGCAGAGACCTACGGCGGACATTTTAGGTATGGAGAAAGAATACGGCTGGCCGGTTGCACATCGTGAGAGTTGGCCGGATCTTTCAGGCGGAGAGGCGGAGTTTTATACTAAGGTTCAGCAGTTCAATGCGGTTAGCAGGAATATCAAGGCGGTATTTATAAATCAGTTTGGTTTTGACAGGAGCCGATGCGGAGTTCGTATGCCGGAGGATATGTGTGAGATGGATATTCGAAGCGGCAGCGATGTTGAATTCGGCTTGAGTATTTATGAACCGTTCGGGATCGCACAGCTGGAACCTTTGACGTTTGGCGGTTTGTGTGTGATTACTAATGTGTGCGGATGTGCCGGTTTTGTGAAACGGGTAACTGGGGGCAGGGAATTCGAGAATATTTTGATTGCGGATTATACAAAGATCGATCACGAAGCGGCTGTAAGTTTTGAGCGGGCAATTGAGATCGGGCGCGATCAGAGAGAAGAAGTTGAAGAGGCGGTTAGCGCGGAATTGTCTTCGAAGATATGTTCTTTACTTACAGAAGATAGAGATGCGATCGCTGAAAGGATACAAAACGGTTATCAGGTAGCGAATGAGATGAGCTGGGACGCTGTGATTGAAAACTATGTTTTGAAGGCACTTGGCGTTCGGAAAACACATAGAGCGGTTACGAAAGATTTTTCATTGAGTATTAATTAAGAAAACCACTGAAAATTTATTTTGGCGGACAGGCGGATATTTTTGATTCCGGCTGGGGCGAAGCAATCCCGATATATCGGGACTACTTGTCGCTCAAAAGCGATTTTTAGAACTCCCCTTGATACCAATTCCAATTGGGGCTTGTTGCGGAATTCGACTGTTTTATTTACAAAGGATTGTGTTCTATCAGAATATGCAAGGATGTGAATTATTTCAGGACACAAGCAACAACACCAGCCCTGACCTTCTGTTAGATTTAGTACATGGCTTTTATTGCTCGATACGGAATATTTTAGTTTGACGGCGGGAAATCAGGATATTATACTGTTGTGTTAAATTTACCGCATTTACTTTAATCCGGAGAGCAAGATGGATAAAAACAAAATAGCCGCAGAAGGTATAACCTTTGATGATGTGCTGCTTTTGCCGGCGAAGAGTGATTTTGTTCCGAGCCAGGCCCAGACCCATACCAAGCTGACAAAAAATATTACGATCAATATACCGCTTATCTCGGCAGCAATGGATACGGTAACTGAGTCAACGCTTGCTATTTCGCTGGCACAGGAAGGCGGTATCGGGATAATTCATAAGAACCTGTCGATTGAAGAGCAGAGCAGGGAAGTTGCAAAGGTCAAACGAAGTGAAAACGGCATAATCATTGATCCGGTAACGCTTTGTCCGACAGACCCGGTAATAAAAGCCCGACACCTTATGGATGAGCAGAATGTTTCAGGAATTCCGATCGTTAAGGGGAAAAAATTGGTTGGTATCCTTACTCGCAGGGATTTGAAGTTCCTCAAGAACTATGAGGTTCAGATAAGCGAGGTAATGACTAAAGAGAACCTGGTAACTGCTGGGGAAAACACAACTCTCGAAGAAGCTAAGGAATTATTGCGTAAGCACAAGGTTGAGAAACTGCTACTGGTCGATAAAAGCGGTGATCTTGTCGGGCTGATAACGATGCGTGATATAGATCGTGTTCAGCAGTTTCCGTTGTCTGCAAGGGATAATCGCGGGAGGCTTTTGGTGGGTGCGGCGGTTGGAGTGAAGGATTTTGAGCGAGTGGAGGCTTTGATCGCGGCTGACGTTGATGTTATAGTTGTTGATACCGCCCACGGTCATTCTCAAAATGTTATCGATACAGTCAAGGCCATAAAAGAAAAACATAAGATCGATATTATCGCCGGCAACATCGCCACAGCAGAAGCCGCAAGGGAGCTTATCGAAGCCGGAGCGGATGCGGTTAAGGTAGGTATAGGGCCGGGTGCGATCTGTACGACAAGGGTTATCTCCGGAGTGGGGGTTCCACAGATAACGGCTATAATTGATGTATCGAAAGTTGCAGACAAATACGGCGTTCCTGTTATTGCCGATGGCGGGATAAATAAATCCGGTGATATTACCAAGGCTTTGGCGGCTGGCGCTTCGAGTGTTATGCTCGGTTCGCTGTTTGCAGGACTCAAGGAAAGTCCGGGGCAATTGGTTATATATCGCGGCAGACAATTTAAGGAATATCGCGGGATGGGTTCTCTTGGCGCGATGGTGAAAGGTTCTGCTGACAGATATGGCCAGAGTGCTCAGGCCGACAAGAACAAACTCGTTCCCGAAGGTGTAGAAGGAAGGGTTCCTTATCGCGGGACGCTGAGCGAATTTGTTTATCAGCTTGTGGGTGGTATAAGAGCGGGTATGGGATATTGCGGAACTCGAAGCATTGAAGAACTGCGGGCAAAAGCGAAATTTGTGCGGGTTAGTTCTGCTTCGGTATTAGAATCGCATCCGCATGATATCCAGATCACAAAGGAAGCACCGAATTATTCAGCAAATTATACTTTTGAAAATTGATCGTTCATTAAGGTAATTATGTCCAGAGAAACTATCGCAATTTTGGATTTTGGGAGCCAGTACTTGCAGCTCATCGCGAGGCGTGTGAGGGAGCTGAATGTTTATTCGGAGATTTTTTCGGCTTCGGTATCGGTAGATAAGCTTGCGGATATGAACTTAAAGGGCATTATAATGTCCGGCGGCCCGGCAAGCGTGTATGATGCGAGCTCTCCAAAATGCGATGAAAAAATATTTGAGCTTGGCGTGCCTGTGCTTGGTATCTGCTATGGTATGCAATTGGCTTCTCAGGTTCTTGGTGCAAAGATTGAGCCTGCAAAAAAACGTGAATATGGCAGGGCCAAGTTGAGTGTTCTGGATGAAAGCGATCTTCTGGCAGGATTACCTGAAAGCACGAATGTGTGGGCGAGTCATGGCGATCAGGTTAAGGAATTGCCAAACGGTTTTGATGTGCTTGCTTCGACTCCTACATGCCCTTATGCGGCTATAAAGAATGATGAAAAACAATTTTACGGTGTGCAGTTTCATCCGGAGGTATCGCATACGCCCAAGGGTACGGTAATTCTCAAGAATTTTCTCTATGATATTTGCGGCTGTGCGGGCGATTGGAAGATGAGCGATTTTGTGACGGAGACGATAGAATCCGTTCGAGAGCAAGTCGGCAGCTCGACGGTGATTTGCGGACTCAGCGGGGGTGTGGATTCTTCTGTTGTAGCTTCTCTTTTGCATAAGGCGATAGGTGATCAGCTTGTGTGTATATTTGTAGATAACGGCCTGCTTAGAAAAAATGAGAAAGAATCCGTTGTGTCTATGTTCAAAGACCATTTCCATATCGATCTTCGTGTAGTGGATTGGTCAAATAAGTTTCTTAGTAAGCTCGAGGGCGTTACAGACCCTCAGAAGAAGAGAATGATAATCGGTGCGGAATTTATCGAGGCCTTCAAATCAGAGGCTAAGAAAATCGAGGACGTAAAATTTCTTGCCCAAGGGACTTTGTATCCTGATGTAATCGAATCGGGATCGAAGGACGGCAATCCGGCTGCGAATATTAAACTTCATCATAATGTGGGCGGTTTGCCCGAACAGCTCGGTTTTGAATTGGTTGAGCCGCTGAGAGATTTGTTCAAGGACGAGGTTCGGGTAGTAGGCGAATACCTCGGTCTTCCCGAAGAACTCGTATGGCGTCATCCTTTCCCCGGTCCGGGTCTGGCGGTAAGAGTGATAGGCGATATAACGGCTGGGCGGCTGGCAATACTCAGGGAGGCAGATGAGATTCTGATCGATGAGGTAAAGGCTGCCGGCTTGTACAGGCAGCTTTCGCAGACGCTGGCAGTTTTGCTGCCGATATCAACTGTCGGGGTTATGGGTGATGAGCGGAGCTATGAAAATGTTATTGCGATTCGTTCGGTTGATACTACCGATTTTATGACAGCCGATTTTTCGCGGATACCTTACGAAGTTCTCGGTACGATTTCCAGCCGAATAATCAATGAGGTCAAGGGAGTTAACCGTGTGGTTTATGATATTTCGAGCAAGCCGCCGGCTACGATAGAGTGGGAATAAAAAAACCCTATTGACATCACTTGTCGACAGGGTAAAAAACTGGGCGATATTGGACTTGAACCAACGACCTCCTGCGTGTCGAGCAAGGTCGGGGGTTTTCTAATCCATTGTAAATAAGGCACTTATTTTTTATGAAATAAGGACTTATGAACTTTTTTGGAACTGGTCTGGAACTGAGTCCTGAACTGTTTTCAGACTGAAATTGGCACAAAACTGGCACAAATCTAAGTTTGACTTCACACCTAATGCGAGTAAGTTATCTATAATTGGCGGAGAGGGCGGGATTCGAACCCGCTTTCTCCACTACATTTTATAAAACAAGGGTTTAGAACGCAAACCTTTTTTCTATAATGAATTATCTGCTACGATAGGTTACTATTCGTATTTGATCTCACACGATTCGTGACCCATAAAATAGGACAGTAGTAGGACAGTGGAATAAAAAGGTAGTAATGGACTGAGCGTTGGTCTGAGCTTTCAAAACACAAGTTTGGCAAAAATTATGTTAATTTATCCAGAAAAAGCTCACCTAAAAACACATTGAAAGAGCAACGGATTTTCAGTCCGTTGTTGGCTTTTGTAAGTGTTTATCAATAAACGATTAATAACTGTTAAATAACGACTTATGATGGTGACCGAAGCGTAACAGTACCGCAATAGTAGCCTAAAGGCGCCAAACTGTTGCAAATTCTGTTGCAGATTTAGGACTTGGATTAACCTAATTTATGTTTGAATGATTTTAGAATTATGCTTCGTTTCGAAGAGGTGGTGATCAGATAGCACCGTGGGGCGAAGTAGTAAAGAAGTTTATCATCTTTTCCAAAATCGGCAAAAGTTTCTTTTATAGGACAAATCTTCAAAGAAGATATTGCTATCCCTGCTCTGAGTAATGTAAACTTATTCATCCCATCTCCATTATGTGCATTTTTAGCATAAAAACAGCGGTTATACAAGTTTTTTGTTTTTGGGGTCAGTTGAGCAAGGCAAGCCGTAAATGAGTAAAAAGTGAGAGTTCGCCGGTTTTACCTGCTTTTATATGTATCTGCTCAAGTTTTAGCTGTTTTATGACGAAATATCTATTGCATTATTTTATCTTTTACGATAGTATGTTGCTATGAAGTTTGTAAACTTATTAGAAAAAGTCTCTGTCCTGCCGGTTTTTACAGTCAGATTTCTGTCTGCCGGGGAAAATCTGGCCCAAATCAGACTGCAAATCAACAGATGGGTCAAGGATGGCAGAATTATTCGACTGCATAAGGGCCTTTACACCCTCGCAGAACCTTACAGAAAAGTCACTTCTGAGCCATTCAGCATCGCCAACAGCCTAAAGCAGGCTTCTTATGTAAGTCTCCAATCTGCTTTGTCCTGGTACGCAATGATCCCGGAGTTTGTCCCGGCTGTTACAAGCATCACTACCGGCAGGCCTCAAACGATTGAAACTCCTTTGGGCAGGTTTGAATTCAGGCATGTAAGCAAAAAATACTTCTGGGGCTATCAACAAGTCGAACTTAAATTCGGACAAACTGCTTTTATCGCACATCCCGAGAAAGCGCTGCTTGATCTTATCTACTTAGCCAGCGGTGGTGATGAAATTGAGTTTATCGAGGAACTCAGGCTTCAGAACTTTGAGCAGATTAACAGAGCGGTGCTGCGTGAGTTCGTAGAAAGATTCCAAAGCCCTAAACTCAACAGGGCACTGGCCAATATTGAAAGAATTCTCGACCAAAGCGAGGGTATTGAATTATGAAAGATTATTTAAAACAGCAGATCGGAAAAATTCAGGATACTAATTTGGCCAGATGTATTGTCCGCGAGTATCTGCAAGCAAGAACACTTGAATGCCTTCAGGAGAACGGAGCTTTTGTGGACTGGGCATTTGTGGGCGGAACTGCCTTGAGATTTTTGTATTCGATGCCGCGTTTTTCTGAGGACCTGGATTTCTCAATCACGGAAACAAGTACGGAAGATAACTTTGCTGAGCTTATGAAAAAAGTCAAGAACAGGTTCCTTGCGGAAGACTACGAGGTAACAGTTAAAGCCAAAACCGCCAAAACAGTAAGGGCCGCATTTATCAAATTCCCCGGCCTGCTTTATGAATTGGGTCTATCGCCTCTTAGCCCTGAGGTTATTTCAATCAAAGTAGAAATTGATTCTAACCCTCCAGCCGGAGCTGAACTGGAAACCAGTATCGTAAGAAAACATTGTCTTTTGAATCTTCAGCATTATGACAAAAGCTCTTTGTTGGCGGGTAAGCTGCATGCTTTAACAACTCGTAAATATACCAAAGGCAGGGATGTTTACGATCTGATGTGGTACCTTTCCGACAGAACCTGGCCGGAACCTAATATCCTTTTATTAAATAATGCTCTAAAACAGACCGCGTGGTCAGGAGTGGAATTGACTGAAGAAAATTGGAGACAGCATATTGCCACGAGAGTATCAGAGTTTGATTGGAATAAAGTTATCGCAGATGTAAAGCCTTTCATTGAAAAACAGAGCGACCTCAAGATGCTCACTCCACAGAATCTCATAAAACTGCTAAAAGATACTGCC
>JADHXY010000094.1 GCA_016782755.1 Phycisphaerae bacterium | reverse complement strand
CAGAAAACGCGCAAACCTCAGCGACCACATAACACTCGTCGGCGTCCGCGACCATATCGAAATATGGAATAACGAGGCCTGGGAGCAATATTTGTCGGATAACATGGCTGGGTATCAAAAACAAATGTCTCAGTCGAGGCAGCAGGTATTGAAGCAGCAGAAACGTCAGCAGGAAATTTTGTAAATATAATGACGGCTCAAAATGAGCTGTAACTCTTATGGAGGCAAGAGGTTAGAATGGAATCAAACTATTACAATGTATTGTCAGAGACTATTAGAGGCGAGCGGATTTGCGATCAGCACAGCTGTGAGGCGGCTGTGGTAATGAGCGAAAGGCTGAAAAGGCTGAAAGCGCTGGTCGATAAATTTGCAAACATTGAGTTGTCGGGTGCTGTAAGGAACCTGCTCGCCAATGACTGCAAAGTTGCAGTCTGATTATGAATGCAGATGCTTATTTATAGCGGGTATTTGTTCGTATTTTAATTTTGACAATTATTTGAAAAGTGAAAACGAATGGAATCGGTTGGGCCAGTAAAACATGTCCCCGTATTAGCACGGACGCTGGCCGAGCGGATAATTCTTTCGCAGGATGCGGTGATGGTAGATGCTACTGTCGGGCAAGGAGGCCATAGTTATCTGTTCGGCCAAAATTTGGGTAAGAATGGCCGTTTGATATGCTTTGATGTAAACGAGGATTCTCTGCGTTCGGCCCGGGAGAAATTGAAGGATCTTGAATGTGAGGTTTTGTTTGTTCGAGAGAATTTTTCGCAGTTGAAGCCAGTGCTTGAAAAAAACGGCATCGATAAAGTTGATTTTATATTCGCTGATCTTGGTGTAAGCAGTGCCCAGTTGGCGGATATTAGCAGCGGCTTGAGTTTTCAGCAGAATATGCCTCTTGATATGAGATTGGACAAAAGATTAAAAACGACTGCTGCCGATATAGTTAACAGGACCGACGAGAAATCATTAGCTGATATTATATATAAATACGGTGAGGACAGGGCTTCGCGAAGGATCGCAAGGTTTATTGTAAGTGCGAGGCAAAGTGAGAAAATAACGACAACGGCCCAGCTTTCTTCGATAGCTTGCAAGGCCTTGGGTCAGCGGGCTAAGGGCAGAAGAAGTAAGATACATCCGGCAACCAGGACATTTCAGGCTTTGCGGGTGGCTGTAAATAATGAACTTGAAAATCTCGAAGTTCTTTTGCAAACGGCACCGGATATTCTCAAGGCCGGCGGTGAGATAGCGGTGATAAGTTTTCACAGCTTAGAGGACAGGATCGTTAAGTATGATTTTCGCGAGAAAAAGGCAGACGGAATTTATGAAATTATGACGAAAAAGCCGCTGATTGCCGATAGAGAAGAGATTGTAGAGAATCCGAGGGCGAGAAGCGCGAAATTGCGAATCGCCAGAAGATGCGAAATCAGCTGATGTGCCAACGGTTGTCAACGATAGGACGAAAATAGAATTTGAATAATTTAATCATCAGGCGGATGGTTAGTAGTTTATAGAAGATTGGTGAGAAAGCGGAGTTTTTACTGATGACATCAGATGCAAAAATAGGGTTGCTTTTAGGGTTGGTATTCATATTTATAATAGCCTTTGTGGTTAATGGCCTGCCGAATTTACGAAACTCCGACAATAACCAGCTGACTACTAATATGGTAGCGGAATTCAATAAGACACCGGCTATAGATGCCGGGCTTGGCGGCAAGGCTGAACTTTCGACAAGTTTCAGGTCGTCTTACGCGGTTGTTGAACCTCAAAAAACTCCCGCCCAGCCAGCTCCTCAAGCCAATAATGCTAATCAGTCACAGAGATATGTGGTTGAATTGCCAGCTTCACAGCCGTCGTCTGAAAGGGGAAATTCCGGGTCGAAGGTTTCAAAATATTATGTCGTGCAGAGCGGCGATTCGCTTGCCAGTATTGCTAAGAAGTTTTATGGCGAGCAGCAGGGCAATCGGCGGGTGAATATAGACCGGATATACAAGGCTAATGGGGAATATCTCAAGAGTCCTGATACTCTTTACGTTGGCCAGAAGTTGGTTATCCCATCGCTGACGGCGAAAGATAACAGTTCGGAATCGGATTCGGGGGCACTGAAATTGGCTGAGGGGATGTTTGAGAAGGTCAAATCGATAGGGGCAAGGCATCTTGGCTCGGATAAGAAGCAGACTACGAAAGATAAGGTATATGTCGTTCGCGAAGGCGATAGTTTGTGGAAGATAGCCGAGCGGGAATTAGGTAATGGTTCGAGGTTTAGCGATATTACTGAACTCAATGCACGGATGTTGAGCGATGAAGACAGCCTGGTTGTGGGGATGCGGCTGAGAATTCCTTAGGACTTGTAAATAAATTAGGTTTTATTTTGGGATCAGCGAGGACAAGGCTGGCAAGGAAGAAAACGCAACTCTACTCGTTGTAGGGTGAGTATTTCTGACGCCGCCAGCCGAAGCCACAGCCAGCCAAAAGGAAAGATAATTTTTTTACACGTCCTTAATTGTCATTAAATGGATTTATGATGAAATTTCGTTTTTGTGTTGCAGCTTTTTGTATTACGGCATTTCTTGTGCTTACGGTTTATTTGCGAACATGTGAGGACCGAATTTTTTACCAGATTTGCAAAGTAGCTACCGAGCAGAGCCGTCTTAAGCAGCAGCTGTGGCAGAAACAGTTAGCCCTTGAGGGTCTTATTAACCCGGCTGCGTTGTCAGAAAAGATTAAAGATTAATGCCGCGGGATTAAACGGGAATTGAAGGTTAAATGACGGAAGGGGAAATCGGGGGTTTTTATCATTTTTTATTGCCATTGAGCGGGGTGGGGGAAATGAGAATTATGTTGTCAATAATGTTATAAACTATTATACTTCTACCGATGGATATGGTCTCAATCAATACACCTATGTCGGCGGGACTCCTTACAGCTATGACGATAACGGCAATCTGGCCGATGACGGCACATACGATTATTATTACGATTGTGAGAACCATCTTATCGATGTTGATGAAAATGGCAGCCCTGTAGCTTCCTATAAGTATGATTTTGCGGGCAGGCGCGTGGCTAAGATCGTTGACGGCAATACGACAGAATATGTTTACGATGGCGATCAGGTCATAGCCGAATACGAAAACGATACATTAGTCCGCAAATTCGTTTACGGCCCGGGTATCGATGAGCCGATTTTAATGATTGACGTTACAGGCGGTAGTGCCGTATATTACTATCACTTCGACGGCTTAGGCTCTGTTGTTGCTCTTTCAAATGCTAATAGCGAGGTTGTGGAGACTTACTCTTACGATGTCTTTGGCGAGCCGACGATACGCAATGCCAACGGAGACGAGATAGCCGACAGCAATTTTGGGCTTTTTTGAGCAAATTCAGAAAAACGAGAAAAATGCAAACTATTGATAATAAAATAGTTACAACAAATACGGTTGGGTGGACGATTATCGAACTGCTGTATCTGTCCATCCCGTTACTCTCGATATATCAATAGTAGCGTAACATGTTTATTAATCAGAAGTTAAAACTTCTGAGTCCGTAAAACAGAATCAGCTTGCCCTACAGCTATATGATCGTCCGATAGCTTTCAAAGCCACAAAAGTTCTGCCGTGATAGATATTGCAAAAACTGTAATGCTCATGGTATCTAATAATAAAACTTATTCGCGTCAAAATCCAGTTCTTTTTTGAGTTCTTCCATAACATAAAAAACTACCGGGCAGGTAAGCGTCCTCTCAATCATTCCCCATGTTCTGCAGGTGAAATCAGGCTCGTGAAGATAAGGATAATCGCGACAATTTCTCGGGCGGTCTTTATAAACACTGCATTTGTTGTCGTTCTGGAACGGACATGGGGTTCCTTTAATTTGCCATCCCGGCTCATCATCTGAGTTATCATGCTCGAGATACTGATGCCTTAATTGTTCGACTGTTATTATTAGTCGGTCAGCCAATCGTTGCTGGTCTTTCTCTGAAAGCATGGGCTTGAGCTTCTTACAGCACCGCCCGCAACTGGTACATTCAATCGTATCACCTATTTTGTCAGCTATTTCAAAAACGAGCGAATCAATTTCTTTATCTGACATATTTTCGTAGAATTTCAGAAAGCTACGAAACTTCCAATTATCATCTTCTTTTTTCCTTGCCAGTTTTTCCAAATCGCTATAATCAGATTTCATCACCTCAACCTTCGAAATATTTATTATTCGTCTTTGTATGCCTTTTTGTGGAGTTTATGGATTTTGACATAAAGATGTTTTAAAGTTTCGTAACCATCGCTGGTTTTATCAGGGTATTCATCCTCGTCATCCAATGCCATCGAAATCGCATCATCAAGGCAATCCAAATCCCATGGGTAGAAACCTATGGGCCTTTTTCCGAGATATTTATCTATCCTTGTATCCAGTCCAAAAGCTTCGGCCATAGACCATGTAAGTTTTTTAAGTTCTTCGAGTTCCTGTCCTGTAATCAAAATTTGATATTTCTTATCTTTCGGACCCAATTTCATAGATTTTATCCCGTCAATTTTGCCAATGCAGCGGCGATATTGTCCAGTGCCCCTTTGTTTGGCAATTTCAGTTTTAGTTCTACCTGTCCCTGCTCATTAGTTCCGAGGCAATCTTGCAGATTCATTCTTATCACTTCTTTTTTCTGCTCCAGGGCTTGCTCATCTGACTGCTGTGGCATAATTTCGCCAAGCAGGTTGAATGCTGAAGTGAACAGTTCGCCTGCTGCGGCAGCAACTTTTTCTCTACGAGCAACTTTTTTGGCTTGCTGTTTTTGTCTTTCCAATTCACTCATATCAAGCGGCGCATCTTCTGGCCTGCCCAGCAATATTTCCAGCTTGCGTTTAAGCTCTTCGGCTCCACCGGCCATATCGACTTCTTTAACATTACTATTAATATCCAATGAGGCCAGAGCAATCTCTTTTTTTGCAGCCAGTGTGCCAAGCATTCCTTCTTCAATTGTTGCTTCTGTTACCAGAATATAAACCTGCACAGGATTTTTCTGTCCCATACGATGTGCACGGGCAATCCTCTGTTCCAATACCGCCGGATTCCACGGCAAATCAACATTGATCACTGTGTTTGCTGTTTGTAGATTTAAACCAGTCGAGCCTGCATTTGTCGTTATGAACAATTTGCAGTTCGGGTCATTTTGGAATTTGTGTACGAGTTGCGCACGCTTTTTCTGTGGCACAGAACCATCCAGCCGAACATAATCCATTTTAAGTTTTTTTAGTATTGGCTCGATAAGCCCGAGCATCGTTGTCCATTCCGAAAACAATACTATCTTACGATCCTCTTCGGCGTTTAATTCCTCAAGCAGTTCCTGCAAGTATTCAAGTTTTGTCGAATATCCGGGTGGTTGTTTATCGACCAGGAAAGTGCTGTCAGCGGCCATTCGACAAATAAGAAGAGCTTTTTGCAAACGCAATAAATCCATCTCGGAAATATATGATTTGTTTACGATTGACTGGATTATCATTTTCTGGCTGCGATTGATCTGGTATTGCTCATCAGTTGGAGCAATGCGGACAACTTCATCGGTTCGTGGAGGCAATTGCTTCATAACCTCGCTGCGTGTTCTACGAAGCAATACTGGTGCAAGTTTTTTTCGCAACTTATCGAGATTTTTATAACCAAGCAGCTTGCCCCTTTCATCTACGACACGGTGAGTATTGAAAAATCGGAAGGATGGGCCCAATCGCCGGTCATCGACAAATTCTACAATGGAAAACAGATCATCCAGCCTGTTCTCCAACGGCGTCCCCGAAAGCACCAGTGCAAAGCGGCTTCGCAGCGATTTTATCATTTGTGAAGTCTTCGCTTGCCAGTTCTTAATACGCTGACCTTCGTCAAGGATAATCAAATCCCATCTGGTTTCTTCAATTGATTTGACATCCCGCAAAACCTGTTCGTAATTACAAATCGTAAAGAAGCACTCATTGTCATACTGCGTTGCTCGTTGTTTTGCACTGCCCAGTACTAACTGACAATCCCTGTCGGAGAAACGATGGATTTCACTCCGCCACTGCGACTTAAGCGAAGTAGGGCAAACAACCAACACCTTTTCAACAGCAGATTCACGAGATAATAGTTCTGCCACGCCAATTCCCTGTATCGTTTTGCCGAGCCCCATATCGTCAGCCAATACCGCACGGCCTGCACCGGCAGCGAAAGCAACACCATCGAGTTGATAGGGCAGTAATTCAGCCTTGAGCAGATTTTTTCGCAATGGATGACTGGCAGGATTTTTGCGAATTTCTTTTACAAGGTTTGTCATATGCTCCTGATGGAGCAAAAAGTCGACATACTCAGCGGCATCGGGATAAACAATTACATTTTGGCCTAATGCTTCAATCCTGCGAATACACTGCAATAGTTTATGCACATCTTTTACATTTTGTTCTTTTATCGGCTTAACAATTTTAGCCGCTTCTACATCTGTCTTTAACGGACAAAGCAAACGCAATTCCAAGCTTTTGTTATAAATGATATGTATGGCAAAATCCTTTTGTTGGTAAGATCGTTTTTTCGTTGCAGCTTTGAACTTACGCTCCATTTTCCTTTGGACATTCATAATATGCTTACATGTCCACAGCGTATTTTTCCTGAAATCAGGACACGAACAATACGACTGGCCTCTTTCCCACCCGCGAAGTGCAACCCGATAGCTCTTGCCGGATAGTGAATTAGTAACGATATAATCCGTCCATAGTATTCGCGGTTTGGTGCTTTTAACGGTCATTTGTTCAGTTTTGGCTCGCTCCTGTCGGTCCTCCAACGATCTGGCTATGAGTTCTACCTCAGTCAGACTTTCAGCAGGAACCCGCTCTACAGGTGGTTTAGCCAACCCCAGCACAGTCTTTTCCTCAAGTATCAAAGCAAAAGCCGCCCCGATATGCTCACAGAGCGTATCACATTTATTACAGTTAAAATGTAGGCGATTGCGTGCCTCAGCCATCAGTGTTATTGTAACAACTGCTCCATCGACCGACAGGCGAAACAAGTCGTCGCCCAGATAAACATTGTCCTCTATTGAAGTAATCTCAAACTTGCCGCCCTGCATAACGAGTTTATTACCATCAGCCCCAAGCAGTTTACAAGCCTGAGTAAAAGTTAGCCTTGACAATCTATCTTTCAGTGTTAATTCCTTTTTAGCCATAACGGTTCCTTATATATACCAATTTTTTATAGAGTTCTCGATGATTCTCCATAAACTCGGCTGATTCATAACCAATAAGCTTATAGCCTTTTAATCTGCGTTTAAACATTTTAGCCAACATCGGCACATTCATATCAGCATAATCATAAATCACAACCTCGCTTTTACTGTGATGATCACGGTGAAGACGACCAGCATATTGAGCAATTGTACCTTTCCATGAAACCGGCAAGGCCAGGAAAAGCGTGTCAAGACGAGAGTGGTCAAACCCCTCACCAAGATAACGCCCTGTAGCTAAAATTAGATTAGACTTTTTCTCCGAAATATTATCCAGTTTTTCATGCGCAACAGCTAATTGTTTCTTGCCCATGCCACCCCTAAGGACAATCAGGTTATCGATGCGTTCCTTAAACATTTCGTTGAAATATTCCAGATGCTCGCGTCGTTCGGTTAGCAATACAGGGAAACGACCTTCATTAACTGCTTTCATGACATCTTCCGAAATCATAGCATTTCGCGGAATATGATCTATTAAGGCGGCATACAAATCATTAATCGTCACTTTTTCTTTCGCTTGCAAATCCGGTGGCAACTCAAATGGAGTACTTCTGACAATCAATTTATGATTAAACGCCCGCTTTTTTGCCTGTGATTTTGCGCATACTCTGTATTGAACAGGGCCGCAATTCATATAAATGATTGGGTGGTGACCATCTTTGCGTGTTACAGTGGCGGAAAGGCCTGTAATATACTTCCCTTTAAACTGTCTTGTGATTGCTTCAAAGCTTGGTGCAGAAATATGATGGCATTCATCTACAACAAGATGCCCATAGTTGGCGACAATATCATCGACCTTTC
>JADHXY010000093.1 GCA_016782755.1 Phycisphaerae bacterium | reverse complement strand
CGAAAGACGATACTCTTGTTTACAACTTGGACAATTTGTCCTTATCAGTCTCTGTGCTGCTGTACCAAGCAGAGCCGAAGACACCAGAAACGGCGGGATACCGATATTAATCAGTCTTGAGATCGCGCCTGCAGCGTCATTGGTGTGCAATGTACTCAAAACCAGATGACCTGTAAGTGCTGCACTTACCGCGATCTCAGCAGTTTCAAAATCTCGAATTTCACCTATTAAGATAACATCCGGGTCCTGGCGGAGTATGCTCCTCAAAGCAGATGAAAAGGACATTCCGGCAACCGGCTTGACCTGCACCTGCGTTATCCCTTCAAGGCGGTATTCGACAGGATCCTCTACGGTTACGATATTTCTTTGGGGGGTATTAAGAAGTTGAAGCAATGAATACAGAGTTGTAGTCTTACCGCTTCCTGTCGGGCCTGTCAGAAGAATCATACCATAGGGATTTTTTGCAAGTGACCTGAATTTGTGGTTGTCATCAGGGTTTGTTACGATGTCGTCGAGTGCCCATTTATTGTTGCTTTTATCAAGAATCCTGATAACGATTTTTTCACCGACAACAGAAGGAAGTGACGAAATTCTCAGGTCATAAACATTGTTGTTGTACATCGTTGTAATATGTCCATCCTGTGGGACCCGATGCTCAGATATATCCATATCACCAAGAATCTTAATGTGTGATATAACCTCGTGCTGAACGGAAGATGGAATCTCTATAGCTTCCCTGAGTAAACCATCTACGCGATAACGCACACGCATCTCAGATTCAGATGGTTCGATGTGAATATCACTGGCATCAGCCTCAATCGCACCGTTTATGATCGAAGATACAAGTTTGGTGATAGGGTCTTCTGAAACGTTGAGTTTTTTTATCTCAGATTCGTTTTTTCTTTCTTTGCTGCCGCCAATGTCTTCTTTTAGTCGCATTGAAGCTATCGTCTGGCGGGTAAGACTTCGAACATTAAAGTGGTTACTTATCGCCCCTCTTACCGCATCAGGATTGGCAGCCAGAGCAACAACCTCAAAACCTGTTCGCATTTCGACCTGATCCCTGGCAATTATGTTCAAAGGTTCTGCCATTGCCATATATAATTTGCCTGCCTCTTTTTTGACTGGAATCATACAATACTGATTTGCCATATCTTGACCTATCAGGTGAGCGGTCATCGGATCAATCATATCGGGGTTAAGATCCAGATATTCTATCCCGCTGTTTATGGCGGTTGCAACGGCTAACTGCTCGTCATCAATAAGCCCGTTCGCCTTGAGAATATTTACAATATTTTGTCCGCTTTGCTCATATTCATCTATGACTTTTTGCAGTTGCTCGACGCTGAGTATGCCTTCCTTCCTGATATATTCAATTGTACTATCCACCTGCAGCATATCATGCTACTCCAATAAGGTCAGACCGATATTGTTTTAGCGTTATCATCGACATTAGACTTATACCACTTAACATCAAAAGATACCCCGCCCGTTCGAATGCCTGCAGAAAATATTTACGCCCGATAAAAAATTACGGCAGTTATCAAGTCTCTTTACGTTGTTTAGCTAAAATACTTCTGAAATTTGTGCTAATACCAACTGCTCTTTGAGTCGATACAATCGAACAGATTAACTTTTTTAAAAACAGACTTAAAATAAAAAATAATAATCAAGGACATGTAAAAATAATGCTGAATTTATTTAAGTTGAAGAAGAAAACCGGTTTAGTTCGCATACTCGTTGTTGATGACGAACCTGATCTTATCAGCACAATGGAGTGCCGTCTTAGTTTCAGTCAATACAAGGTTATTACTGCTCAAAATGGCAAAGAAGGACTCGAAAAGGCCGCCAGCGAAAAACCTGACATTATAATTCTGGATACTAATATGCCGGTAATGAACGGACATGAAATGCTTGAACGGCTTAGAAAACATCCTGATCTCAAGGAAATACCCGTAATTATGTGTACGGCTATATGTGAGCCTGAAAATATATCAAAAGCTTCTTCTTGCGGCATATCGGATTATGTTACTAAGCCGTTTGATTTTACAGAACTGATCCAAAAAATAGAAAATGCTCTCAAAGAAAAACACATACAATAGTCAATAATAGAAACGAAACAGGTCACTTATGTCCGCTGAAACTGATAAATCTATCCAAAGAGCACTCGAAGAGGACAAAGAACTCCGTTTAGCACTCTATCAAAAGCAGAGAAATTTAGAGGCAATTTTTGATGCCGTTCCTATCGGCATGCTTCTGATAGACCGCCAAATGATCGTAAAACGTGTAAATAATACCATCAGGAAAATTACGGCAAAAGATTACTCCCAGCTTATAGATAAAAATATATGTGATATTTTAGGTTGTAAAAACACCGCTAACGACACAAGCGGAAACGGCTGTCTTTCCTATCAAAACTGTGTTATTATAAAAACCATACAATATACCCTGAAAAACCAACAGCCTCTTCATCAACAAGATTTCAAACCGAACTTCAAAGCCAACGATCAGCAAGTGAAACCCTGGTTTTCATTAACAACTGAGCCTATAATATTTGACAATAAATTATTTGTTGTACTTACTATCGAGGACATTACTGTTCGTAAAAGGGCAGAAGAAAAACTCTTAGAAACTATGGCTCTAAAATCTCAGTTTATATCTACCGTCTCCCACGAACTCAGAACTCCACTTGCCTGCATGAAAGAGAGTATAACCATAGTACTCGATCAGATCGCCGGAAAGATAAACAAAAAACAAAGAAAGTTTCTGGATATCGCCAAAAGAAATGTAGATAGGCTTTCGAGGCTTATCAATAACGTCCTGGATTTTCAAAAACTTGAAGCCGGCAAAATGACCTGCCATATGGAGCAAGACCGGATAGAATCTGCCTTGGAAGAAGTCTATGAAACTATGCTTGCTATTGCAAAAAAGAAAAACATCAACCTGTCACTTGAGATCACAGACAACCCCGGTGAATCTATCTTTGATAGGGACAAGATAATACAGATAGTAACAAATCTGGTCAATAATGCAATTAAATTCACTCCCGATAAGGGCACTGTCACCATAAAAGCAGGTGAGAAAAAGGAGAATATTTTTATAAGTATCAAAGATACCGGCATTGGTATACCTGCTGACGATTTGCGGAAAATTTTCAACAGCTTTTACCGCGTATATCGGTCCGGAAAGGAGATACAAGGCACTGGCTTGGGCCTTCCGATCGTAAAGAAAATAGTTGACATGCATCATGGAAGAATAGATGTCGAATCCGAACTGAACAAAGGTTCAACATTCACAGTATATCTGCCCAAAAAATTCAAAGTTAACAAACAGACTGTCTCAGCAGAAAACGATCAGCTTCTGGAAAAAGCGATTACTTAGTACTACAATGATAGTTTGATTCTTGCGAACCGTTGTCAGTTGGCCAGCCGCACCGGCCATTTTTAGAAGTTTCAGGATTCTGGAAATTTGAAGTAGCAACTCGTAAGAAAAAATAATTTGCAAAAAAAATGTTGCTTAATCCATTTTTGCTCACCAAAGATGTGCTCTACCATGGGGCTGCATCGGCAACAAAAACCTGATATTATAATTTCCCTCTTATTTCATAAAGCCCAAATTGCCGACAACAAATACATAAACCCGCTAAAAATCTTCTTGGGATTTTAGCGGACTTGTGGTAAAATATCAACTTAGGGTACTTTAGAAGAATATATTCTGACAGTTTAGGAATTGTTATCTTATATGAGGTTTGCAATGACCAATAAAAGTCTTATCATTATAGCTTTAATCGCCGTTTTCGCCGCAATTTGCCCGGCTGCCCCCTCGCCCGCCATCGTGCAGGGCCCCGACGACTGGACGCTCGATGTCAAATACGAAAACCCCGCTCAGATACTCGTTCAACTCCCCGACCACAAAGTACCCGTAAGATTTTGGTATATAATTCTTTCGATTAACAACAAATCCGGCTTTGACGCTGATTTTTATCCCAAGTGCGAGCTTATGACCGACACTTTCCAGATCATACCCGCAGGGAAAAAAGTACCCGATCTCGTTTTCAATAAAATAAAATTGCGTCATCAGGGCAATTACCCTTTCCTTGAGTGGGTCGAAAAATCGGACAACAAGATTCTGCAGGGCGAAGACAATGCCCGCGATATCGCTATTATCTGGCCAGATTTCTCTCCAAACGCCAAAGCCGCAAGCTTCTTCATCACAGGCCTCAGCAACGAGACCGCAATGATCAATCATCCTACAAAAAAAGATGACAACGGCCAAGCCGTCAAGATTTTCTTGCGGAAGACCCTCCAGCTCGATTACTCCATAGCCGGCGACCCCGCTTTCAGATCACAGGCAGGCCTCGACTTCAAAGCAAAACAATGGATCATGCGATAAAATCCAAAGCTTCCTCAAATCGGATTTATATTGCCGCCCACGGGCTCAAATCATATAATCACAATACCAGAACAGCTTTTTTTAGCCGGAAATATTTCTTTGAAGGTGGATTCAGGCATGTATGATCTTCTAAAGCTCGTTTATTATGCCGTTAGTTTCATAGCCGTCGGCGGGGCGTTGGCACTCATTTTTTTCTTAATATATGCTCAATCAATCACCGGCTCAAAGACAATACACAAACAGCTCGAAAATATCGAACATAACAGCCGGAAAATCCTCGAACAGCTGAAAGAAATTTCAAAAACTTTGAAAAAATCCGACAAAAAGGACTGATTGATTTAAACGCCCTTAATATCAAGTATTTTTTTACACCGCGGACATTTAACTTTATCGTGTTTATAATTCGGCGGAACTTTCAGCGTCAGCCCGCAAACGCAAGTCAAAAACACAAACCCGTTCACCATTCGCATTATATCGCCGATCTGGTGCATCTGTTTTGCTTCTTTAGCCTCCGCCTTCGCACCCGCCTCCCGAATCGCAACGTCCTCCTTGCTCAATGCCGCCTTTGGAACAATCGTCCTGTTCCCCGTAGTTTTGCTATATGCCTCCGAATAATTGGCAATAGAAGCCCCGCCCGACATATTCCGCAATATCTTTATCCTCTCCGAGATCGGCGGATGAGTACTCGAAAGATCAGAAAGTTTAACGCTTTTGGCTTTTTTCAACGGGTTAACAATGTACATCGGTGCAGTAACCTTATTTGCACTCCCCAAACGCGGCGAACGGTCATTAGATATTTTCTCAAGCGCACTGGCAAGCCCCTCCGGATACCGCGTCAGCCTCGCTGCCCCCGCATCCGCAAGATACTCCCTTCGACGTGAAATAGCAAAATAAAGAAAATGTGCCATTATCGGCGCAAGGATCGCAGCCGCTATCGCTACCACTAACATTGCCAACTGCATTTGTCCACCACCACCTTTTCCCGACGAATACCGCCGCCGTGATCCGGACATCGAACTATAAAACATACCACGCAAAAAAATCTGGCTCAATAATACTATCGACCCTAACATTATCCCCGCCAAGGTCACAAATAGAATATCACGATGAAGAATATGGCTCATCTCATGAGCTATTACTCCCTGAAGCTCGTCCCGATTGAGCCTGCCAAGCAATCCCGCCGTCACAGCAATCGACGCACTCTCCGGTTTCCTGCCCGTTGCGAATGCATTCGGAGCCGGATCGATAATTATATAAACTTTCGGCATCGGAAGACCAGCCGCGATAGACATCTCCTCGACAACATTAAACAGCTGCGGATGAACATCATGACTAACCGGCTTAGCTTTGCTCGATGCCAAAAGTATCTGATCGCCACTGGTAAAACTTATCAGCGTTAGCAGAATCCAAACCGCACTTGCGATTATCAACCCGAAAAACGCCGCATCAGGCCCGAAAAACGCTAAACCGATCACAAACCCCAGCCCCAGCAGAACCGCCGCCATTATGCCCATAAGCACAATAGAATTTCTCTTATTAGCTCGTATCAATTCCCACATAGATAATTCTTATTTGATGCTCAGGAAAAACTAACTTTGGGCACTTCACGCTCAGCCGCATTCTCGATCTCGAAGAAGTCACGTTTGCCAAAATTAAACATCCCCGCAATTATATTCGACGGGAACATCTGTATCTTGTTATTAAAGAAAAGCACCTGATCATTATAGCCCTGCCTCGCAAAAGCTATCTTGTTCTCTGTACTCGTCAGTTCTTCCTGGATCGACAGGAAATTTTGATTTGCCTTCAAATCAGGATAATTCTCAACTACCAGCATAAACTTACTCAAAGCTTCCTGCAGGTTCCCCTCCGCCTGCGAAGATTCCGAAACGGTTCGCGCACCCATAGCCTTGCTCCGCGCTTCGGTTATCGCCTCGAATGTTCCACGCTCATGCTGCATATAACCTTTAGCCGTCTCGACCAGGTTTGGAATAAGGTCATGCCTGCGTTTGAGCTGAACATCGATTTGCGACCAGCTGTTATCGACCTGGTTCCTCAGCCGTATAAGAGTGTTATAAATCCCGATCACAAAAAGAACTACCAGAACTAACAATACACCAATTACTATCAATGGAATCATGTTTTTTTTCTCCCTAAAAAATGATTTTTTGGTAATTAGAACGTCATTTTTTGCAATAATCTATCATTCTTGCCAATTCTTTTCGCATTTCCTTACGGCTGACAATCATATCGACAAATCCGTGTTCAACCAAAAACTCTGCCCGCTGAAATCCTTCCGGAAGTTCCACCTTGATCGTTTCGGCTATCGTCCTCGGCCCCGCAAATGCTATCAGTGCCTTTGGTTCTGCTATTATACAATCTCCCAGCATTGCAAAACTCGCTGTAACACCACCTGTTGTCGGGTCGGTTAGTATAGGTATATACAACCCGCCCGCACTGTCCAGTTTCTTAATCGCCGCACTCGTTTTTGCCATCTGACCCAGCGAAACCACGCCCTCGTGCATCCTCGCACCGCCCGAGCAGCAAACAACGATAAAAGGCAAATCATCTTCGATTGCTGTATCCACAGCCACGCAGAATTTTTCTCCCACCACAGCCCCCATCGATCCCATCAAAAATGATGAATCCATAACAGCCAGCATTACTCCACGGCCTTTGATAAACGCTTTACCTATCCGCATTGCCTCGACAGCATTGCTTTTTTCCTCGTTCTCAGCGATACGATTTTTATAGCTGGTTCCGCGAAACTTGAAATTCAACGGGTCATTGCTGGTCATATTTGCAAGAAGCTCATCGAAACTACCTTCATCTGCCAGGTATTTAATTCGCTTTGATGCGGGTATTCTGAAATGGTGATCGCACTTGGCGCAGACATCCATATTGGCCTCTACCGCTGTACGATAGAGCATATTTTCGCAGGATGGACATTTTACCCAGAGCCCTTCCGGCATATCCTTGCGAGGTTTTAACGAATAGCCGTTCCAGTTGCTTGTGTTATTTTTTGCCATAAAATCTTTTCCAGATAATTTCCATTAGTCGCAGCACAAAACCAAAATATCTGTACCCAGCGTTAACTGCATTTGATGAATTCTACCAGAAAAAGGCAGCTATGACCATAAAAATTACCGCACCGCATCAAGTATAGCAGCTATAGCCTTTGCCCGGTCGGGCTGGCCGAAAATCGCATTGCCCGCCACGAGTGTATCTGCACCATTAGCCACAACCGAACCCGCCGTGCTGCTGCTGATGCCGCCGTCAACTTCGATACGGACATCAGGGCCAACGATCTGCCGGATTTGAGGAATCTTTTCTGCCGCTTCTGTGATGAATTTCTGACCGCCGAAACCCGGATGAACAGTCATTACAAGCACCATATCGCATATAGGAGCGATTTCGGCAATAGCCTCCACGGGTGTTTCCGGATTAAGGCATATCCCAGCCGTACAGCCGTAACTGTGAATCCGCTCCACGAGCTTTTCGGGTTCCTCGCATACCTCTATATGAAATGTTATATGATTTGCACCAGCTTTGGCAAAATCCTCCGCATATTTTTCCGGGTCGGTTATCATCAAATGGGCATCAAACACGAGTTTGCTGTATTTGCGGAGTTTAGCCACTATCGGCGCACCGAAAGTCAAATTCGGCACAAAATGACCGTCCATCACATCAAGATGGATCATCTTCACCCCGGCACTCTC
>JADHXY010000092.1 GCA_016782755.1 Phycisphaerae bacterium | reverse complement strand
TGCAGCCGTTGTCAACCCCATCGATGCCGTCAAATACGCAAGGGACATAGCCGCCCCGAGGCTCGCCAAAGCCGTCTTAAAGCTTGGCGAATTCGAACATATCCACTTAATCGCTCATTCCGCCGGATGCTGGGCAATAGGCAATGCCGCAAAAATAATTGCCACCGATACCAAAGCACAAATTCACCTGACATTTCTCGACGCATACGTCCCCCCCGGATGGACCGAATCCGACTTGGGCAACATCAAAAACCAAAACACATGGGCCGAGCACTACTACACAAAAGACATGACCCTAAGTTCCACGCAAAAAAACCTTACTCATGCCCATAACATAGACATAACCAAAATTGACCCCTGCATAAAAGAACACGAGTTCCCCTACAGATGGTACTACGCAACCATAGCCGGCGAATATCGCAACAGCGACTGGGAGTCCGGCGATAAAGTCCTGACCAGCCACGATGGATTGGACTACGGCTTTGCCAGAAGTGCCGAAGCCGGACAAAAAAACTGGCAAAAAAGCCTCACCCTCCAAAAAGGCAACCAGGCCCTAAAACTTACAAAACCCCGCAAAAAGCCATTCCACCTCAATATTTTCAAGAAAAGCAAGGACGAAAAATGAACACACAAAATTTCAACGGTGACAAAAAGGCCCCGATGAAATCGCTCTTAGCCAAATGCGAAAGAAAATTTATCGAGAGCAGTATCACAAAATTCCCCCCATGGATTCAGGGCTACCATTTAACCCTGATGACCATCCCGCTATCAATTGGCCTGATCGCATTCGGATACCTTGCGAGCAACAATCTCAACTGGCTCTGGCTCTCATCATTGATGTTATTTCTGCAATGGTTCACAGATTCTTTCGACGGCGCCTTAGGCCGACACCGTGACACAGGAATCCCCAAATGGGGCTTTTATATGGATCACTTCCTGGATTTCGTATTTATGAGTTCGGTATTCCTCGGCTATTCATTTCTATTTGACGGCTTGAACAAAACACTCATCTTTTTCATGGTACCGGCTTTTGGATGCCTCATGGTAAGTTCATTTTTAGCTTTCGGCGCAACCGGAGAATTCAAAATAACATATCTGCGAACCGGCCCCACAGAAGTCCGCGCCAGCTTTATCATACTAAATATCCTCATCACAATCCTCGACACAGGCTTTCTCGAAAAGACTTTGATTTACATATTCATCATATTTTTTACCGCATTGTGCGTAGTGATATACAGAACCCAGAAATACATCTGGAAAATAGACATGCAAAGCAAACGTTGAGAAGGTGGGGCGATTTCTTCTCTTCTTCCTGTCTTTGCTGCCATTAAATAACTTTCCGATAAAAACATCGTTTTTTTAGATCAGCGAGCTTTTAAATTTGACACTTGCCAAGTGTCAAATAGTATCTTAGGCTTTGTTTGTGTTTTGGGTCGTAAAAAGGATTGAAAATCACATATCTGTGGGGGAAAAGGAAAAATGGGGAGAAATGCTTGCTTTAGTGGAACCGAGAAAAGAAGCATCCTTACATCAGCAGTAAACAAAAGAGTTTCAGCATGCTTATCTTATCGTTGCAAGGGCAAAAAAAAGCTTGTCAAGGCTATTCTTACCAGGCTTGGTGCTAATGTGCTTGAAGTTGAAATAGTTCCAAGGAGAAACTTTCGTTCGTTGAACATAGAACTCGACCAGCAAATTTCTGTTCTCTTCAGGGATACTTATAGCAGGCTGGTTTTCGAGTGCAACCTGCTTGGTTTCGATGTGGACGCACTTTCAGGCCAGCCTCAAAAAATGGTTCTCTCCATACCGGATGTTATTCAAATGGTCGAGAGACGCCGCCACTTTCGCGTTAATGTGCCTGCTTCAATGGATGTGAAGATAGAGTTGAAGCGTGATAAGAACAAAAATGAGCAATCAAATGATAGCGATAGAATTTATCATGGCAGGCTCGTAGATATTTCGCCGGGAGGGATTAGGCTTAAATTTAAACTCGAAGATGGTCCCTCCTTGCGAAAGAATCAAGGAGTTACCATCACCTTTACGCCAATGCCCTACGAGGAGTCTTTGTCCCTCAAGACAGTGGTTAGAAATATAACGACCACCTCAAGTTTTGACAATGTATTTGTCGGGCTTAAAATAGCAGAACTCAAGAACAAGTCGCAAGATAATTCGCTTTTGCTCAGGCTTTATAGTATTTCTGAATATTACCACGAATTGAATAAAGCCACTTTAGAGACAAAAGGAATTGTCGAAGTCCTATCCAGTGATGTGAGATTTTGACACATACAAGGACTAAGTTTTGCGATAAAGATGTTACCGGCTTATTTCCACCTTGCCAGTGGCTGCCGATAGCCGCTTCTCAATAAATAGCTTGATAGCCTCAGGATAGGCGATACATTCCTGCTCGAATACTCTTTCTGCGAGTGTATCGGCTGTGTCTGCCTCTTCCACCCGGCAGCATCGCTGGATTATTATTGGCCCTGAATCATATTCGTTATTGCAAAAATGAACCGTACAGCCGCTGACCTTAACACCCGCATCAAGAACCGCCTGGTGAACATGGTGCCCCCACATCCCCTTGCCGCCGAAACCAGGCAATAGAGCAGGGTGTATGTTCATAACCTTATTTTCAAATTGCGACGGTATTCGCCAAAGGCAAAGCCAGCCGGCCTGCACCACCAACTCAACCTTGGCTGCCGAAAGCTCCTGTTCGATTTTTTCGCTGAATGATTCGATATCGTCAAAATCATTTTTTCTGATTACCACAACCCTCAGCCCCGCCTTTCGGGCTCTTTCAACTCCCGCTGCTCCTGCCCTGGAGCTTATCACAATCGGTATTTCTGCATTCAGGCGGCCTGCGGTTATTTCCTTTGACAGGTTAATAAGCGTAGTACCGCCGCCGCTTATAAGAACCCCAAGTCTGATGGGTTTATCTTTATTTTGATTTTCTCTGCTCGTCTCAAAAATAACGTCCGCCTTCTTATCGAGTGCCATATTCACAAGCTCATCGGCAAATTCGTTCCCCTCACGATAGACATGCTCCACACTCCAGCCGCCAAAACCGGACAATAATTCCATAACCTGAGTATAAAGAGGCCTGAGTGTCTGGCTTTTGACTTTGTATTGGCCGTTGATCTGCCTGACAAGAAGTTCGCTGTCGGAATAAAGCCTTATTTTTTCAGCCCCGATCTCCGAAGCTGTCTCCAGCGATTTCACGATCGCGCTGTATTCCGCAAAATTGTTGGTGTTTTTACCTAAGTAAATACCGGCAGCATACAATTGATTACCGCATTTGTCCTTAAGAACAAAACCCGCCGCAGAAGGACCCGGATTTCCCCTGCTACCGCCGTCGGTAAAAATTATTATCTGCTCTATCAAATTATTTCAGCCTTTAGTAATATCAATTTTAGTTAATTAAAGCCAATTAGCCAATATTGTCATTCCCGCGGAAGCGGGAATCCAGTGTTTTCATTAACTAATCAATCGATCTATGTATCGGCTCTTTCTTACTGAAATTATTATAAGTACATAAGTTGCAGTAAAAGCATATACTGCAACCAACGAAGTTGCCCGGCTAATTGTTTTATATGTACTATTTTTCAGTTGATGTCGCCCACTTAAACTCTGCAAAAATGACCTTGGTAATATCTGAACCGGCTTTAGGTTTAAACTGTATCTTGCCCACATTGCTCCAATCCTTCAGGGCTTGTTTGTTAAAGCGATTAAGAAGCTGGTTAGAATCAATTATCATTTCCTGCCAGTCATCAGATGCTGTAATTTCAATCTCACCTTCATAGTGGTCAGCTGCCGTGAAAATCAATGTCTGTGGCTGCGTACAGTAAAACTTAAAACTCAACTGTCCATTAGATGGCGATTTCCATTTGGGGTCGCTAAGTTGCTCGGTTCCCGAACCACGAGCATTATTCGTCGAGCGAAAACCCTTGATTCCCCCCGGCCCTTCTACCTCTGCAACGTTTGACCATGCACCCATGCCTTCGTCACCGGTATAGATGATTTCCGATTTCTTATCGGTTGCTTTGGCATTACCTAAGTTGGATGGGATAGCCGCGTTAAAATCCGTCGAAAGAGTCACTGTGTTATCGTAAGTAATATTGGCAAAACCGAATACGTAATCCTCAATATTAATCACGGGCATTTTACCAACCCACTTATCGCCTTTGCGAACGCAACTCGTATCGCGCCACGAACGGGCAAAACTACACGGATTCTTCAACGCATAATACATCTCTACTTTTTTCACTCTCTTCGGAGATGCAGGACTAACAACTAATTCCAGAACACCATCCGAATCGAGCCTAATTTCTGACTTCGGATGCTCAGGCCAGAATACTTCTTTATCCAGAACATACTTGTCCAGCCATAACTTGGTATTCTGACCGATCTTTTCGGTATTATGATGCCCTCGTGCCTGTTCTGCAAAAGCCCATGGAACACCTTTTTTAAACATCTTGAAACTCTCGAGCCCTCGCTCATGCCCGCCGTGATGATCGTTGGTTCCATTAAGGAACAACGTTGCGGCAGTGATATAGGGTACATGAGCCTGTGGAGCGACACCAGCAAGATAAATCTCCTCACCAGGGCTTTTCTTAGGTGGTTCACGATAAGGATTTTCGTACATCCAAACACTCCTGTTGCGGTAGTATTCAAGCCAGCCGACACCAAAATAGGCGACTATCGCCTTTACCCGCGGGTCCATACCGAGGTTCCACATAATCGTCCCGCCATAAGAATAACCCTTGGCGCAGATGCGGTTTTTGTCGACCTCTTTCTGAGCCAACAGGTAGCTGAGTGCCCGTCGCTGGACTGCATACCATAGGTAATCATCCGTCTGTTTGGCATCGGTTATGAATTTACCGTCAGGCATCTTGGATTTGATCCTTATCCCTTCTTTAGCGTCCATATTGCCGTGACGCAGACCCTCAGGATATTTCGTATAATGTTTGCGATCACCCGACTTGCCGCAATAATCATGAGCCATAACGGCCCAGCCATCCTTAACGTACTGATTATCGATGCCTGGAGCGCCCATCCAGCCGTGAACGTTCATAAGACCCGGAGAATTCCTGGCCCCTGCCTTGACACTGTATTTACAGTAAACACGAATCGCCTCGCCAAGAACATAAGCGCTGATATATGATTCACGGTTATAAATACCGTTAACCGTTTCTTCCTTAATAATCTCCTCATTAAAGTCACCCTTATCAGGATCAAAGTCTGACCATACCTGCGGTGGCGTGAGGATTTCACCGGCAGATATTTGACATCCCATAAGTACTGCAAAAACAAAAAATGCTATTTTTTTCTTCATTTCCATACTCCTATTTTAATTTTTACGACTTTTTGCCAAATACAAAACCTGAAGAATAAAACATGACTACCCATCTCCTGACCCTGGTAAAAATTATTACCTGATCCAGCAATATAATTTTACCTTATATTCAAGAATAATTACTCAGACGAGGTGCTCAATATGAGTATTCTTGCGCAGTTAGGACAACGGATAATATCATCTTTTGACATAAGCAGGTTTACGGTTTCAGCTGTGATATTCATAAAACATCCGCCGCAGCTGTATGAACCTCTGTTTTCATCTTCATCAGCTGTCGATAATGCCTCGCCGTCATAAGTTTCCGCAACCCGCTTGAAAATATTAAGTGCTTCTGCAGAAATGTCTTTGGCCGCTTGATCCCATTCTTTTTGGATTTCTTCGATATCTGCCTCAAGTTTTGTAGCAGCGGATTGTGATTGGGTTCTTGTGTTTTCCACTTTTGTTTTTTGTTCTTCAATTTTACTCTTGATTTCAGCGCATTCAGTTTCGTCGGCCTCAATATCTTTCATCAGGTCGAGTACCTGATTTTCGAGTTTTGAGTTATCAGCTTTTGACGTGTTCATTTGCGTAAGGATAGCAGAGTATTCTTTGTTTGTTTTGGCTAAATTGAGTGAGGCTCTGTATTTTGCTATTTCCTCGTCTCGTGATCTGAGATCAAGTTCAAGACGGTCCGACTGAAGTTTGGTTAGTTGTATTTCTTCTTTTTTTGCCTCAAGAGCGTTTTGAAGGCTTCGAAGTTGATTTTCCTGTATAATGACATTTCTTCTATACCTGGTAAGCTTGGCCTTAACTGCCCCAAGGCGATTCTCGATACTCTGTAGTTTAACCAGTCCATTTAATGTGGGTCCCATTTTTGCTCCTTTTGCACAGCCGCGAGAAAAAATCAAATATGCATTATTACAGTTGAAAGAATTTTAGGCAATGATTTTTTAATAATTTTGGCTTTAATGAAAAATTCATCTATTTTTTACTTGATTTTTTTGCAACAAAACTATATGATGAAACGGTCATGAGGGTAGTGAAATTTTCTAAATTTTTTTCTTGACAGCCTGTTTTTTAAAAATTACATTATCTGCTTTGAAAAAATCTGCAATTGATTATTGATTGCAGTTTATAAGCCTCGGCGAGGCAGTGTGGATTACCAGTTCCCCCCCCAGCTGGCTCCACCACCTCGCCCTTTTTATGCGCCCGCATAATTCCGATCCTCGCACTTTTTTGCTACTGGCCGAATCCCGTTTTCGCACTTTTTTTGAGATATATTGACTCCGCTACTTATTCTTTTTATGTGCCCGGCTGAGTTCACAAACCGCCATTTTTTGTGCAAAAATTGGGCAAAATAGTCAAAAAAAACTCACAAATACTCAGAAAAAATACCCTAATTTTCGTAAAAATTCGTAAAAATTCAGAAGAATTCCGAAGAATTTTCCGGTTTTTCGCCCGTTTTATTGACCTTTTACCTGCAAAATGACCTTTCTTGTACGTGGGCCGTCAAATTCACAGAAGAAAATCCCCTGCCAACTACCCAGATTCAAAACCCCATTTTTAATCAAAATCTGCTCGCTGGTGCCTATAAGTGAGCTTTTACAGTGTGAGTCGCTATTGCCCTCGCAGTGCCTATAGCCGGGTTTGTCTTGCGGTATTAAGTCCTTTAATGTCAAGAGGATATCGTGCACAACATCCGGATCCGCGTTCTCATTTATCGTGATACCAGCCGTGGTATGCGGGCAAAAAACTATCACGTCACCGTTTTGAATTTTTGTTTCCCGCACAGCCGATAGCACCCGGCTTGTAATGTTAATCATCTGGTTACGCTCACCTGTCGGGACAGTAAATATAAGTTCTTTTATTTCCATGAGTTAGCTCCTACATTTGCTCAACTACTTCTATTCCAAGCAGTTGGCTTAGACCGTGTTTTATCGTTTTTGCGGTTAATTCGCACAATAACAGCCGAGCTGGCCTTTGGTTTTCGTCGGCTGCGATCACCGGGCAATTTGCATAAAAGGTACTGAATTTTTGTGCAAGCTCGTATAAATAGCTTGTAAGGTAGTTAGGACGGTAATCTGAGGCGGCTGAGTTAATTGCCTCGCCGTATCGGCAGAGGTGTTTTGCAAGGTCGAGTTCCGCTGGATCGGTTAGCTGGGGCAGTTTTTTCACAGCCAGTTCGGTTTTGATATTTATTCCGTTTAGTTCGGCTTTTCGAGCGATTGATTTAATTCTTGCATAGGCGTATTGCATGTATGGAGCGGTATTACCTTCCATAGCTAACATCTTGTCAAAGCTGAAGATATAATCGCTTGTTCGGTTATTTGAGTAGTCTGCGTACTTTACGGCACCGATTCCGACGGCTTGGGCTATTGCCTGCTTTGTTTGAGTGTCGAGTTCGGGGTTTTTTTGTTCAACTACCGCAGAAGCCCTTTTTACAGCCTCATCAAGCAGGTCTTTTAGTTTTACGTTCTCGCCCGAGCGTGTTTTTAACGGCTTGCCGTCTTCGCCCTGTACGCTGCCGAATATTACGTGCGAGAGTTCTACATCTTCTTTTTTTGCCCAGCCGGCCATTTCTGCTACGGCGAATACCATTTTGAAATGCAGTTTTTGCCTGAAATCGGTAACATAAACGATTTTTTTGGCTTCTAATTCGCCAACCCGATACCTGATAGCGGCTAAGTCTGTTGTGGCGTATAGGAAAGCGCCATCGGACTTTTGAACAATCAACGGCAGCGGCTGACCTTCCTTATTAGCAAATCCTTCGGGAAAAACGCATATCGCACCATC
>JADHXY010000091.1 GCA_016782755.1 Phycisphaerae bacterium | reverse complement strand
CAGCCGGCTCTCTACACGACCGCCTTGCAGAGCTTTCAGCACCTCTGCTGGTTGAAACAATAGAAAAAATCTCTAACGGAACTGCTGTCTATACCGCTCAGGATCATTCCAAGGCCACTTTAGCAAGAAAACTCAAAAAATCAGACGGTTTTCTCGACTTCGATCAACCAGCCGAGACAATAAAAAACAAAATTCACGGTATTTGGCCCTGGCCTGGAGCAAAGGCCGAATACGTGTCGAAGCAAACGGATAAATCTACCCCCGTTACCTTTGCAGCGGTTAAGGTCATGCAGATTAGCCCCGACACTTCCGCCAGCCCCGGTACTCTGGATGATAATCTCAATATCGTTTGCGGCAGGGGGGCATTGGAAATAATTTCTCTAAAGCCAGCCGGCCATAAATTAATGGACTTCAAAGCTTTTTGTAACGGCAGAAATACCAAATCCGGAGACTATTTCATAAAAATAGAAAAATAAAATGTCCTCGCAAAACACAAAATCAGGCAGATTTACCGCTTATCAGCTACTTGATCGATTCGATATCAAAAAAGACTATGCATCGAAATTGCTCGACCGCTTCCTGCCGCAAACCAATCAGCCGCAGCGAACGACGGACATGGTCTATGGTGTCATAAGAAATCTAACGGCGATCGATCATGTAATATCCACATTCGCTGGCTGTGAAACCCAGAGGATATTCCGCAAACTTATAAATATCATTCGCATAGCCGTTTATGAACTCGTATTTAGCCCGAAAACTGCCGATTACGCCATTGTAAACGAAATCGTAGAAATTACAAAAAGACGCTTTTCAAAAAGACATGCAGCCTTTGTAAACGCGCTTTTGCGAAATATAACCCGCAATATAATCAGCAGAACTTCCGAATTGACGGTTTCAAATCCAAGGCGATTCATACCCTCAGGTCTTTTGTCCGGCTGTGAATTTAAAACTGATTTCCTGCCGGATTCGCAAAAATCACCAGCCGACTATCTTAGCATGGCCTTTTCATTACCTCTCTGGCTGATTGAAAATTGGATTAGGAATTTTGGCTTTGAAAAAACTTCCGATATCTGTTCCGCCTCAAATCGCCGGTCAAGCGTTTACATAAGACCGAATATTTTGAAAACATCTTTCGGCCAGCTTGCCAAGCTCTTTGAAGACGAGAATATCGAATTTGAAACCGTCGATAATCAGCTGATTAAATTAAAGGGCTTTGGTTCGGTGACGAAACTGCCAGGGTTCAGCCAAGGCCTTTTCGCTGTTCAGGACCTTACAGCTTTTAACGTAGTTAGCACTCTCGCACCAAAGCCGGGCCAGCTTATACTTGACCTGTGTTCTGCGCCCGGCACAAAAACGACCCATCTTGCGGAATTTACCCTCGATAAGGCCAGTATCATTGCAACCGACATAGATACCAACAGGCTGTCCTCGGTTCACCAGAACCTAAAAAGGCTCGGCATGAAATCCGTTGAGCTTGTAGAATACGATTTTCTTGCAGAATCTCTAAAAAAAACAGGCCATTTCGATACCATCCTTCTCGATGTCCCTTGTTCAAATACAGGGGTTTTGGCTAAACGCCCCGAGGTTCGCCACAAGATAACAGCCAAAGCCATTTCCGACCTGGCAGCTACTCAATATGATATTTTGAAAAAAGCCCGTACCATGCTAAAGTCAACAGCCAGAATATGTTACAGCACATGCAGCATAGAGCCGCAAGAAACTTCACACCAAATAACTAAATTCTTAAAAGAAAATCCAGACTTTACACTCGCATCTGAGCGGTTAACTCTTCCATCCGCAGCCTCCCCCGACCACGATGGCGGTTATTGTGCCGTAATAGAAATTAACAAAGCATAAAAGTGTTTTCAGTACTGTTGTCCGCGATTTGAAAACCAATCCACAGCTTTTCCACAACCACTACTTACGATGTGCATAACTTGTTAAGAAAAAAAAACTTTTTCACTTAAACCCATTGACTGCAAAGGTCTCCAATAGGTGGAAAAGAAAAACCTTAAAAAGCTATTGAATAGATTTTGATTTGGCCAATAATAGTGTCCATCGGAGGCAGTTTAATGGGAAGAGTTAATAATCCAAAGGAATGGTAAAATGCTAAGCACGGTCATGGATGATGTATGTGCCTTTAGTGATGCACTTGCAAAGAAAATAGGAAGACAGAAATATAATATATGGTTCAAAAATTCTACAAAAATAGCTTTAGACGGTGACTATTTTACGATAGGTGTTCCAAATCACTTTATGGCAAGGTGGATAGAGGAGCATTTTTCCTCTCACATAAATGATGCACTGAGAGAAACTTTAGGGCCGGACAAAAAAATAACCTTTAAAGTAGATTCCGGCCTTTCCAGCCGCCAGAAGAAAAGTACTTTATCAACTGACCGGGTTGAAGAAAGAAATAATGATAAATATTCATTTTCAAGACCGAAAAAGACAAAAGTACAGCAAAGAAGCCTCAAGTTATCGTTGGATACTTTTGTTGTGGGCCGCTCAAATGAGCTTGCCTATAACGCTGCAAAAGCGGTGGCGTGCGAAAAAAATTGTCCTTTTAATCCGCTGTTTATCCACGGAGGGTATGGGGTAGGAAAGACTCATCTGATGCAAGGGATATGCAATTCAGTGAGTCGTAACCGCCCCGAGGTCAACTGGTTATATCTTTCAGCGGAGGATTTTGCTAACCAGTTTATATTGGCCTTAAAAACAAGGAAGCTGGATGCTTTTCGTCATCGATTGCGGCAAACGGATTTGCTTGCGATCGATGACATTCATTTTTTATCCAATAAGCCTTCCACTCAGCAGGAGTTCCTGCACACCTTTAACAGCATAGACCTTGCCGGCAAGCAAGTTGTGCTTGTCTCGGATGCACATCCCAAGATGATAGAAAAGCTTTCGGAAAAGCTTATTAACCGTTTTGTATCAGGTATGGTTGTCAAAGTAGATAGCCCTGATTTCAAAACACGCCAAAAGATATGCCGGCAATTTGCTCTTGCAAATAAATATAGCATTCCGGAAAACGTTATTAATTATGTAGCTGAAAATATAACCGCAAATGTCCGTGAGCTTGAGGGTGCTATCATAAAGCTCGTGGCATTCTCATCGCTGCAAAACCATAAAATCACCCTCTCCCTGGCAAAAGAAATCCTCGCCGAACACTTGATTCGAACGGACCCGATTGTCCACAGCTCAGATATTGAGTCAGCCGTTTGCAGGTACTTTGAAGCTACGATCACCGATTTACATTCTTCAAAAAAGAACAAGACCGTTTCACTGGCACGTCATTTTAGTATGTACATTGCCAGAAAGCATACAAACATGTCATCGCCAGAGGTCGGACGTTTTATGGGAGGCAAAAATCACGCAACAGTTCTGCTTGCATGTAAAAAGATAGAAGAAGCAATCAAAACCAATAAAAGCTTCAACTGGATCAGCCCCGAGGGTAACAGGACAGAAAAAGCAAGGTCTATACTCAAGCAGTTAGAGACCAATATAGCAGAGTAATTTTTTTCGTCAGCAGGGCGGTTTGCTTGTGTTAATTCGCAAATAAACAGGATTGTTATCGGAAGTTGTTTGTTTTTTTTGCTCAATTCTGATACAATAAAGGAAATAAAATTCTAAATTCGTTACTGAAAATATCATGACTGATAAGCCATCAAAAGAGATTAAACTTGAGCAATTAGAAGCATTAATTGACCAATTCAAGAGCATTGATAAGTCCCGGGGTTTTAATAAAGCACCGAAATTGCCTGCCGATAAAATCCAAAAATCACCAATTCCTTCGAATTACGGTTCAAATTCATTGAATGACACGCTTGATTACCTGCGAATTCTGGTAAAATACGCTGTTTACGACCTTGAAGCCACTCGAAGAGAAAATACCTACCTTAAAAAAATATTAAACAACAGGAAGCGGCGTCGATAAGTCTTCGCTTTTTCCGGCATCTAAAAAGTGGGGGTTGCTTTGGTAAGGTGCTTTTACGCCTGAAAAAGTGCATTTTTCAGAGAATATTGAAAAGTTATCGTGCTATCCAGTCGATGAACTTTCAACTGAGCTATTGTTTTTAGCTAATTGATTTTGAACATACTTTGCAGATTAGCATATATTTTTGTGAGTAGTGAAAGATATTATACGAAGAAAGTTATTAATTTTGACAATAGACCAGCAGCATATATAATAGGTCTGGTGGATGAAATTTGCTAATTTTCACGAATTATTTGTTTTTTAATTCATTTTGAGGATAAATATGTTTGAGCGTTTTACAGATCGAGCACGAAAAGTTATGGCTTTGGCAAATCAGGAAGCTCAACGCTTTAATCACGAATATATCGGTACCGAGCACATTCTTCTTGGCCTGGTCAAAGAGGGCAGCGGCGTAGGGGCAACGGTACTGAAAAATCTTGATGTTGACATCAAAAAGCTTCGCCTTGAGATCGAAAAGCTGGTTAAAAGCGGCCCGGACATGGTAAGCATGGGAAAACTCCCCCAGACTCCGAGAGCTAAAAAAGTTATAGAGTTCGCGATCGAAGAGGCAAGGTCACTAAATCACAATTACGTGGGTACCGAGCATATTCTGCTTGGCCTTTTGCGGGAATCCGAAGGTATTGCCGCCCAGGTGCTTATGAATTTGGGTTTGAAGCTTGAAGACGTTCGACAGGAAGTACTAAACCTTCTCGGTGCCGGCGTGGATAATGACATGTCAGCCGGCCTGAATATGAATATGCCTCCGACAATGGAAAGGGGAGCAAAGCCAAAAAGCAAAACACCCGCTCTTGACAGTTTTGGCAGAGACCTGACAAAACTTGCAGCTGATGACGAACTTGACCCTGTAATCGGAAGACAAGATGAGATAGAGCGCCTTATACAGATACTTTGCCGCCGTACAAAAAATAACCCCGTACTGCTTGGCGAAGCCGGTGTTGGTAAAACCGCGATTGTCGAAGGACTCAGCCAGAATATTATCAACAATCAGGTACCTGAAGTCCTGCGTGGAAAGCGTATGGTGGTTCTTGATTTGGCAATGATGGTTGCCGGTACTAAATACCGCGGTCAGTTCGAGGAAAGAATAAAAGCCGTGATAAATGAAGTCAGGCGTGTCAAGAATGTGATTCTCTTTATAGACGAACTTCATACCCTTGTCGGAGCCGGCGGTGCCGAAGGGGCCATCGATGCTTCCAACGTGTTAAAGCCGGCACTTGCCCGTGGAGAAGTTCAGTGTATTGGCGCAACCACGTTGGATGAATATAGAAAATACGTTGAAAAGGATGCCGCTCTGGAGAGGCGTTTTCAGACTATCATAGTTGATCCGCCATCAAAGACCGAAGCCCTTGAAATTCTTCGCGGATTATGTGAACGCTACGAAAAACATCACAAGGTGCACTTTACCGACGAGGCACTTTTCCAGGCTGTCGAGTTGTCTAACCGCTATATTTCAGGCAGATGTCTGCCGGACAAAGCTATCGATGTTATGGATGAAGCGGGCGCAAGGGTACGTATCAACAATATGAGTCTTCCGCCTGATCTCAGTGAGACCGAGCAGAAAATCGAAAAACTCCAGAAAGAAAAGGAGCAAGCCGTTCGCGATGCTGATTACGAGCTTGCAGCTTCTTTGAGAGACCAGTCACAGCAGCTGCTCGACGAGAAAGAAAAAATGCAGCGAGAATGGTACGAAAATAACAAGGAATCGGTCGGTGTGGTCGATGAGGAAGTTATAGCCGAGGTTGTCAGTAAAATGACAGGTGTTCCGCTAACAAGGCTCGAAAAGAAAGAGGCACAGAGGCTGCTCGAGCTTGAATCCGAACTTCATAAACGCGTAATCTCCCAGGATGAAGCCATTAAAGTTGTTTCAAAGGCGGTAAGAAGAAGCAGAAGCGGGCTAAAAGACCCAAATCGTCCGATGGGAAGTTTCATTCTGCTCGGCCCAAGTGGTGTCGGAAAGACACTTCTTGCAAAGGCATTGGCCGAATTTATGTTCAGTGACGAAAATGCTCTCATTCAACTCGATATGAGTGAATTCATGGAAAAACATAATGTCAGCAGACTTGTTGGTGCCCCTCCTGGATATGTCGGTTACGAAGAAGGAGGTCAGCTTACCGAGCGGATAAGGAGAAGGCCTTATTCGGTATTGCTGCTTGATGAAATCGAAAAAGCGCATCCCGATGTTTTCAATATGCTTTTGCAGATCATGGACGAGGGCAGACTTACCGATAGTTTCGGCAGGAATGTTGACTTCAAAAATGTCATCATCCTCATGACAAGTAATATCGGTGCCGATTTAATCAAGAATCAGTCCGGCTTTGGCTTTGGCAAAAAGACACCCGAAGCTAATTACGAAAAAATGAAAGAACTTCTTCATAAAGAGGTCGAGCATTTCTTCAGACCCGAATTCCTTAACAGGCTTGATGACACAATTGTGTTCAAGTCACTAACCAGGAAAGATTTGCAGCAGATCGTAAATATCGAGTTGAACAAAGTCTTTAAGAGACTTATAGAACACGGCATTAAACTCGAATTGACCGAAGCCTCCAAGGAATTCCTGATCGACAAGGGCTATAATCCTGAATTTGGAGCAAGGCCGCTAAGAAGGGCGATCGAACATTACATCGAAGACCCGCTTTCCGAGGCAATACTCAGAGGTGAGTTTAAGGACAAAAACCTTATAAAGATTGATGTCCAGGACGAAGAGCACCTCAGGCTAAAAGGATTAAAGGTTAAAGACGAAGTCCCAGCCGACGAACCGGTGAAACAGCCGCAGTAATCAATGGCGTTAAATAAATCATCTGCCATTTTCAGCCAGCTGCAATTACGGTTTAAGCTGTTGGTGTCGGTGAGGTTAGAGCAGCCCGAAACCAAAAAAGCTGGCTTTCTAAAACGTTCACTATATTTTAACTTTAATTTTCTTGCAATATTTTTTGGTTGGCCGTAAAATGCCCGAATATTTTTAGTGAAACTTATAAATCTTTATTTTAACAAAAGTTGGAGAGGTGGCCGAGCGGCTTAAGGCAACGGTTTGCTAAACCGTCGTACGGGATAAACCCGTACCCCGGGTTCGAATCCCGGCCTCTCCGTTTTTGGGCTAAAAACCCCGTTATTGATGGCGGTAACGGGGTTTTTTCTTGCCTCTCTATTCTCCCCCTGTTTTGCAATGTTCTGCAATGTATTGCTATGTTTTGAACACAAACTGTCCGAGTAAGTGGCAGAGGATTTTTCAACTGTTTTGCCTATGGCGTCAACCATACTGTCATCCGTCCCTGTCCTTATAACTTCCTGTTTCCCAAAGTACGGTAGAGCGTTTACTGCTTTTGTGACTCGATCAGCCTGTAAATGTGTGTATAGTCCTAAAGTTAATTGAATCGAGCCGTGACGCATTAATTCCTGGGCGACCTTCGGTGCAGCCCCGGATGATTCCAAAAAACTCCCAAAAGTATGCCGAAGGCTGTGAAATACCAGCTTGCCCTCTGAGGTCTTAACCTTAAGGAAATCGCTCTCGGTTCGCCTGCGGTGTTCGTCCGGGTTATCCTTAGCATCTTTTATCCACTGGGTTCTTGCGCTGGCAATGTCTTTTTGTAACATTTTCGCCAAGTTACTCTTTGGCATCTTAAAGACCGGAGTGGTAGGGCCCTTGCATCCCGTATGTGCTTTCATAGCTTCCGCTGTGGAGGGTTTTAGCGGCAATACCGCTGCTTTACCGTTCTTTGTGTGTGTCGGCTCAACCTTTACCGTGGGGGCCTCAAAATCAAAGCTGAGGCGTGTTAGCGTTCTTATTTCGTCGGCTCGTAGCCCTGTTTCCATAGCAAAGCGATATAACAAAATCCGCTCATTTCCAGAGACACAAGAAAGCGGCCCGGAATTTATAATATAATCGAAAAGTATTTCTATCTCTTCTCCATTCAATGGTCGCCGTGGCTCCTGTGGTTCGATCTTACCTGTCATGCTTAGATACTCGATAAGATTATCACTGGCCCGTCGATCAGCCATCATCCATCTAGCAAACTGTTTACAGGCTCCCAGGTGGTGGTGTTTCGTCCGGGGGCTTGTGGGCTTTCCTGTGTTCATATATGCACCGTTTTTGGTGCGTTGGAGTTTTTGCAGGCTTTCAATTGTAACCAATAATTTACTGGCTTGAATATCCTTCCAGAAAAAAAACCCGCTCTCAGAGAATACCCGGCTTGCTCGTGTATGCTGCTGCTCAGCTTGCTTTTCTGTGCTGCCTGTCGCAATGATGGACTTTTTC
>JADHXY010000009.1 GCA_016782755.1 Phycisphaerae bacterium | reverse complement strand
GTTTCCAGCCGCCAGCCAACATTCCCAAATCATTAAAGTTAACCGTACCGCTGCCGTCTATATCGGCTGAGGGGTCTGATGTGCCCGGATCAGTTAGCCATTGGGCAGTTAAAACGCTAAAATCGACCATATTTACGTCGCCGTCGAAATTGATATCGCCAGCAGGTACCTGTGCATCGTTAACATCATTAAAATCGGTGCCAAAATACACGTCATGGCTGGCTGCATAAGCTCCCGGCTGCCAACTAAGAGATGCAGCCTGAAGAGTATAACCGTCGGCAGGATCAGGATTCCATGCGTAAGGCCACGTAGGGAGATATGCTTCTACGGTGGTTTTTGAGCCGTCATAATTTACATCTAACATACCGCTTCCGCCAAAAGCGGTTATCCAGCCGCTACTGAAATAACCATTGATAGTACTTTCTTTGTCGCCGTCAATAACCAAAACACCATCTTTGATGTCCATAGAAGCTGTTGCATCGAACATCTGAAAATTATCAGTATTTATCGTTCCACCGTCAAGCTGAACATGCCCTGAACCGCCAAAGCGGGAGACATAAAGCGGCTCGCCAGAGATATTCAGGGTACCACCGATCATATTAATGTAGCCGTCGCCGTTGTTGCCAACCCATACAGAATAAGCAGTAACGGTTCCGCCGCTAATATCGAGAGTAGCCGTACTGCCGCTGCCTTCGCCCAATATGAGATGCGAATTGCTATTAAGACTGCCGCCGCTTACCGTTAGCGTATCAGTAGTACCCGTTCCGCCCACCCTTATTATGCCGGATAGAGCTGTTACCGTCGAATCAATTATCGGGCCTGTGTAACCATTATTTATGAAAACATCCTCGCCGAATAAAGGTGGATCGTTATCGCTCCAGTTAGCTCCCGTACTCCAGAGATGGCCGCTGCCGCCGTCAGTCCAACTGACTGCGAAAAGACTGCCGGAAAGTAATAAAGTTATACAAAATACACCAAATAAAGATCTTTTAATAAAATTCATCTTTCCCTCATCAATAAACTCAGTTTATAAAACCACTAATATTCACACTCCTATTCATGCTACCACTTTTAACCGCTAAAATCAACTAAAATACCCGTCTTGAACATGTTTTCATTCTGTTCGTTCAAAATGGGCAATTAAGAATTTATTCTTCCGATTTCAATATCACCAGTTTCTGGTGGATGGAAACAACCGCCGCATATTGTGGCAAGATTAAAACAATTTGAAAAATTAGGCTAAAAACTCGAACTTGATTAATATTACTGCGTAAATTACAGCGAGAAAAGGATTTCAAATATAGTTTTCTCTCCCTCCGACGAGAGAGCTTCGCGAAGGTCGCGGGGCTCTCTCGATTTTAAAACCACAATTGACACACCCCAAGCCGAGACCCTGCCAGACCAAACTATTACCAATTTTTCGATGCACCTCTTTAGTGAATATTGCACATCACGCAATCAGTCCCTTTATAAAGTCGTAGCACCTATCGAACATCCCCGGCAGATGCTCGTGGCTGTAATCGTGATAGATCACTAATTCTTTATTGGCATCCAGCTTATTATAAAACGCAAACTGGGTTGACGGTGGACAAACATCGTCCCGCAGAGTTGCTATCATCAATACTTCGCCTTTAATGCGTCCCGCCAGGTTCTGAATATCAATATAGCCCAGTTTTCTAAACGTTTCATCTTCATTCTGATGGGTCGGATCAAAACGTCTGAAATAATCCCTCAGCTCGATATAGGCGTCAGTCTCCAGATCGAGCTGCCAGACCCTTTTGAAATCACAAAGAAACGGAAAGATTATAGCCGCCCTCCGAACTCCCCCCGCAAGCGCCGCACAAGCCGCAGCCAGTCCTCCACCTTGCGAGCCGCCAACCGTTGCAACCCGACTTTCGTCCACTTCGTCCATTTCCATCACGATTTTCGCCAACTCGGCTGCATCGAGATATATCTGCCTGTACAAAAGCTTTTCCGGCTTATCTGCCAGTCCCCGAATTATATGACCATGCAGAGTATTCCCTACCACTCCCCCAACATCTTGTGAAAGTCCTCCCTGACCTCTGCAATCCATAGCCGCCACCACAAAACCGCTTGCCGCATACCCCAACATCGTATACCAGTCATCGCTTTTGCCTGTATAGCCGTGAAAGCTCAGAACTGCCGGGCACTTGCCCGATATTTTTTTCGGTTTCACAAGCTTCGCATAAATTCTCGCACCCCCAACACCGGTATAATACATATCATAGCAATCAGCAAAATTCGTTACAAAACCTGACTTTCTTATCTCGACATTTCTCTCAACCGCCCGCATTTCTGCCAGCGATTTGTCCCAATACTCATCAAAATCCTCAGGCCGCGGACTTATCCCACGATACTCCCGCAACTCCCCCAAACTCATATCAACCACTGCCATAATACTACCCTTAAAAATTAAATACGCCGTATTAAAAACCTGTTAGTAATATTTCATCTTTCACCCTGTTTCGTTATCAAAAATTCCTTTATATGTCAAATTCCGCCACCACCGGAGTATGATCACTCGGCTTAACGAGCATCCGTGGCCTTTTATCTATATAGCACCCTTTACTGCTTTGTGCCAGTGATTTTGTCGCCATTATATAATCGAGCCGCCAGCCGCGATTTCTGCTCAGTCCGCCTCTCATCCTGTAATCCCAAAAACTGTACTGCTCCCCATCTTTGCAATGTTCTCTGAAAACGTCCACAAATCCCCAGTCCATCACAGCCCTCAATGCCTCCTGCACCTGCTCATTAAAACAAACATGCCCCCTCAAACCATCCGGATCATAAACATCAATATCCTCCATCGCAACATTAAAATCACCCACCCATACCACCTTATCGCTTTGCTTAAAATGTTTCTCAAAATATTCTCTAAGCCGCCCCAGCCACTCTAACTTATATTCATACTTCTCCGACCCCACCTCAAACCCCTGCGGCACATAACTGTTCACCACCCAGACCCCGCCGATTTTCGCCCTCACTAACCTCGCCTCATCATAAGGCTCATCGTCCAGTCCGAAAACCACATCTTCTATCTCGCCCTTAGCAAATACAGCCACCCCGTTATAACTCTTCTGCCCCCGATACACAAAATTATAACCCAACCCCGCAAATGCCTCACCCGGAAAATCTTTATCCTGAACCTTAGTCTCCTGCACACAAAGCACATCAGGCTCATTTTTATCAAGCCAGTCAATAACTATCCCAAGCCGAGCACGCAAGGAATTAACATTAAAAGTAGCGATCTTCATTTTCGCAAAATCCCCAAATATACCCATATTTTTAGACAATATTATCATACAGCCGGCACTTTTCTATAACATTGTCAAAAATACTTAAAATTTATGCAGGAATTGCTGATTTGAGATTAAGCTAACGTTTCTAAAAAAAAGAATTGAAAGCTACTTAAAAGCCTGTGGCATTTTTCGGTTGACTTATCGCTCTTTTTTTTAAGATTTCTTTTACTGGTATCTTTTTTTGCGTTTGTTTTTTTATTGTCACCTGCTGCGGATAGTTTTTTTCAAAATTAACTAATTCAGTCTCGTCGATCCTGTCAAAAAGCGATCCCACCTCGACCACCGTAAGAAGACTTATCAAAAAGCTCAGAACGCTCTCCGCCCCCTGATTAAGATTAACTCCGCACTGTTCCAGCCCGTCAAAACAGCCTCTAGTCCTGAAGTTATACAATGCTATCTCATTGTCATTATCACCCAAGTACCAGTCAAAAGCCTTTCTCAGCAAAATAATATATTTATGATCTTCTGTTATCTCGTAAGCCGCCTTAAGCATCAATATCGTACTTGTCGCCTCCAAAGGCTGCTGATCAAATTCGGCCTTTGCCTCGCCTCTCGGATACCAACCATCGCACCCTATAAAACTGAAATGGCTGTTAGTATAAGTATTATCAAGCAGAAAATCGCATGTATTTATTCCGATCTCAAGATATTTCTCACCAAAATGCTTTCCTGCTATCAACATCGAATACGACAACATCGCATTATCATAAGTCATCTTATTTTCAAACCACTGCCAGTCATAATTGCTGTGTTTGTAATAAGACGCAGTTATTCTATCTGCAGAATCGATCATTTGCCTCTTAATGTCACTCGCCCCCGGAAACTGCTTGAGATAATCAGCCATCCCGATAATCGAATACGCCTGACCGCGTATACTCTGTTTAGAAATTTTAGCGATCGACATGTCGAACCTGTCTTTAATTATTGACAGGTAGCTTTCAGCAGGCGGGTCTGCTATCAAGGACCCAAGCGACCATATAACTCTCCCCAAAGCATCGCTGGCAGGTTCATTTCTAACCCATTTCCGGCTGTAATCCATAAAATTCCTGACGCTTCCATCGCCATTTTGAGAATGCAGAACAAACGAAATATACTTATCCAGCATTTTGAGAATTTCGGGCTCCGGGTATTGTTTGTAGTACTTATTTATCGCTATAACCGCACGCGCATTATCATCTGTGCAGTAACCATGCTCCCGGTCGGGTATCGTCAACTTTGCATGCTGCAAAATACCTGTGTCGTCACTAAGTTGTATCACATGATCAAGACTGGCCTCAGGAATATTAAAGCTGGACTTTGCTTCCGACCCAAGCGAAGTTTTATTAGTATTTATGCAAAGAGGAACACCGCTGGCACTGAATAATTTAAGATATGCCTCACCTGCTTTCGTCCACGTCCTCGATCTGCCGTAATCATAAGCCTTTCTTCTTAATGTGTAAAAAAGCTCATCATTTTTAAGTATTTCTATAACAGCGTTTGCCAACTGTTTGTGGTCACCAAAATCCACAAGCTTACCTCGCTCATCGGCAAGAAGCTCACAAGCTGCCCAATACGGTGTCGAAACAACCGCCTTACCTGTCCCCACCGCAAATGAAAGTGTTCCGCTGGTCAATTGTTCCTCGTTGAGATAGGGCGTAACATAAATATCAGAAGCACACAAAAAATTACGCAGTTCTTCATCAGTTACAAACCGGTTAAAAAAGATTACATTTTTCGAGCAGCCCAGATCCTTCACCATCTTCTGAAGACCAAATCTATACGATTCGCCGTCATGTTTAAGTACAGACGGATGCGTCATCCCCAAAATTATATAAAGCACCGAAGGGTCCGCTTTCACTATTTCCGGCATCGCTCTCAGCATTACTTCAATACCTTTATTTTTACTCAGCAGCCCGAACGTGAGTATCGTCCTCCTCCCCTCCATTCCGAATCTGTGTTTATAATAATTGTTATCCACAAATGGAAGGTCAGGGATCCCATGGGCTATCAGCTCTATCTTTTTCTCGTCGATGCCGTAAATATCCTTGAGCATTCCGACGCCCTTCTCATTCATCACCACGATCTTGTAAGATTCCCTGCAAACATCCACAAGCCCCTTACGATAAACTTCCGATGGGTCATTGAGAACAGTATGAAGCGTCGTAATTACCGGTGCGTTAACACGTTTGAGAAGCAGATTCAAATAGCACCCCGCCTCACCTCCGAAAAGCCCAAACTCATGCTGAACAGATACAACATCCACATGGCTAAAATTTAAATAGTCCGCAGCACAAATATAATCACTTTTAACATTCTGGCGAATCTCGAATTTGACCGGATCCTTATATTTGATATTCTCATTGTTCATAGCCACGACAAGAGGATCGAATTCACCCTTTGCCGCTGATGACGTATATTTGATCAAATCAGATGTAAATGTGGCAATCCCGCATTTCCTGGGCAAAAATGTTGATACGATTGCAACTTTGCTGTGCCTTTTTTCAGTCATGCCTTTTCCCCTTAACGATTAGAATAGCGAATCCATGATAAACCTATTCTTAATCCCTGTCAAGACATTCCAAAACCTGACGTAATCTAAGCTTCTAAAAAAATAATTTATATTTTTCTTTGCGAACTTCTGACGTTATGATACACTACCAATCCCATAGGAATAAAGGAATTACAAATGAGGCTTTCGACTAAAACAAAATATGGAATACGTTCTCTTTGCGAATTAGCTGAGAACTACGGTAAAGGACTCGTTCAGGTAAGGGCTATCGCCCAAAAGCAGCAAGTTTCAGCCAAATACCTCGAACATTTGATGGCAATGTTAAAATCGGCAGGATTTATCAGAAGTATCCGCGGCTCAAAAGGAGGCTATGAACTAACCAGAAGCCCTGAAAAAATCAAGCTCAGCGACTGTTTTGCCACACTTGAGGGCGATTTTATCCCCGCAGATTGTTTTGAAGATTTAATTGGCTGCAAAAGGGCCGACGAATGCAGAATAAAAAACTTTTTACATGAACTTCAGAATGCTGTATATAGCGTAATTGATTCAAAAACACTTGCCGATCTTATCAATGACCGAAAACAGACTAAAAATATTTCTTATCAAATATAGTTTTCAGGGGTAAAAATAAGCGTTTTATCGATAATAAACGATGCCGAAAAAAAAGATATATTGATAAATTCCCAGTAATTACCGCTCCTGCCGGCGGCGAAAGGCGTTTTGTTGCCGAAATGTTTGATTTTGATTAAAAACAGAATGAATTTAACGAATTTTAATGTTAAAATCCCAGTTTTTATTTAGTCAGGGAAATAAATATGAACAGTAACCCGGAAAATATGGATATTAAAGAACTCATAACCCGCATCACCGATACTTACAAGGACGATTCGGGAATAAACTTTATCGATGTCGCAAATTTACCCGTCAAGGAAAAGATCATTGAGATACTTGACTTGCTAACAGAAATTGTTTTCCCCGGCTACACCGGCAAAAAAGCTGTAACCAAGTCAAATATAGATTTCATTGTCGGTGAGACCCTTTACGCTGTCTATTCTCTACTTGTCGAGCAGATAGAAATGGCATTGAGGTATCGATGCAGAATAAAAAACTGTGACAGCAACGGCTGCCGCCAATCCGCCAAAGACTCTGCTGAACATTTACTCCGGCAACTACCCTCGATAAGGGAAATGCTAAAAGGCGATGTCGCTGCCGCATTTGACGGCGACCCCGCTGCCCAGTCTTATGAAGAGATCGTAATAAGTTATCCTTGCATTATCGCTATTTCTACCCACAGGATCGCACACGAGCTTTACACTAAAGATGTTCCACTAATCCCACGGCTCATGGCCGAATACGCTCATTCAAAAACCGGCATAGATATAAACCCGGGAGCAAAAATTGGCAAAAACTTCTTCATCGATCACGGAACAGGCGTTGTAATTGGTGAAACCACGGTCATTGGCGACAATGTAAAGATTTATCAGGGTGCGACCCTCGGGGCACTAAGTTTCACAAAAGACCAGAGAGGCCGCATAATAAAAGGAGGCAAAAGGCACCCCACAATAGAAAATAACGTAACCATATATGCCGAAGCCACACTTTTAGGAAACATTCTCATTGGCGAAGGCTCTGTCATAGGTGCTAACGTCTGGATAAAAGAATCCGTACCGCCGCACGTCATTGTTTCAATGCAGAATCCCGAACTAATCTACAAAAAAAAGAAACCCTAATATGAATGTTGGCGACAAAAATCCAAAGTCAGAGCCCCGACCCTTTCAGAGCCCCGACCGTAAGGGAGGGGTTAAAAACCGATATTTTGGTTTCTGATTAAATTTATTGACGCTGGTATAAATATAAGAAGCTCAATTTTGAGGAGTTTTATTTTGAGCCAGAGCATAATTAAAAAAATAAACGAACTAAAAAAACAGAAAAACGCTGTCATCCTTGCCCACAACTATCAATCGCCAGAGATTCAGGACATTGCCGATTTTACCGGCGATTCGTTAGGACTCAGCATACAGGCATCTAAGACAGATGCCGAGTTAATAGTTTTCTGCGGAGTAATGTTCATGGCCGAAACTGCCGCCATCCTCTCCCCCAAAAAAACCGTACTTATACCAGAAAAAAACGCCGGCTGTCCTATGGCCGACATGATAACCGCTGATCAGTTGAGAAAACTAAAAGCCCAGCATCCCGACGCCCTCGTAGTCTGCTACGTCAACAGCACTGCCGCAGTGAAAGCTGAAAGTGACTACTGCTGCACAAGCTCGAACGCCGTCTCTGTTGTCAATTCATTACCCACAGACAGGCAGATAATCTTCGTCCCCGATGTACACCTCGCAAGATACACCGCAGAAACCACCAATCGCGACCTCATTCTCTGGCCCGGTTACTGTCCGACGCATGTAATGATAACCGAGGATGATATAAAAAACGCCAAAGCCGAACACCCCGATGCCCTCGTACTTGCCCACCCCGAATGTTCCGAACCGGTAAAAAAATTAGCCGACCACTTACTCAGCACCGGCCAGATGCTCGACTTCGCAGCCGAAAGTGACACCGGAAAATTTATCATCGCTACCGAAACCGGTATTATTCACAGCCTTAAAAAGAAAAACCCTGACACCGATTTCATACCAGCTACAGAAAGGGCGATTTGCCCGAATATGAAAAAAATTAATTTGGAAAAAGTCCTCTGGTCACTCGAAGACATGCAGTATATAGTCTCTGTTGACAAAGAAATTGGACAAAAGGCCAAAAAAGCCCTGGATAGAATGGTCAGTATTCTACCGCAAAACATAGGAGCAAAAAACTAATGGAACAGAACAAAAACTACAAATTAGATACTCTCGCATTGCACGCAGGTCAGGCCCCTGACTCTGATACCCTCAGCAGGGCCGTCCCCATCTACCAGACCTCAAGCTATTGTTTTCGGGATACAAAACACGCAGCCGATCTTTTTGCCCTGAACGAAATGGGAAATATATACACACGCCTCGGCAATCCGACCACAGATGTCCTCGAGAAAAGATTAGCCGCTCTCGAAGGAGGCGTCGGCGCATTATGTTTCAGCTCAGGAATGGCCGCCATCACAGCCGCCGTCCTAAACATCACCAAAGTCGGACAGAACATCGTCTCCTCCAGCTCTCTTTACGGCGGAACATATACACTTTTCAGTCAGACACTACCAAAGCTTGGTATAAACGTAACTTTCGTTGACCCGGACGACCCACAAAATTTCGCCGAAGCTATCGACGAAAATACCCGCCTCATTTATATCGAAACGATAGGCAACCCCAAAAACGACATACTTGACTACAAAAAAATCGCCGAAATCGCCCACGAAAACAAAATGCCCCTCATCTGCGACAACACCGTCGCCTCGCCAATCCTCTTCAGACCCATTGAGCACGGTATCGACATTGTAGTTCACAGCTGCACCAAATTCATCGGCGGCCACGGAACAAGTATTGGCGGCGTTATCGTTGATTCGGGCAATTTCAACTGGGCTAATAGCCGATACCCCGAACTCTCCGAACCAGACCCGAGCTATCACGGCATTATCTATACCAAAGCCGTTGGAAATTTAGCTTACATAATAAAAGCAAGAACTCAGCTTCTGCGAGATATGGGGGCATGTTTGTCCCCCTTTAATGCCTTTCTATTCCTCCAGGGACTCGAAACACTCCACCTCAGGGTACCAAGACATTGCCAAAACGCCTTGAAACTTGCACAATGGCTCGAAAAGAGTCCCGAAGTTCAGTGGGTGAATTATCCCGGCCTCGAATCTCATAAAGATTACAAAAGAGCACAGAAATATTTGCCAGACGGCCAGGGTGCTATAATAGGTTTCGGAATAAAAGGCGGCAAAGAAGCCGGTGCAAAATTCATCGATAATGTCAAACTTGCAAGCCACCTCGCAAACATCCTCGACAGCAAAACCCTCGTTATCCATCCAGCCAGCACCACCCACCAGCAGCTCACCGAAACCGAACAGATTGCAGCTGGTGTTACACCCGATTACATAAGAGTTTCAGTTGGAACTGAACATATTGACGACATAATCGAAGATTTCAAACAGGCACTAAGTGCCAGCCAGAGGTAAAATATGTGGGATTACACAGAAAAAGTAAAAGACCATTTCATCAACCCCCGAAATGTCGGTGAAATCGAAAACCCCGACGGAGTAGGAGAGGTCGGCTCGCTCGCTTGCGGCGACGCTCTAAAGCTAACCTTCAAACTCGACAAAAATGGTCGTATAGCCGATGTCAAATTCAAAACTTTCGGCTGTGCAAGCGCAATAGCCAGCTCCTCAATACTCACCGAATTGATAAAGGGAAAAACTATAGAAGAAGCCGAAAAAGTCACTAACAAAGATATAGCCAATTATCTCGGCGGCCTGCCAGAACAGAAAATGCATTGTTCCGTCATGGGACGAGAAGCCCTCGAAGCTGCCATCGAAAACTATCGCACAGGCGGTACAAAAAAACACGAGTTGCAGGGCCGGGTCATATGCACCTGTTTCGGCGTTACTGAAAACGAGATCGAAACCGTTATTAAGGAAAATGATCTCAAAACCGTAGGTGAAGTTACAAACTACTGCAAAGCCGGCGGCGGCTGTGGCGGCTGTAGGGGTGAAATAGAAAAAATTATCGAAAGAGTCAGAAACCTCGAGCATAAACCCAAAACCGAAACAATAGAAAAACCCAAAAAACTTACAAACATACAAAAAATCCAGCTCATTCAGGAAACTATAAACGAGCAGATAAGACCCTCAATCAGGGCTCACGGCGGGAATATTGAACTTATTGACGTAGAAGGCGACAAAGTTACCATAGCTTTTCGAGGAATGTGTGTCCAGTGCAAAATGGCTGAATTTACCATGAAAGAAGTTATTGAAGCAAAATTACGCGAATTCGTCACCCCCGAACTTTATGTCGAAGAAGACAAGGATTCACTTAACAAACCTCATACGCATAGGGAATAAAAATGCAAACAATATATTTAGACAACAACGCAACATCCAAAGTCGCCGATGAAGTAATGGAAAAAATACAACCATATTTCTGTAACCTTTACGGAAACCCCTCGAGTATGCACACTTTCGGCGGACAAATTGCTAACAGCGTAAAAATAGCGAGGCAGCAAGCCGCCCAACTCCTTCATTGCGAACCAGATGAAATAATTTTCACAGCCGGCGGAACAGAAAGTGACAACGCCGCCATTAACGGAACCATCGCATCTCTACCACATAAAAGAAAAATCATCACCACTCGCGTCGAACACCCAGCCGTCTTGCACGTGTGCCGGGAACTCGAAAATCACGGTTATAACCTCGTAGAACTCCCCGTTGACAGAACCGGCCAGATCGATCTCAACCAACTTGAAGACGAACTTGATGATGACACTGCCATCGTTTCAATCATGTATGCCAACAACGAAACAGGAACAATCTTCCCCATCGACCGCATTGCCAAAATGGTAAAAGAAAAAGGAATCATCTTTCACACCGACGCCGTCCAGGCCGTTGGCAAGATTCCCCTTGATCTCTCAAAAAGCAACATCGATTTATTAAGCCTTTCCGGACACAAGCTCCATGCACCAAAGGGAATTGGCATACTCTACGTAAAAAAAGGAACCCGCTTAGCTCCATTTATGCTCGGAGGCCACCAGGAAGCCAACAGAAGAGCCGGCACCGAAAACGTACCGGGAATTGTGGGCATGGGAGTCGCTTGTGAGCTTGCCGCAAAAAACCTCGAAGAGGAAAACAACAAGGTAAAAATTCTTCGCGACAAACTCGAAGCCGGCATCCTAAATTCCTGCCCCAACAGTTTTGTCAACGGAGACATTAACAACAGGCTCCCGAACACCTCAAATATCAGTTTTGAATACATCGAAGGTGAGTCGATTTTGCTGATGATGGATCGCCACGGCATCTGCGCAAGCAGCGGCTCTGCCTGCACATCCGGCTCTCTCGAACCATCACACGTACTTCGTTCGATGGGAGTCCCCTTCACCGCCGCTCATGGCTCCATTCGTTTTAGTCTCAGCCGTTACAACACCCAAACTGAAATAGACTTCGTCATTGAAAAAATTCCACCCATCATAAAAAGGCTCCGCGAGCTTTCTCCATTTGTTTCTAAGGACTTCTAATAATCTTATTTCTACATTATTATTGACTATTTTCGCTTTGTCATTAATAATTAGGTTGTTTTTATCATGGCATAGAAAACAGGAGCTTTACTAAATGATAGCCTTGTTCGAAAATATGGTCTTAAACCCCATAATCAGTGTCGGGACTTTTGCAAGATTTTCCGGCAGGGCCTTTACCACCTCATGTTCCAGCTGCGTAAAAACCAAAGCTTATCCGTTAATACTCACCCAGATGAATTTGATCGGTGTCAATAGTGTCCCTATAGTCATGGTCACCGGAGCTTTCGTCGGAATGATCCTCGCCATACAGGCCTATGACCAGCTTGCGGGAATGGGACTCGAAGAACACCTCGGCGTATTAATCAACGTATCGGTCGTAAAAGAACTTGGCCCCGTACTTGCAGCCGTGATGCTTGCCGGGCGTGTCGGCGGCGCACTCACCGCGGAACTCGGAACCATGAAAGTCACCGAACAGATCGAAGCCGTCAAAAGCATGGGAACCGATCCCGTGAGATATCTCGTCGCACCAAGAGTCCTTGCCTGCCTCTTCCTGACACCGCTGCTAATCATATACGCCGATCTAATGGGTGTTCTTGGCGGATATTTTGTCGGAGTAATTCAACTCGGCATTAACAGCAAGGCATACTGGACTTTCAGCGCCGAAGGAGTAGAGCTTTGGGATGTCTCGATAGGTGTGATCAAGGGGTTCTTCTTCGGCGGGGCAATTGCCGTAATAAGCTGCTACAAGGGGTTTACCTGCAGAGAAGGTGCCCACGGTGTAGGCCGGGCCTGCACAGAGGCATTCGTCATGAGCTTTATTTCTATACTCGCCCTGGATTTTGCCTTAGCCGTTATCTTCAAAGCAATTTATAATACTCTCTGGTCTGTTAAGAGCCTTGTATAATGAAAAATAATAATAATAAAAACGTTATCATCAGAACCGAAAACCTTCTAAAAAGGTTCGAAGAAAACCTTGTCCTCAATGATGTTTCTATGTCGATTGAGAAAGGAAAAACTACCGTTATCATCGGCCCAAGCGGCTGTGGAAAAACCGTATTTATAAAACACCTTATTGTCCTGCTGCGCCCCACCAGCGGTAAAGTCTATTACAAAAACAAAAGAGTTGACGAACTCGATGAGGACGAACTTAGTAGCATAAGAACTAACTTCGGCTTTCTCTTCCAAAGCGGCGCGCTTTTCGACAGTTTAACCGTTACCGAAAATGTCCTTTTTCCCATAAGACAACACATCATGCACATCGAAAAAAAACAAGCCGACGAACTTGTCGCAAGCAAACTTTCAATGGTCGGCCTCGACGGATTTCAGGATTATTATCCCGCAAAACTCTCTGGCGGCCAAAAAAAAAGAGTCGCATTAGCAAGGGCAATTGCCCTAAACCCCGAAGTAATCCTTTATGATGAGCCTACTACTGGACTCGACCCAATCAGATCGGATATTATCAACGAGCTGATTATAAAACTTCAAAAAGAACTCGGCATTACATCCATCGTAGTTACGCATGACATGACAAGCGCATACAAAATTTCCGACCAGATTATAATGTTCCATAAGGGCAAAATTTTTGCCGAAGGAGATGCTGATACTATCCGCAATCATCCTAACCAGACCGTTCAGCAGTTTATTAATGGCCGTGTCGACTCCGAAGACCTAAAAGCTCTAAAAGGGGGCAAAACCACTTTGTTTAACGATTTCACAAATTCATACCGCTAAAGTAGCTATGAAATTAAATCCCCAGAAAATAAAAGCTGATTTAGCTAAATCAATAAAGGGCAACATCTATATAGACCCATTGAACCTCGCCGCATACAGTACCGACGCAAGCATCTACCAGATTACCCCCGCCTGCATCATCGCCCCAAAAGATGCCCAGGATATTACAGCCGCCGTCAAATACGCTAAAAAAAATAACATCCCCATCGCACCAAGAGGTGCCGCAAGCGGCGTAGCCGGCGAGTCCCTCACCTCAGGAATCCTCTTAGACACCACCAGATACATGAACAAAATAATCAGTTATGACCAAACCTCAAACACAATCACCGCTCAGCCGGGCGTTGTCCTCGATACCATCAATGAATATCTTTCTCAATTCGGCACAAAGATCGGCCCCGACCCATCCAGTGCAAACCGCGCTGTCCTCGGCGGCTGTGTCGCAAACAATGCAACCGGCGCCCATTCGCTCATTTATGGCTATATCTCCGATTATATCCACAGCATACAAGCCGTTCTTGCTGACGGCCAAATAGTAACATTCACAAATAACATTGATCCCGAAAAAACCGACAACCAAGCCGTCGCCGATATAGCCGAAAAATGCCTGAAACTCCTCGCCGACAAACAGCAGATAATCCAGAATGCCCTCCCCAGAACAAAACGAAACCGAAGCGGATACAACATTGCCGGAATTTGCCATGATGGCAAAGTCGATCTCGCAAAACTCCTCGCCGCTTCAGAGGGAACCCTCTGCATTTTCACTCAAATCACATTAAAGACTGTCCCCCTGCCTAAGTGCAAAGCCATTATCCAGTTCGAGTTCGACTCACTCGAAAAAATGGCAAAATCCGTCCCCGTAATTGTCCAAAGCGGTGCCTCAGCCTGCGAACTAATGGATAATAAACTCGTCAACCTAGCTATCGAATCCTTACCAGAATACAAAGACGTACTCCCAGCCGATGCACTCGTCTCCCTACTCGTCGAGCATACCGCATCGGACGAAAAAGAGCTGACAAAAAAAATAGAAAACACAGATTCACTCATAGCCGAAAACGCTTCAGCCAGAACTATCGTATTCGATGAAAACAAACAGCAGCTGCTATGGAAAGCCAGGAAAGATGCCGTCCCCCTTCTCGCAAGAAAAAAAGGCACAAAACACCCGATACCATTTATCGAAGATGCTTCCGTCGAAAATTCCATGTTAGCTAAATATATTCAAGGCCTCGAAAATATCGCAGCGGAATTTGGCTTTGACATCTCCTATTACGGCCATGCCGGTGACGGCGAACTACACATCAGGCCATACCTCGACCTCTCGCAAGCAGAGGACATCGAAAAATTCAAAGCGATTGCAGACAGGGTCTTTTCCCTCGTCTGGTCACTCGGCGGTTCCATTAGCGGCGAACATGCCGACGGACTTGTCCGAGCTCCTTTTATAAAAAAACAATACGGCTCCCAATTTTACGAACTGCTCGAAGGAGTTAAACATATCTTCGACCCCGACAACATCCTCAACCCCGGCAAAATCATAAACTCCGACCCCGAAATCCTAACCTCTAACCTCAAAGCCTCACACAAATTTCTCCCCGATCGTCTCGAATCCGATCTTTTATTCGATGAAAACGAACTTGCCTATGAAATAGACCAGTGCAGCGGTTGCGGACTCTGTCTCACAAATAACTCAAATTTGCGAATGTGCCCCGTTTATCGAGCCTTAGGCGAAGAACTCGGCACCTCCAGGGCAAAGGCAAACATTCTCCGCTTCTGGACCACAGGCCAGCTCAGCGAATCCGATATCGATTCAAAAGACTTCGAGCGTTTTTTAAACCTCTGCATTAACTGCAAAGCCTGCTCAATCAACTGCCCCTCCGGCGTTGACATCTCAAAAATAATGATCGCCGCAAGAACACAATACGCCAAACGAAAAAAGCTTACCCTCACACGGAAAATGCTCAGCAGAAACCGCTACATCAGCATTCTCGCATCTGCCGTCCCAAAAATCGCAAATTTCGTAACATCTCTCAGCCTTTTCAAATGGTTCATGGACACCTTTGCCGGAATGGACAAAAGAAGACAAATGCCAAATTTTGAAAAAGGCTCTTTTATAAATCAAGGCCGAAAATACCTCGAACTACAGCCGCCAATCAAAACCCCCATCGACAAAGTCGCATATTTCGTAGACACATTTGCAAACTACAACGACCACAAACTCGGCTTTGCCGTCCTAAAGGCCCTTAGATACAACGATATAGAAGTTATAATACCTAACCAGCTCCCAGCACCTTTGCCCTCAATTGTGTATGGTGACATAAAACCCGCCCGAAAGGAACTCAACTATAACGTCACGCAATTAGCAAAAGCCGTTAAAGCCGGTTTTAAAATAATCTGCTCGGAACCAAGTGCCGCCCTTTGCCTCAAGGACGAACTAAGATATTTCTCAGATTCAGACGATGCAAAACTCATCTCCCAAAACACATTCGAACTAATGACATACCTCATGCAAATGCACAAAAAAAACTTGCTAAAAAAACCCGCCTCACCCCAATCACGAGAATTCCTTTATCATTGCCCCTGCCATTTATTAGCAGCCGGCAATTCAGAAGCTTCAATTAATTTACTCACCGATATTTGCAATGCCGCCGTCAAAAATCTAAACGCTGGATGCTGCGGAATGGCAGGAACTTTCGGAATGCAGAAAAAAAATTACGACCTCTCGATATCAATCTCAGAAAAACTCAAATCTGCCATCCTCTCTAATCCGAACAAACCGATACTTACCGAATGCGGTGCCTGCAAGATGCAGATAGAACACATCACTAACCGCCAGGTTATTCACCCCGTAAAAATTTTAGTTGAAAGTTACAGCCGCTAAGTTACCATTAACTTGTGAAAGTTATTAACCAAAATCTGTCAAGGGGGCAAAAATGAAAACCCAAAACCCCACCCCGGCTGTACTATGGCAAAACGAAAAAGAAAATACCATCCGCTGCAAACTTTGCAGCCACAGATGCCTCATCCCCGAAGACAAACTCGGATTTTGCTCAGTCAGAAAAAACATCAACAGCCAACTCTACTCACTTAATTACGACAAAGTATGTGCCGCCAACCCCGACCCCATCGAAAAAAAACCGCTTTTCCACTTCCAGCCCGGCACACAAAGTTTCTCCATCGCCTGCATTGGCTGTAACTTCAGGTGCTCATTCTGCCAGAACTGGCAAATAAGCCAGGCACCAATAAACGGCACCGGCATAGACGGTCAGCCCATTTCCCCCCAGCAAATCATCAAATCCGCCCTCGCAGCCAACTGCTCCAGCATAGCATATACCTATACCGAACCGACCATTTTCATGGAACTCTGCAATGATTGCGGAATACTCGCAAAAGAAAATGGCTTGTCAAATGTCTTCGTCAGCAACGGCTACGAAACAAAAGAAGCCGTAGATTTCGCAAAAAACTGGCTCGACGGCATAAACATAGACCTCAAAGCCTTCACCGATGACTACTACAAAAAACTCTGCAAAGCCCGTTTACAGCCGGTCCTCGACACCATCAAATACATCGCCCAAGAAACCAATATCTGGATGGAGATAACCACACTCATCATCCCTGGTGAAAACGATTCAAACGATGAATTGAAACAAATCGCTGATTTCATAGTCAATTCCGCCGGCCCCGACACACCATGGCACATCAGCAGATTTTTCCCGCAATACAAATACGACAAAGCACCCCCAACCCCGCTAAAAACACTCGAAAACGCAGCCGAAATTGGCCGCTCTGCCGGCCTCAGATACATCTACATCGGAAACATCCCCTCCGACCAATACCAAAACACCTTCTGCTACAAATGCGGCTCATTGCTCATTGAGCGTACCGGATACACCGTTTTATCAAACAATCTAAAAAATTCCCGCTGCCCCGATTGCGATTCTCACATCGCCGGATACCAGCTATAAAACCGCCATCGAAAAACTTAATTGTAAACAATTATGCATGATTCTTAGTAAAAACAATGAAAACATTTGCATTATTTAGGAGAAAAACCATGAAACTCAATATAAAAGCTTTTGCCATTGCATTTGGCCTGATGTGGGGTTTTGGCCTGTTCTTTCTCACTTGGTGGATAATAATGTTCGACGGCTCCAGCGACGAGGCAACTTTTATCGCCAAATTCTACCGCGGCTATTCACTCACCCCTGAGGGCAGTGTAATTGGATTAGTCTGGGCACTTGTCGACGGAACAGCCGGCGGCGCAATTTTCGCATGGCTATACAACAAAGTCCTCGACTGCTTAAACAGAGCCCCGACTGTCAAGGAGGGGTAAGCACCTTGCCCACCCAAACAGAGCCCCGACTGTAAAGAGGGGTTAATGTGTCCCGACCTTCGCAACGTAAAAAGGTCATTGCGAACCCGTCTCCTGCGTCCGCAATGACCTGTTATTTGAACAATGTAGCAAGTTATTTGGTTTTTTCGTTCGTGCCGAGCTTCCCGCTCAGAATAGTACCCATCAGTGCATCGCTCATCCCGCTGCCGTCGCCACCAACCATCACTTCAGGTGTTATATCGATTCCTTTCTCTGCCACAAGTTTAATAATTTCGACAAGAGCCGCATTATCAGCCCCGATCACACCCGAAATAAGCTCATACGCTTTGGCCTGAGCTTCAGCAATAAGCTTGATCTGCTGGGCTTCTGCCTCAGCGGCAATAATCACCTTTTTCTTTTCTTCATCCGCTATCTTAACTGCATACGCTGCCGTTGCCAGTTTCATCTCCTCTTGTGCTTCCTGCTGAGTTTTGAAAAGAGCCTTTCGCTGTTCCGCTGCCTGCTGCTGCACCTGAAGCGTCGTCTGCTCCTGCAGTGCTATCTCACGGTCCGTCTGTGTTTTCAGCAGTGCTCCAAGAGTCTTTTCATCACCGACATCACCAATGTGAACCGCCAAAATGGTTATACCATCCTTGGCCAGTTTCTCTTTCAGCATAGCCGTACTCTGCGTTTCCTGCTCGCCGCGGTTCTGAACATATTCCAAAGCCTTGACCTCCCCTGCGTTGTTTCTGAAAATCGCCTGAACTGTAGGTGTCACCAGCTTGCTCAAAACAAGATCGTCATCGCCAATCGTAGCGACGACCTTCGGGGCATTTTCCGCCTCGATTTTATAAATCACCCTGACTTCGACAGGAAAAGTATAACCATCCTCACTGCGAACTATGATCGGCTTCATGGGCTGAATAGCTGCCTTTTCGCCTTGCTCTCTCTCCGCCGAATAGCTCACCTTAACCTGTTGAACACTAACCATCGTAATTTCATACGCATTCGTGTTTTTGTAATATTTGCCTTCTTTCCAGGGCTTATTCCATATGCCCCGCTGACCAACTTCCACCAGACGGTCTTTTGCATCAACTACTTCACCCACATTGCTTTTCACAATCGCTACAGTACCGACCTTCACGTTTACCAGAGGCACCTTGGTTATCTTGAAAAGCTTGGTATTAATACGATACTTACCCGGATCGAGAACGGTTAATTGAGGCCCCTTATAGCCGTTGCCTTCGGTAAGAAAATATTCAGCATTCTTCATCTCATCTTCATTCTCCCATTGGGGTGCATAGATCACTCCCTCCGGCAAACTCCTGCCGTCCATCGCCAGTACCAAGCCGACAAAACCCTGCTCGATCTCCACCATCTTTTGCTGGATAACATTGTATTGCCATTTCCACTTAACGTGCCATCCAGGCGCCAGAACCTGCGCCTGAATCCCGTTTTCGCCCTTGGTCGCGATAATACTCCCCCTCGGCAGATCACCGCCGAGCAATTTCTTCTCGACGATACCAACCTCATCGCCATCAATTTTTACCACCGAGCTAAAAATCAAAATAGCCAGCCCGACAACAACTATAAGAACAACCACCCCAATCGCCTTCAGCTTACCACCCGGCATACCTTCCCAATCTACATTAGCTTCCATAAAAAATCTCCTTTCAAATTTTCGGATTATTAGTCGAATTTATCTCTTTCAAGTATAGAGTAAACTATGCATCCTGAAAAGTACAATTTATAATTTTTTATTTAACGCTCACAAAACATAACCACCTCCGTAAATTATCAATTAATTTCCCCCTTGTCAATCAGAGCTAAAACTGCTTTAATAATCATCAATCGGCGGCAGGAAATTATTCAAATAGCTTATTGGAGGTTAAAAATCATGAAATGTCCGGCATGTGGAAATTCGTTACAGCAGATAACTATCGAAGACATTACAGTTAATCTATGCAAAGGCGGTTGTGGCGGTATCTGGTTTGATAATTTTGAGTTGAAAAAATTTGACGAGCAGCATGAATCCGCCGGACAGGCCTTATTGGATATCGAGCGGGATGGATCTGTCGTTGTTGACCGCAGCAAAAGATTAAAATGCCCCAAATGCAACGATGTTGTAATGATGAGGCATTTTTTCAGCATAAAAAAATCAGTCGAGGTCGACGAGTGCCCGGCATGTGGCGGATACTGGCTCGATGCCGGTGAACTAGCAGCCATCCACAGCCTTTTCGAAACCGAAGCAGACCGTCACAAAGCCGCGGAAGAATATTTCGAAAACCTCTTCGGCGAACATTTCAAGGCCAGGAAAGCTGAAAACGAAAAAAAGCTCGCACGAACCCAGAATACCTTTAAAATATTCAAATACATCTGCCCCAGCAACTACATACCAGGAAAACAAGACTGGGGAGCCTTTTAAGCAAAAAAACAAACAGTTCCTACAGCGTGGAAAATTTGTCACCCACGCTGTTTTATATTTTTCAACATTCCGGTAGCGTAGGTAACTTGCTGAAAGTCCCGACCTGTCGGGGCTTACCCACCCTGTTTTCTTTTAAAAGCTCCGAAGGAGCGACATATTAATAGCCACAGGTGTAAACCTCCGGTAAAGAACACCCCAAAAACCCAAAGTCCCAAAGGGGCGAAAGAATTATTATCTCATCCCCTCCCGTTGTTCCCGATGTAGTTCATCAGGACGAAGGCCCCGAATCCAGTTCTTTGTCTTTAAAATTTAATCTTGTTTCTATCCTGTTATCCTGTCAAAGTCTTTTTGTCTTTTACTTCTGACATCTGATATCTTTTTATCTACGTGCTCTTCGTGTGCCTCGTGGGGAAATATGTTCTAAAAAATCCGTGTTAATCTGCGCCCGTAGTAGAAACAATTTTTTAAACAATGCTGGTCAACTTAAAAGACTCTGGCAGTTTATAAGGTTCATTACAGTCAATACCAAGGGAACTGACAAACCTTACAGCCATCACCTGAACCATCAAAGTCAGAGTACCCAACATAATAGAATACAACATGGAAAGTGTATAGCCCCAGGTTATAGCTGGCTCGGCTCCACGAAAATTTGGGGAAAACAACAGCAAATATGGTAGAACAACAATTTGAATAAGAAAAATTATTAATAATGGCTTTGCTTTCAATAATTTGACTTTCCACATAAAGCCAAAACTCTTAGATAAGCTACAATCCAAAACAATTATTATTGCTGGGATTAATAAGGTTAGTTTAGCCAATATTAATGTTATGACAGTAAAGCCTATCCGATGGGCAAGAGGAAAAGTCGCATTCGTACCCGTATCAGTAATAATTGTTCTAAGTAACCAGACAAAAAGCATCATAGCCAATCCACATAATATGCCGAATGTAAAAAGCCTCCAGAAAAAGTGTTTGCCTATTCGCATTAGGTCGAGAAGTGATTGCCTTTTATCCTGTTCAAGGTAAACTGTTCGTAGAAATCCTACCGAAACTATTGTAACAAATAAAAATATACCCATACTCACAAATGAGACCAAAATCCCAAGGTCGGGGTAAATTCTAAATATATGGTTTAATAGATAGGGCAGAAACCCAAGTCCAATTATTAAAGATGCCTCAATCCAGCGAGTCTTAAGAATAGCCAGTGTCTCTTTAATTTCATTCATATAGGATTCCTAATGTAACATTAAATTGCCTGTGTTTCATATACAAGGATGGGCAAATTTTTGCCCATGCAGCCCATTCCATCACCATCAACAGAAGTATAATAGTTTAAAACATTATTGACAACATAATTCTCATTTCCCCCGTCCCGTTTTACAAGTTACAAGGCCAATTCGCGCTGAACCGGTACAATATAGCCAAAACCAAAAATACCTTTTCTTAACTTTCCAAAAAATCTTTACCTCAAACAGACAAAAGTAAAATTTTCAAAAAAATAAAAAGTTTTAAGTTCTTTTAAGTAAATAAGTTAAGCGAAATTAGTCCCATAAGATTGCCCGTTTGGCGACAACGATAAAAAAAGACGTGTTTACAGCTTTCAAATTAGCCGAAAATAAATGTATAATTTGTTTTCAAAAAGGAACTATGAACAGGTAAACAGATGTATTCGTAAAGCTCTCATGGGCTAAAGGGATTTGGTTATGTTGGTTTTGAGCAGACAAAAAAATGAATCCATCGTCATTGGCGAAGACATCGAAATAACGATCGTCGATGTCAGGGGTGATAAGGTAAGATTAGGTATCAATGCCCCTAAAAACATACCTGTTCACCGCCGGGAGGTATTTGACGCTATCAAGCGTGAAGAGGCCCAAAAAGATAACAAGTAATTCCGCATTCATTAGCTTGTCTTTAACTCACCCCGCATGAAGGAATTTTAGCTGGCCCGGAAAAATTTTTATACCCTAAACATTGTCAATACAAAAATTTCGTGAAAATTCCAAAAAATCCCCTTTTTTCCCTATAGAATTTCCCTCTCATCCGATAAAATAGACATTTAGTCAATTAAGACTTGTCGGTGTATTTATGGCATCTATTAAAAACAGGAAAATAGCGCAACTGCTTATGCAGCTAAAGTTTACACCAAAAAACAAACGCCGCCAACAGCTCAAAGCCACTGAAGACCTTTTAATTTCCATCAAGCCTGACCAGCTGTATCCTTTTGAATTCGTATTTTTCAAAATAACCGGTTTTGAGCCAAAAAACCTATCCGGCATTGACTCCATAGAAGGCGAACAGTTAGCGGCTGATCTTCGATTTTTCATAAGCAAATTAAGCTCCCAAGTTGCCGAACGAACCGATGACATAGGCCATAAGATACTTACCTTAAATGAGTTAGCTCTTGAATTAAAAATATCATCCAAGACTATCGAGCGATGGCGAAAACGCGGGCTTGGGGCTCGAAAATATATTTTCCATGACGGTAAGAAAAAACTGGGCATCAGCGAAACTGACCTCAATAAATTCATAGCCGTAAATCCGGAAATTTCGAAAAGAGCTTCAAACTTCTCTCGTCTTGAAAATACTGAAAAGAAAAAAATACTCCAAAAAGCCGCTTCTTGGACAAAAAAAGCCGATTTAAGCCGAAACCAAGTCATTGACCGAATAGCGGAAGAGTTCAACAGGTCCCACGAAACGATAAGATATTTGCTGCTGAAAAATGAAAAAACAATGCCAGCTAAAGCAGTTTTCGACCGCCCCAGCGGCGTTATAAGCCCTGCCCAGCAGGCAGAAATTTACAGGTCATTTCTGCAAGGTGCTAATATTAAAGAACTTATGGAGAAGTATAATCGCAACAAAAGCTCGATCTACCGGATAATAAACGTGATTCGGGCAAAAAAACTGCTCACAAGAAAGATTGAATTTATAAAAAGCAGTGAATTTGAGAAATCTGGTTTTGGCGACTTGTTATTAAAATCGAATGAACAAAACGACAAAGCGACAAAGCCAGATACTGCTTTTTTGACAGATGGTTGGTTTCCGGAATACTTAAAACAGCTGAACAAAACTGTTAAATTAAACAGGGATCAGGAACAGCAGATATTCAGGTATTATAATTATCTTAAATTTCTTGCTAAAACAAAAGTGGCCGATATAGATTCAAGACAAGTTTGCGGCAAACTGTTGAGTCAGATCGAAAAACTTCTCGGCTGGTCTGAAATTTTGAAGCAAAAAATCATAGAATCCAATCTTGGCTTGGTAGTAAGCATTTCCAGAAAGCACATCACAACAGGATTATCGCTGCAGGATCTTATCAGCGAGGGCAACTTTTCGCTAATGCGAGCGGTTGAGAAATTCGACTACACTCGCGGATATCGTTTTAGTACTTATGCATCATTAGCGATAGCAAAGGACTTTGCCAGGATAGTTCCTGCCGAAGCTGCCCGGCCTGACAAGGCACCGACAATGTCGCTCGATGGCGTTGAAAGTAAATCAATTTTGGAGAATGGAAAAATCGAACGTGCCCATCATAGTCTTGAACAGGTGATAAAGGACAATCTTGATAAGCGGGAACAGTACATAATTATCAATCATTTCGGTCTGACCGGATCGCTAATTAAAAAGAATAAAAAAACCCTCAAAGAGATCGGAGATCATCTGGCTTTGACTAAAGAAAGGGTACGTCAAATTGAACTGCTGGCTCTTCAGAAATTGAGGAATTCATTGAGCATAAAAGAGTTTGAGTCACTAACCAAATAAATTTTGGACTTATCAGGTATGGTTTTACAGAAAAATTCTCCGCTACGGGTTATTAGTCTTAGTTTTTTATTATTAAAGAGCAATTTAAACCTTTTGATAGTAAAATAACAGAATCAAAATATTAATTATTTGAGGTGTACAAATGAAATTTCCCAACTCCACCAGAATATCCATACGTTCAGCGGCTGTCATGTTAATTTTGCTATTGGTCATTGTATCCGGGGCAAATGCGGCAGACAACAGCACTGAAGCATGGATGTACCGGGAAAAAGACCCTGCCAAAAAGATATGCTTTGCGCCGTACACGGTGCATAAGGGTATCCTCAAAATGACGGCCCAATTCTATCCGCTGGCCGATGGCGAAAGTCGCAAAACTCAGTTGCAGATCAAATACGGCAAAAAATGGAAAACCGTCGCCAGGGCTATCATTAGCGAACAACCTTACAATAACCTGAAAAAGGACCTGCTCTGGACGGCAAATTTCAGGGTAGAAAACTGGGATTCATCGAAAACCGTCCCATATCGCGTTGTCGGCATCGACGGCATTGCCACCTATAAAGGCACAATTCGCCGTGACCCTATCGAGAAGGAAGAGATCGTAGTTGCGGCATTTACTGGCAACGGTCAATTCGACCGACGCATGAAACCCGACATTATCGCAAACGTGAAAGCTCAAGACCCTGACCTGCTTTTCTTCTCAGGCGACCAGGTTTACGATCACCACACACATCTCGATGCCTGGCTGCTCTTTGGACGTCAATTTGGCGAAATCATCAAAGACCGCCCTACCATCTGTATTCCGGATGACCATGATGTTGGCCTGCCCAATCTATGGGGCAATGGCGGAAAACCAACGCTTGAGGGTTACGGCGACCCGATATATGTCAAAGCCGTCGAACGTGCCCAGACCAGCAATCTGCCTGACCCCTACGACCCCACACCTATAGAGCGAGGCATCGGAGTCTATTACACATCACTCAAAATCGGTCGCGTTGATTTTGCTATTCTCGAAGACCGCAAATTCAAGTCAAACTACGAAGTACTGGATATAGAAGCCCTGAAAGCAAAAGGCATAACAATGTCACGAGCTGACCATGTAAAAACAGCACCGCTTGACCCCAGCGCGATTGATGTACCCAATGCCACCATGCTTGGCAAAAGACAACTGAAGTTCATAGAAGACTGGGGTACCAACTGGCAAGGCGTTGATATGAAATGCGCTCTGTCACAGACCATTTTCGCCGGTGGAGCACATCTGCACGGTAACGGGAGCCGTCTTGCCATGGACCTCGATTCCAACGGATGGCCGCAGTCAGGCCGCAACCGCGCAATCGCCGCGATTCGCAAGGCCTATGCCTTCCATATCGCTGGCGATCAGCATCTGGCCACGGTCATTCATCACGGTATCGACGAATGGAACGACTCGATTTACTCCTTTTGCGTACCATCAATCTTCAATCACTACCCCCGCTGGTGGTCTCCGCTCAAGAGAGAAGGCAGACACATCGAAACACCCCTGCCTCACACTGGCGAATATCTTGACGGATTTGGCAACCTTATAACGATGTACGCCTATGTCAACCCGGATGTCAAACGGAAAAATAAATTTGGCGAATGGGGCGAAAAGGCCGACGGTTACGGAATTGTCCGGTTCAACGTGAAAAAACGTACCATCAAAATGGAATGCTGGCCCCGCGGCGTTGATGTCACCAAGCCGGATGCTCCGCAGTATATCGGCTGGCCAATAACGATCACCCAGCAGGACAATTACAGCCGCAAGGCCAAAGCCTACTTGCCGAAGCTCATAATCAAGGGTACGACTGACCCCGTAATTCAAATCATTGATGAAGCCGATAACCAAACCGTATATACTTTGCGAATCAGCGGCAATACATTCCGCCCAAAAGTCTTCCACGAAGGCAGCTATACAATTAAAATCGGCGAGACACCGGGCAAGATAAAGGTCTTAAAGAAAATCAAAGCCTTGCCCCCAGATCAGAAAAAAACGTTGGAGGTCAATATCAGCCAGAACTAAGGCAAGCATTATATCTGAACTCTACGGCGACTTGTAAGAGATGAGCAAGCCGGCTGTTATATTCGATATTTATTTTACCACAGGCCCATTTAGGAGTAGTAAATTGAAAAAAATAATTCGCAGTATCACTACGTTAGTATTGGTAATTTCATTTTTGTTAGTAATTTCCGGCTGTGCATTACAGGATTTTGATGCAAAGGCGCGAAACCTGATCCCAGATACTCCCGGAACAAGCCCGAACTACTGGTGCACGTGGGGGGCACAAAACTACATGTATGGTCAGGGGGAGGCAAAACTTGACCCGATACTCCTGCGTGTTGACCATGTCCATAAATACAAATCAGACTCAATGACCGAGGAAAACATGTTCGGGCCAAAGGGTTGGGCGACAACGTTCTTTCCAAAGGTTCGCCAGGACCTGTTCTTCGTTCTCGACGATGGATGGGATATCCCTGTATCCAACGATTATTCATATCGAAATCTCGGTGATCTCGACCCCAAAAAGTATCCATCCTTTAAGGGTACGATCCCTGAAAAATGGTCGCAACTTAACGCTCGTACTCAGGCACTCGGTTGGCGCGGCATAGGCCTGTGGTTCAGGACGGTTGAATCTGCCCAGGACAAGGAACGCAAGGAAAAAATAGGTAACCAGCAAAGATATGAAAGACTTTACTGGGGCGAACGTTTTAAATGGAGCAAAGATTCGGGGATTGGGTATTGGAAGATGGATGTCGGAGGCGAAAATGAAAAAATCGCAATGATGATGGAGCTAAAGAAAAAAATATTTAATGACCTTGTCTTTGAGACCGGCTTGATACCTCCGGGAGCACCTTTTAATAAAATACCTGAGGGAATGCTGTATAACCAGGATTTTATCGAAAACGGCAGAACAAGGCTCACTTTGACGGATGCCATAAGACTCTACGATATTTCGCCTCAATTAGGCAATGCGACAATGCTGCTTCGGTTCGCTACTATAACCGAAAAACTTCAGCATCAGTCTGATGCCGATGCCCTGCTGGACGTGGAAGAAGAGGTGTATCTGGCGGCGGCACTGGGTGCAACTATGGGTATTTTCCGTAGTCCGATGATTGGGCTAAGGCCTGATCCGGATCCTGATATCTTTTTGAAGGGTCCCCGTAATCTAAAAAAGCGTCTCGACGAGGTTGTCCGTGCTGTGCGCTGGCAGCGTATAGCTCCGGCATTTGCAGCCAATGCCGTCCCTGTCGAGGTAGATACGAATTACCTTATCGATACGTGGAAATTCAAAAAAGGTGAGTTCTGGTATTCCAAAGTAGAAGGTAAGATCGTAAAAGAATCCGCTCCGGCACGTGTAACTCGTGGACTGCCATTACCGAGAGTTTCCTGCAAAGGAGAAATGCCGTTTATATTAGCATCCCGAAATCCGAACGGCGCTATTTCCATAGCTTCCATAGGCCGGGTGCTGCATGATAAGGGGTACATTACTCCCGAAGCCGATGTAACACTCGAAGCCGGTTCGATTGATGCACCAGTTGGTATCTTTGGCTATTTCAAAAACCTCACTCTTGAGGTGGATAAACCCTTTGGCAAAGTGAGCATATGGGCACAGGACCTCGCCGGCGACAGTGCAATAGAGATAACAGATCGCGTAACCATAAGCGGCAACAAATTAAAAATTCCGGGCGAAGTAATCAGCGACGTGGGCTTGTCAGTTGCAACGCCAGGCGACATCTCCGACCCCGGCATGGTTATGGTTATCGAGCATCGTTAACATTGAGATGTCGAAAAATGCTATTGGTTTTTTTCTTGTCATTTCTATAATCAACCTGATAAGCTCAAATTACGTAAAGGCTAACGCAGGAATGATTATTAAGCAATCAAACGGAGCATTGATGGCAGATAGGAAAAGAGCTTACTGGGAACATTTTGAGCACAAAGCAGATATTGGTGTGCGGGGGGTAGCTGCATGCAAAGCTGAGGCGTTTGAACAGGCGGCGACGGCTATGACAGCCGTTATTTGTGATCCGGCAGTAGTGAAAGCCGCAGAGCAAATTGAAATTTGCTGCCAGGGAGATGACGATGAAATTCTGCTGGTCGATTGGCTCAACAGGCTCATTTATGAGATGGACATAAGGGGCATGCTTTTTGGCAAATTTGAGGTTAGTATTGGAAATAATAAATTACAAGCCAACGTTTGGGGCGAAAAATGCGACCGGCAAAAGCATCAGCCGGCAGTAGAGATAAAGGGTGCTACTTATACAGAGTTGTTTGTTGGAAAAAACGATAAAGAGATGTGGGTTGCTCAGTGCGTAGTTGATGTTTGAGCGACTGGGAGGTTTAAGATGGATACGAAAAAATTCAAAAGAATCTCTGAGTATCAATGGCAAATAGAGCCTTGTGGCAAAATGCGTGTGCCGGTGATAATTTTCGCAGATGAAGATTTGATCAGCGAGATGGACGAAAAGGTCTGTGAACAAGCCGCCAATGTTGCCGCCCTGCCGGGAATAGTTAAGGCCTCATATGCCATGCCGGATGCTCACTGGGGCTATGGCTTCCCGATTGGCGGCGTAGCTGCCTTCGATCCGGATAAGGGAGGGGTAATCTCTGCTGGCGGCGTCGGTTTTGATATCTCCTGCGGTGTCCGTGCACTAAGGACAAACCTCACCATCGATGACATTGAAAAAGTGAAGAAAACTCTGGCGGATCTGCTCGCCCACAAAATACCAGCCGGCGTGGGCAGCAGAGGAAAGCTCTCACTGAGTTTATCACAACTCGACGACATGCTCACAAGCGGCGGCCAATGGGCAGTCGAAGAAGGTTTTGGCACAAAAGATGACCTGCAATATTCAGAAGAAAACGGCTGCATGAATGGGGCTAAACCGTCCTATGTCTCCGATTATGCAAAAAACCGCCAGAAAAACGAAGTCGGTACACTTGGCTCGGGCAATCATTACATGGAAGTGCAGAAGGTTGTGGAGATTTTCGATAAAAACATCGCAGATGCTTACGGGCTGAAAGAAGGCGGGATAGTAATCAGCATCCATTGCGGCTCGCGCGGGCTTGGCCATCAGATCGGCACAGAATTCCTCAAAAAAATGGCTGAAACTGCAAAGGATAATGGCATTGATCTGCCGGAGAGAGAGCTTGCCTGCGCACCGTTGAAATCCCACGTCGGCCAGCAATACCTCGGTGCTATGCGTGCGGGAATAAACTGCGCAATTGCAAATCGGCAGGTACTCACACACCTTGTACGCGAAGCACTTACCACGATAATACCAAAAGCCGAACTAAAGCTAATCTATGATGTTTCACACAATACCTGCAAAGAGGAAACGCACAAGGTAAACGGCAAAAACAAACGGCTTTTTGTCCATCGAAAAGGAGCTACCAGAGCCTTTGGCCCGGGCAGCGAACAGATACCCGAAAGCTACCGCTGCGCCGGTCAGCCGGTGCTCATCGGCGGCACGATGGGGACAGCTTCATATATTCTTGCAGGAACGAAAGAAAGCGAGGCCCTTGCATTCGGCTCTTCCTGTCATGGCGCCGGCAGAAACATGAGCCGCAAGGCAGCAACAAAACTCTGGCGAGGCAGCGATGTAGTAAGGAAATTGGCAAGCGAAGGTATAGTTATCCGAAGCCCGTCGATGCGAGGCGTTGCCGAAGAAGCTCCCGATGCATACAAAAACGTCGATACGGTAGTAGATGCAGCCGAAGGTGCCGGACTCTCCCGAAAGGCAGCCAGACTCATACCCATGATCTGCGTCAAAGGCTAATACAAAAACCAAACCTGCTCACGATTCCGTCGGAAAGTTCCTCTGCCGCCAGCCTTCAAAACCGCCCTGCAGCTCCATCACCGGAAAAGCATGCTCGGCAAAATGTCGCGCCGCATCGGCTGCAAGGTGGCAATCTTCACTGTAGCAGTAGATGATATTCATCTTGTCCTTGCTCAGCGACACATGCACCGACCAGTTCTCTTTGGGCAGGTTAATCGCACCGGGGACATGGGACTGCTGATAATCCTGCGGTTTGCGGACATCGATAATGTTTATGTTCTCCCCGTCATCCATCATCTGCTTGAGCTCGACCGGGCCGGTTGTAAATTCCATTTTCGACTCAAAATATTTCCACGCCTTCCTGGGACTTGTCAAAAGCATTTTCGCACCCTTTCAAATATTTCGTTACCTCTGCCAATATACACCAATGGCTATCAAAATATCATCAGGGCATTTTCTGTTTTGAACATAAAACAAACCACCCCAAAACTACTAAGCTTCCCCCACTCCCTTTGTTCCCGATATAGTTTATCGAAACAAAGGCAGCAAGCCAGTTTTTTGTTTTTAATATTTAATCCTGTTTCTATCCTGTTATCTTGTCAAAATGTTTTTTCTCTTTGCACTTTAGCAGCTGAGCAGGTGTTTGGTGATGGTTTGGGCGGCTTGGTTTTTTGGTAAGTTCTGGCAGGTGGTTTTCATTTTTGCTAATTCGCCGCCATCGCCTAACAGCCGGAGCAGTTCTTCCTCCAGCCAGCCGCTGCGTTCTGCAATATCTGGCAGGTCGTCAACTACTATTGCCGCCCCCTGCTCAACGAGCGGCTCGGCATTAAAATACTGGTGGCGGTCCTTGTGGTGCGGGTATGGCATACAGATAGCCGGTGTCCGGGCCGCTGAATATTCAGCCACGCTAACGGCTCCACTTCTGCCGATGATAAGATCCGCTGCCGAAAGCAGGTCTGGCATATGGTGGTAATAGTCAACAACTACATGCTCGATAGCCGCTGAGGCATATTTTTGTTTCACGGCTTGGTAGTCCCTTGATCCGGTGAGGTGAACTATCTGCCAATTATCTGCGAATTTTTCAAAAAAACCGAGTAGCGATACCACGGCTTGATTTATCGAGGCAGCACCACTGGAGGCACCTGTAACGAGCAGTGTCTTTTTTTGCGGATCGAGCTGTAGGTCTTTCACAGCCGCTGACGGATCGGGGTTTTCAAACGCAGCTCTTAGCGGACAACCGGTAACTTTGATGCGGGATGTGTATTTCGGCA
>JADHXY010000090.1 GCA_016782755.1 Phycisphaerae bacterium | reverse complement strand
TGATTTTAAGGCAAGATCAAGACACCATATAAAAAGTTAAGAAAAAGGTGTTTGGGAAACAGAGAATTGAGCCGTCTGTCCCAGGCAGATATCGAGTCCAACGGTTGGAATCGAAAATTATTGTGCAACAGGCTCATAATAAGTAAAATCACTTTCGCCATATAACGGTAAATAAAAAACGCAGGGCTATTAATTACCCTGCGTTTACCCTGCTCCGAGCCATCAAATTTAGCTCTATTATCCTTTATTTCGCTTCTGTACGACCTTTCTTCTGTTAATCGTACGCAAACTCTCAGTATTGACACATGATTCATTCGATGCAGCAGCAACGGCTTGAACTGCATTCTCCGCAAACATATCAGCCCCAATCTCACACCACAGACCTTCGGCACGATTAAATAAACCGCCTGAAACCATTATCTTCATCTCATCCCACGCATTGACCTCTCGTATCCTGTCAATCAATTCACGAATCGAAGGCACCTGCCGGGGCTCAGTGCCATAAATCAAAAGCATATCCGGAGCACAATCATTAATGAATTTCAGCATATCATCGTTAGTAAGCCCGGCACCCACAAATTTAACTTCCCAGCCGTCACTTTCAAAAGTATCCGCAAGCATCTGGGCACCCAACTCGTGCGACTCCTCTTGAGAACAACAAATTACTATCTTTTTATTATTAACTGGTTTATGAGGAAGCTTATTCTGAAGCTGGTCAACAATCGTTCGATTTATTCTGGTTGCCATATGCTCCTGAGCAGCAGATATTCTATTGCTCTTGAAAAGCTTTTCGATCTCAACCATCATTGGCCAGATGACATCCATATAAACACTCGTTGCCGGCGTACCGGTCTGCATAACTTCCTCAATAGCCTTTCTACATCCGGCCCTGTCCCCAGCCAGAAGCGATCGCATATATTTTTCCATTACCTGCTCAGAAACCATATTCAAACCTCCAAATCGCAATAAATACTACTCATGTTCTCTATGTTGACTAAATATTCACTTTACTATATATTACCTGTTAACTTAGGTAATATATAGTTCGTCAATGTTAAAATAAAATCTTTAGTTAAAATGGGTAATTTGAGTGATTTAGCGATACTTTTTAGAAAAAAGAAGTGTAACTGATTATTACAAATGAGGTTATAGCTAAAAAACTAATAACCGTTCGCAGAAATAAAGGGTAATTTTTATCTGTCCAGTTGAACAGCAATACCTCAAATGAATTCGCCTCTTAATCTGGCGGCATTGGCCAACAATTTTACGACAGAGACCTTAAGTCGGAAAAATATCGTCGGCCATTTCCTGCCCCACCCGGCTGGCATAATAATTTTTGATAACTTTCTGACCTTCGGACTGGAATTTATCCATTGATGAGAAGACACCTGTCTTCATAAGGAACAATATCGCAAGACAAGCCGCTGCATTGAGTGCAGAGTTTCTATACTTGAGGCATCTTTCAGAAATTTTGGGCTTGGGCAATGCGCACTTGAGCTTATCCGCCTTAGCAGAGTAACGCAAGCTGTGCTTCAACACATTAACGGCTTGTTCGTTTGCACGCATGAGCAAGTCCAGGTTATGCGGCTGAGACTTTATTAATGAAAATGCGGCATCAACCCGCCCTGCTGCTGCAAGTCTTCGCTGGCATCGCGGGCAACTGGCAACATGGTTTTGTATCCATTCGGCATCAAAGCCAGCATGCTTAGACACAGCTTTGAACAACCATTTCCTGACACTTGTACACTTATTATTCGTATTGTTTTTCATTTTACCACTCATTTTTTTTCATCCAAACCGCCAAAAGTTGGACAGCTCTACACCGATAGACCCTGACAGTAGCCTGTGAAATACCAAGTGTCTTTCCAACCTGAAGGTAAGAGAGTTCGCCAAGGTCATGAAGTGTTACCACATTTCGTAAATGTTCCGGCAAGCGGGCAATATTAAATCTTAGTCTTTCCTGCAAGTCGGCTGAGTTTAGTTCTGAATCGGGTGTTTTTGTTTTTTTATTATCTGCAACCTGTGGCAGATTTTTTCTTTCAATGATTTTTCGCCTTATCATTGAAATTGCGACATTTGATGCTGTTCTGAAAAGATAAGCTTTAATATGCTGGGGTTTCTGGCCGCCATGATAATGAGCCAGCTTCAAGAAAGTATCCTGATATGCGTCACATACGTCTTGCTCATTTCCGAGTATTCGCCAAAGCATGGTAACAAGCTCCTGTCCACGATTTTGCATTGCAGACAACACCCACCTCTGGGTCCCGGTAAGAGACTCCGGAATCGCAAAATCCCACATAAGCCCTATGTTGTCTGCTTTGCTAATCATAAACACTCTTTAATCCTGTCTGCTCTTTAAGACGTTATGACAAGCACTATGTTAATAAAAAAAATGACAAAAATCCCGAAAAAATTCGTTTTTCAGATAACATTTTTGCGAATAGTGCGTCTTATATGTAGAAAAATGGTTTTTTTGGTTTTTTTGGGCAAAAAAAATGAATCTGCATATTAATTCTGATAAAAAGAAAACGGATACTCAGCCGCAGGATGTTGTATCGCTCATAAACTCCATACTCGCCAAAGCGATGGATGCAGGTGCGAGCGATGTGCATTTTGAACCTATGGCCGATGAGATTGTTATTAAATTTCGCTTAGACGGTATTTTAGAAGTGGTTGAAAGACTGCCCGGATCGTTATCTGATAATATAATTTCAAGGCTCAAGGTCTTAGGCGGGCTATTGACATATCGCAATGATATCCCGCAGGAAGGCAGAATCAGCATCAAAAGCGGGGACAAAAGGATCACCGACCAGAGACTTGCAGTTTTCCCTACAATTTACGGCCAACGCGCTGTTGTCAGGTTCTTTTATCAACACAAGGAACTAACTACTTTGAGCCAGCTGGGTTTTTCTGAAGAAATTCACAAAAATCTCAAAAAAATCGCTACTCAGCAGCAAGGTCTACTCTTACTAACCGGGCCTGCGGGAAGCGGAAAAAGTACAACTCTGGCAGCGATACTGAGATACATATTAAAGCACTTCAGCGGTAAAAGCATTGTTACACTCGAGGACCCGGTTGAGATTCGCATAGATGGCGTAACGCAAGTCCAGATACCTCCGCATGGCGAGATGACTTTTGCATCGGCACTGCGGTCGCTTTTGAGGCAGGATCCGGAGGTGCTGATGATCGGTGAGATACGCGATGCGGAAACAGCTAAAATCGCTATCGAAGCTGGATTAACGGGACACTTTCTAATGACCACCATGCACAGCGGTACGCCCGCAGGTGCTTTGCTGCGGCTGCTCGAGATGGGCATTGAATCATACCAGATAACTTCCAGTGTTTCAGCGGTCTTAAATCAGCGTTTGGTCAGAAGGCTTTGTAGCAATTGCAAGAAACACGATGATCAGAAAAAGTTTCGACCAGTCGGCTGCGAGAGTTGTCTTAATACCGGCTATCACGGAAGAGCCATGATTGCTGAGCTGGTCGAAATGGATTCGCTGCTTAGAAAAGCTGTGCTCGAAAAGGCCGACATCGAAGAACTCGAAAAAATACTTAAAGAAAAAGATCACAAAACAATTCTGCACGACGGGCGAAGGCTTGTAAATGACTCGATCACCACAATCGATGAAATAAATAAAGTTTGCGGAATAATCAAAAGCTGATTTTAAAATTGAGGATAAGAATATGGCGACTTTTGAATACAATGCCCTGACCTCTTCCGGCAGGCTTATGAAGGGAACTATCGAAGCGGGGTCTTCACAGGAAGCTGGCGAGCTCTTGGCCCAGATGCAGCTGAGCGTTAACTCGATAGAAAAAGCTAAAACCGCTGCTCCGCGAACAGCCATAGGAAGAAATGAATTTCTACTTTTTAATCAGCAATTGGCCTCGATAACCAAAGCCGGAATTCCCCTCGAAAGGGGTCTGAGAGAACTTTCGAACGATATCGCATCCAGGAAAATGAAGAAACTCATCACCGCAATAGCCGATGACCTGGAAAAGGGCATAAGTATCGAAGAGGCATTCATCAAAAGGGAAAAGCACTTCCCGCCGCTTTACGGCAGGATACTCAAAGCCGGCGTCGAAACCGGACGTCTGAGCCAGATGCTGACCAATCTTAACCGGCATATCGAGACAGCCGGTAACACAAAAAGAATAATCTTTGAAGCTACTGCTTATCCGGCTGTGATTTTTTTATTAGCCGCTGTAATTATTAGCGGTGTCCTGATTTTCATAATCCCCCAATTTCATGAGGTTCTCTCAGAGATGCTGGATGGAGGGCCAATGAACTCGATAACCACTATGATTTTTGCTATATCCCGAAATGTTATCTCGTTCTGGGTCGGGATAGGTTTGACGGCTGTCGCAATTACGGGTTTATGGGTTTTTCTTTCGAGTTTTGCCGCTGGTCGAAGGTTCAGGGAAACGCTAGCGCTCAAGATACCTGTCTTAGGCCGGCTTTACCATACAAGCATATTAAGCAAGATGGCCGAGGCAATGTCGATGATGGCTGCTGCCGGCTGTGATATGGCTACTATGCTGCGTTTAAGCTCACAAGCGAGCGGCAGCGAGAAAATGGTGCTCGAAAGCGATATTTTAGCGACACAGATAGAGAGCGGCACAAACATCATCGAAGCCGGACAGTTCTGCAAAGTCATCCCGCGATTATTTCTTTACTCGATCCAGTTAGGCTCACAGCGTAATGAGTTGCAGGACAATCTCTACAGCCTTGCACAGATGTATTTTGAACAAGGCCGATGCTGCCAGACAAGACTACAGACGATACTATTGCCCATCATGCTCATCTTCGTCGGTCTTTTCATACTCTTTACGATATTGGCGATATTTTTGCCAATGATACAAATAGTCGGCGGTTTATCAGGTTAAAAATTATGTTACTAATCACTTTAATATCACTTATATTTTTCTTCGGTATCCTCGGCTACAAAAAGCCGGTTCTGGCGTTAATTGCAATGCCAATAACTTTTGCGTTCATAATGGGACGAAGCCTATACACCGAGCAGGCTGAAGGTATTATATTCAGTCCTGTGATTATATTTGTTGCGCTTATCTCTGTTGCTGTAGCCAAGGCCGATCCCGATTCTGATCAGATACCGCAAAGAATAGCAAGATGGTCGCTGGCCATACTCGGCTTACTTCTTTTCTCCTTTATAGGATTTGCCCTGTTCGGGCATTTAGGCTCGCTGTTTTTGATCCTTATCGTGTTTATCGCAACGGTGGCAATAAGCTATGGTATGACAAGCCGACATGCAACTGCGGCGTATGTGATTTCAACCATAGGCTCAAGCATGAGACAAAATCTCCCGCTAACTATGGCGTTGCAAACTGCTGCGACAGGCAAATCCGATACTGGCGCGAGGATACTGCGAAGAATAAAAAAATGGCTGGTACAAGGATATTCGCTCAGCGAATCCATAAAAAAAGGATACCCAAAATGCCCCAGCCAGGCACTTGCCATCATAACAGCCGCCGAAAAGATTAACCAGCTGCCGCAAGTCCTGCAAGCTATCGAACTGAATTTAGTCGAAAAAGCAAACAACAAAAAACGCGTCCAGCCGGTTCACCCATTATATCCAGCCGTTATTCTGCTTTTAATGTCTTTCATTGTTGTCGGGCTGATGACCTTTGTTATACCAAAGTTCAACGATGTATTACAAGAAATGATAGGAGCTCAACTGCCAGTTGCGACAAGAATCCTCATGATCATCGGTTCATACTTCCATAAATTCGGAGTTCTTATCTGGCTTGCAATGATTCTCGCAATCTTTGTGGCGGTACCGATGGCCATAAAAATCCGCCTCAGACCCCGAAGGCCGCAAAAACCTTATCTTGTCTCGCGAATCGGTGACTTTCTAAAATGGAATCTGCCTGTCCTGCACTGGTACGAAAACAACTATTCTACCTTGCAGGTAATAGAACTAATGCGACTATCGCTGGCAGCAGGTGAAACCATCGACAAGACCATCGCCGGTACTCTCGATCTTGACGTTAATAATAGTTATAGAAAACGATTGCAAAAATGGCTCTCAAAAGTAGAAGCCGGAGAAAATACTGCTCAAGCCGCCCGCCAAAGCAGACTACCGGATTCGATATCATGGGCATTTGAGCAAGCCGATGGAGACTACACTCTCTCGGTATTACAAACACTTGAAACATGCTGCCGCTCAAATTACAGCTATAGAGTCAACCTGGCAAGGTTTATATTCTGGCCTTGCGTAACACTATCCACGGGACTTGTCGTCGCTTTCGTCGCATTCGCCGTCTTTTCGCCTATGGTTGCGATTGTAACAGGCTTAGCCAATCAGGTAACGCCGTAACAGGAGAAATAATTTGAGGCATTCATATAAAAAAAATGGCGGTTTTTTAATGGCTGAGCTTATTGTAGCCCTTACGCTGTTAGGCATACTTTTGGCTCTCCTTTCTGTGTCCTTAGGCTCATTTAGAAGTTTCAACCACTATCAGCTAACCCGTCAGCGATGTATATCGGCTGCACAGGCACAACTGGATTCTCTGGCAACCACCAACCGACAGATACGCGAAGATGATTTTGAAAGACTCTGGCCGAAAATGATTGTGGCTATAGAAAAAACCCCCGGAACCGGTCAATGGCAAGGGCTGACATTGTTAAAAGTAAAGACCCAAAGCAAAAGTTACAGCAGGGATGTAAAAATTGAATTGTCCAGGTACGTAAGTTCAGAATTGGAGCCGCAAAAATGAGAAAAGCTTACGCCCTGGTAGAAATGCTTGTAATGATAGTTGTGGTATCGGCCTTGTTTATACCAATCGGGCATTTAACCAAAGCAACTTTATATCAGATACCTATTGCATATAAGGACATTCAGGTCAATACCTCTATACTCGATTTTCTTCGACAGCTGGAAGCAGATATAAATTCAGCCGCCTCTTTACCCGATTCAATCGGCTCACACAAAACTGACCAGAATAATTTGCTCATCCGACAGCCGGATAAAAACGTCTGTTATCAATTAAAAAAAGACAAGATCGTAAAAATCATCTTTCAATCAGATGCAAGCAGACAGGAAACCGCATCCGAATGGCCGGCGACCAATGCGAGAATCAAATGGAAAATATTGACTGACGACGATTTGCCCTATGCCTTGGAAGTAACCACAAATATCGAACGCAAAAGTGGCGAAAAAACATATAAGAAAATGGCAAACTCACATATTTTCTTTGTGAATGCTCATCAGGAGGCCATCGACAAATGATAAATAAAACAAAAAACAAAGGTTTCGTTACGATACTGGTCATAGTATATCTGGCAGTCATAGCCGCGGAAATATTAGTCCTAACCGGAATTTCAAATATCATTGCATTCCAAACCAATAACGCATATCTGAATTCTGTCGAGAAAAACCTCACCGACAGCGGCATTGCCTGGGCAAGATACAACCTGACAAAAATCACAAATGAACCCGATCAATCTACAACTCTGGATGTTTCAGCCGCAAGCATAAAAAGAGCTTCACTTACCATTATCCACCCCGACAAGCACACACAGAGCAATTTGATTAACATTTCAACTTCATGCTCAAAAGGCAACCGCACCCTATCCCATACTAAAAAGTTCCAAATCATTACCAGCAAACGATAGAGTCCCCAAGCCCGCAAAAACGACATGATACCAATTCAACTTAATCGTTACGCCTTCAATCAAAAAAGCTTGGAGCGCGAGCGACAAGATAACAAAAAGTTAAGTTGCAAGTTATCTTCACGCAAAACACATATATTAATCGGAACTGGTGTAAAATGATTTTAAGGACTTGTAAAGGAAAGATAATTTTTTTACACGTCCTAAGGCCAGAAAACTGCAATCGCAACTATAAGCCAGATAAGACAGCCGGCAACGAATTTACTCAAAATGCCAATCAGCTCTCCAAATCCGGCCCCAAATCCACTACGAAGAGAGTGAACCGGATGACGACCCCCTAAAAATTCAACTGACCATGTCAATATCCCAGCCCCAATACATGCCCCCATTATTGTACCAAGAAATGGTATCGGTATTAGAAATGTCCCGAATACCGCCCCGCCAACTGCTCCAACGATTGCCGATATCGAACCCAGAAGAGAAGCCCCGGTCTTTTTAGCACCTGCAAAACTGCCAAAAAACTCCGCAACCTCACCAAGAACAGCTATAACCGCAATCAAGATAAGCGTATAAATTGAGATAACACCATCATCCCATCGCCACCATGCAAAAGCCGCAGTTCCAATTACGATAAGCCAATTCCCCGGCAAAGCAAAAAACACCAACCCAAGCCAAACCGAATTAAGAAATATAAGTAGCACCGAAAAAAAATAAACCATAGAAATGACCTGACTAAAAAGTTATATCATGTTACGAATGGCATCTCTGAGAATAGGAATTTCCTTACTTATTATATTCCAGACCA
>JADHXY010000089.1 GCA_016782755.1 Phycisphaerae bacterium | reverse complement strand
CATCGTAGTTTGAATAGATACTCCCGGCAAGCCTCCTCAGAGGCAAACCGTTGTTCAAATTCCAATAGAGTTTCTGGGTAGTCTTTCATACCCACAAACTCTACATCTTGTGGCCACTTGAGTCAAGCGGATAGCCCCAAAAAACAATTTGATTTGCTATTACCTGTCCCATATTTCTTTGCCACCTTCACATTGCCTCATGAACTCAACAATATCATTCAGTATAATCAAAGGTTTTTCTATAACCTCTTTTTTAAAACCTCTTCGCAGGCCCTCAAAGACCTGGCTTGTGACAAACGCTTTATTGGAGGGAAAATCGGCTTTTTTGGTGTCATTCAAACCTGGGCTCGAAACATTATCTATCATTGTCATATCCACTATATTGTACCAGGGGTGGCGCTGTCCTTTGATCATAAAAAATGGATTAAGATCAAAAATAAAAAATTTCTTATCCATGAAAAGCCTCTAAGCCGGCGATTTAAATACCTCTTTAAAAAATCTATTGAAAATACCCCTTTCTCCTCTCATATCCCTCAGAGAGTCTGGAAAAAAGATTGGGTCGTTCATGTAGAGGCGGCTGGATACGGAAAAGAGATCATCAAGTATATCGCTCCTTATCTCTATCGTATCGCACTATCCAATAAGAACATTATAAAGATCAAAGATCATGAGGTAACTTTTCAATATAAGGATAATAAAGGAAAGAAGAGTCATACCTGCTCTTTAGATGTCTTAAAATTTATCAACAGATATCTACAGCATGTCCTACCCCATGGTTTTATGAAAGTTCGCTATTTTGGAATTATGGGGGCAAACACAAAAGATAAATATTTTCTTCTTAAGCATCTTTTATTTCAATCCCTTTCTTCTAAATTAAAAGATTGGTTTTTAAGCATCAGATTAGAGATTAAGGAAAAAGTCCGCCCTTGTCCTAAATGCGGGGGGAAATTAATTTTAATTGGTTACTTACCCAGGGCTCCTTGAATGATATTACTATTAGCTAAAGACCAATTAATAGACTTTGTACACCTTTTTAAAAAGAGTGTCATGGGGGTAGTCTATCTTGTTATCGATTATTTATCCGCCTCAGGCGGATTTATCTAAAAAGAGCGCCCTATGAGGGTTTAAATTCTCAGCTATTTATAAAATATCCATCTATCGAATACAAATTCTGCTCCAAAAAGGTTTTTTCTTCTTCGATTTTTATAAATATCCAACCCATTTCTTTTGATTCAATACGCAAATAGGGCTGTGCGAAGCAGGCTTGTTCAACCAGCGTTGAAAGCGAGGCTCGTTCCTCGCTCGCATTCAACGCTTTTTACGTTAGGCAAGTTGCAATTCCTTGTCTTAAACGTTTCACGCTGAGAACTGACCATATTTAATATTTAAGATGTGATCCTGTTCGGTTCCTTTTTCCTAAGACGAGAGGGGATTATCCTATAGATTTTTTTGGAAGAGTAAGAGTGAACAGTAAAGCTTTTTGAAAAATCTCTCTGGTTTTTTTAAAATTACTTGGATTTAATAAATTGTTAATTTCTTCTGGCGTGGTACGTTTCTCAAGTTTCTCGTTTCTTAGCTTCGTTATTAGATTTGGAAGCCCTCCATGCTGAAAACAATGGCGTAGTCCAACTATTAAGTAAACACTATCGATGATATCATTTAATGCTATATTCCGTTTTTTTAAATAGGAAGGGCTCTTTTCGTGTTCTGTTGTGATTTTTTCTATTATTTTATTGAAGCTATAATTATAAATTTCTTCATTTAGATGCATTTTATAATAAGAATGAAATAACGAATTTGAAAAATATTCACAGCATAACCTAATCCAGGCACTGAAGTGAGGAGTGTTTGTAATATCATTCTTCCTATCTTCTTCTGAATTCAAGACATCTTCTTCTAACGCTTTAATATGACCCCATAATATATTTTCGTTGCCAAAGGCAGCTAAATACTTCAGTGTCTTTTTGATTCGTTCTATTCTATCCAAAATATTCATTTTGATATCCTTCCCTTCTATAATCCTCAGGCGAGCCCATGCTTTGCTTGTAGAATTTAGTTATTTTCCTCTTCAATCTCACTTTTACGCTTTTCATAAAGGACATAAATATCCCCTGGAAAAACCCCTTCATGTTCTTTTTCAAATATACCCGATTCGACTTTTTTCCAAAATTTTTCTTGTACGACCTTAAGAACTTTGGATACATACTTTTGAGATTTTTTGCTTTTCATACTCCAGTCAAGCTTGTTCCATTCATCTCTGCTTAACCTGCCCCTGTCAAAGAGACTATGATGCGTTGGGCAGAGAAATAGAATGTTATCAATCTTCCAAGTTCCCCCAATTCTGGTAGGAATAATGTGACAGGCCTCTGTCACCCTGTTCTCACCACAGATCTGACAAGGTATATTCTGCTTTTTTATTGATTCATTTGAAGCTGTTGGAACTCCAGCGTCATTCCTAACATAAGTACCAGATTTAAATGGTCTATTCTTAGAAGGCTTTAAGAATGCCTCACGGAATAAAGAGAGAACATGGTCACACAAAGGAGAAACGTATTGATCGGCCTCTACAAAAAGCTTATGTAGCCTTTCTGAGTACTTCGCAAACTCCTCGTTTGTTATCCCTGCGGGCCGGATTTCATCTTCTTCACTTGGAATAGGAATCCAAGAGTTTCTGAGATCTACAGTTTCCCATTCTTCTGAAGTGGATTTCTCTGGTGAAAATCTGGCGTTCCCAAATGAAATCAAGCTTAACGAGTCAACAGAAACACCATATTTTTTCTTTATAGAAGGCTCATTTAGAAAAATTTGGACTGACTCATCTATAAGATTACGGACATGGAGTAATGCGTTGTGTTTTCTATAATCCTCAAAAGGATATTTTTCTAGGAAATCATCAAAGAGCTTAAATATGTGTTGCCTTAACCTCTCCTGATGGTTTCGCCAATGGTTCTCATTCTCTTTCATTCAACACATCCTCTCTACCCACGATGATAAAATGAGCCTAACGTTGCTCTTCAGCCGCAGCGATTAGCTGTCGGATGGAAGAGCCTTGTTGGGCCCTACTCTATTTATGTAAAATGTTTAGGACCTGATACTTATTATCTATTCTCATAAATATCCGTTCCGTTTTATTTTTATTTCACGTTTATGGGTTATAATGGCCATTACTACAAGCCATAGTATTGTGATAGGAGCAAGTATTTTTAACCAAGGACTACTTATGAAATTTTGAAATGATTCTCGCATTGGAAACCATGCTGGAACATATCCAATCATAGACATTATCCAAATGCATAGAAATGGAGTTATGAAAATTATAGTTAATATGACGTTCTTGATAGTTACTAATAAAAATTCATTTCTATTCATTAGATCACTTTTTCTATGTCTAATGTTACTGAATTGAAAAGAGGATAAAATTCTTTGAACTTCTTCTTCAAAATCAGAACTATAAAAATATTGGATAGTATATTCCAATTCATTGTGAACTATAGAAATTAGACCTCTGGTTCCAACATCTCCACTATGGCTAACAGGCTTAAACTCGCCCCATGCGGTATTAAGCTCATTGCTTAAATTATCATCAACTACATATGGATCAATCCTTTGACCCATTTCTGAAATATTTTTATTCAAAAAGCTAAGGATCTGTTGTTCTCTCAACTTCTTATCAATAGGTAAGTCAGCAGGCAGTTTCCCTACTGAAATATTTAGGCCACCGTTATTATGTTCAAATGCAACAATTCCTCCGCTTGAAATAAAGGAAATGAGTCTCCTTTGTTTTTTCCAATTCACGGGCACCTGGATACTGAAACCATATTTCTTGTTTTGATATGTCTTATAAGAAGAAGGTCTGGCTTTTTTAGGGATTTTAAGCTGCCTTTTAGCCTCATGCTGCTTTAGGAATGATACAATTTCATGATGCTTTTGTTGCCTAGCTGAATCCAAAGCCGACTCTCCAGCTTTAGTTTTCAAGTCGGAATTAGCACCCTGCGAAATGAGGAATTCTACTATTCCTTTATGACCTTTATATGCAGCGATATGGAGAGGAGTTACGCCTTTTTTATCTGATGAATTTACATAGGCTCCCCGAGAAATTAGAAATTCTACTACGTTTTGATGTCCACGAATTATCGCCGTATGAAGTGCAGTCATGCCAATGTTATCTGTCGCTTCGATTAGGGCGCCTTTTTCGATGAGGAGTATCACCAAATCCTTGTAACCACGTATTGCTGCTAAATGCAAAGGAGTGCCGGCAGCATTGTCCTTCGCGTTAACATTAGCTCCACTGGCAATAAGGAATTCAGCCATTGACGTGTGGCCACCAACAACTGCAAAATGAAGCGGAGTTCTATGATCCTTGTTTTTAGAATCTATATAGATGCCCTGCTCAATTATATTTTTAGCCTCAACTATATCTCCACGCATTGATGCTGAATGAAGTGGAGTATCCCAAAAATCCGGTGGAAAATGCTTTATGTTAGGCATGGCTTTCTCTCCTTGATGCCCATTACAAATGGGTCTAACGCGCTGCGGATTGCCATCCGCCGGTTGTTCGGCGCGAAGCGTCCGGCAACAACGTGAAGCTAAGACGCGGGAAATGCGCCAGCATTTACCCGTCGTGCTTCAGCGAATGGTTCGGCCCGATTCTAAAAATGATAGATATCAGGGGAGCTCATTATCCTTTCAGTGTTTTCCTTGCAGAAACTAATACCTTCATTTGTAAGCATGCAGAAGGCCTTTTCAGGGTGGACCGTTATATAACCTGCCTTATAGAGTATAGCTACGCTTGATAAATAATCGCCATATCCTGGAGCTGGTGGGATAACCTTAAAAGTCCAACGTTTGACAGGATCGTCGCTGAAATATTCTTGCTGGTACTTCCAAAGGGTCTTTAATGTTTTTATAACGTGAGAATCCGAAAGGGGATCGATATTAGGCTTAATCGGTTCTTGAGATGAGGGTGCAGGAGTTTCTGCTGTATCCTGTTGAACTGGTCTAAAATCAAACTTCGCCCCACCAGGTAACTCCACACCCTTGATCAAGTGTATGAACCATTAAAGGGGGACGTTCGTGCAGAGATTGCACAGCTATTCAAATATAAACTTCTATTTCAACCTTTTATCATTTTAGACTTGTATTTGCAACATATGGAGTCTTTAACTGAAATAATGGGGCGTCAGGCAATCTCTGCACGAACGTCCCCCTTCACAATCCTTAAAGGTTAGGTGCTCTTCCTATTGCTGTCCAGACCAGATGACCGTATAGTCATTCACGCGCCACATGCTTTGATACTGTTCAAGTCTATAGCCAGCTTCCCATGCAGGGGCGACCACCGCGATGTTTGGATTCTTTATCTTTATGGCGTTAAGAGTGCTTGTCGGGTTGATGACCAAGTCGCGAACGAAACGAGCTGCTGCCTGGGTGGCCATGCCACTGATTCCGGCAATCCATAGAAGATGATACTTTGGGTTAATCGGGCTTCGAGTAAGCAATACAAGACCAAAATGGCGATCGAATTCCGAATGTTCGACATCTTCAGGAAAGAATAGGTCGCGCCCTTGGTCGAGCACTCGGATTCGCATCGGGGCATGTGTCACTTGCAAAAAGCCCGCGGGTACTACCGTGTTGACTGCATAGGCGAAGAGATTAACGGCTGGACTGCCTACGACAACTATGTTGGTCTGAGTCGCAAGATCAATAGTGTCAACCCACTCGTCAATCCCTGCTGACGCCTTCGGAGATGATTGAAGAGCAGCCAAGATCTCTAAAATGCCAACAGCGTCACTTGTAGAAGCAAGGTCAGATAAGAGACCCCTGCCCGGACCCTGTTCCCGTGTTTCGCCTAGGATGACAATTGCTTCTTGCAGGATAGACGGTACAATTGAGAAATCGCCTTCGTACGGGTTCGCAACAAATCGTTTGCTGACACTACGATGGGGGGATAAGAGCGCTTCTGACGAGGCGCCAATGGTGCAATGAATTCATGTTCCTGAGCGGTGAGCATGCGATCAACCCAAACGAGCGATCTTGCGCTTTTTGACTTGATATCAACCTCAAGGCCGGGCCGGAAGTTCTGCTTACCAAATCGAAGCGTGTCGAATGCTGAGCGAGAAATCCGCACACGACCGGGAGGGCAGTCCTTTTGAAGATGGCCAGCCTCGTCAAGCTCCGGGCTGGAGTGTTCGCCTCGTCTATGGGGTGGAATGTTTGGCAGTGAGCCACGTGTGACGCCTATCCGAACAAAAAGCGGGCTGCCAAGTTTATTCTCAAAGATATTGAAATCGCTGAGTCGGCGTTGTATCGTCTGAGCCGCTGCAACTGCCTCATCAATTGTGGGAAAACCGCATGCTATAGTACAGTCACCGATAGTGTTCCATACCGTGCCGCCGTGACCTTCTATCCAGGTAGAGAGGCTCTCATGGTACCGTTCAAATGTATCATTCTCAGCCTTCTTGCGGGCAACCCTATCATCTTCAGTAAGGTGAGAAAGATCACTTCCTGAGAGCTTGAGAGCTGACCAATTGAACCCGTCTATATTTAGAATACCGTCGGACTCCATCTTTGTCATCCTTTTGTCTCTACATATGATTGCAGACCAGTAGAATTATGGGTGCCTACGACCTGGGTAACTGGCGGCGGAAACGAAGCTATGAATGACCAAAAGTGAAAATCGCTCATGCGAGCTAAGGCACCAAAAAAGCGCGATATATTAGCCGTCCATGTTCACCCAATTGTTGGGGTGTTCTTCAAACGTCTGTGCTACTACTAAAGGCCTTACTCCAGCAACGATGTACCAAAATAACATAACCAATACAAAGGATATTTGAAATAGACAAAAATATTGAATTTATTTTACTGTCAACAATTGGTGAAATGATACCGAACACAAGAAATAAGATTGTGCAAACTAACGAGAACTGTATAGCAAATGAATGATAATTTCCGAGAATTTTAATCACTTGCTTGTTATCGTGTTCCTTTCTTGATTTGAGAAATTGGTTTTTGTAAGCGATAGATCCTACAAGGCTGAATCCCGCAAAAGAATAAAACCGTATTTGTGGTTCAGTAGGATTAATGGAAGTTACAATAGCAAAAAGAGCTATCCCAAATAAAAATGGGATCAAAGAGTCTATGTAGTTGATAACCCATTTGAAGGTTACAGTGCTCATCGCAAATTCGTGCCACATGATTATTATCGCCTGAAGAGTTGCCGTTATTTGCAACCAATAAAGTAACTTCCATGCATTTCCGAATAGTAGATCCAATTTAAGTCCCGACAGGAGATAACCAAAGGCTAAGGATGAGATTATGCTAATCAAGGTCAGATAGAAGGTGGGCGAAGCATCCTTTACTTGCTGACGCAGTTGAATCATAAAGCCCCTCTATTAGTTTTCTAAGGAAGATATCTCTACTTTAAATACTTTGTTTTCTGTAAGCACCCCAACCGATCGAGCTAACCAGCGGCGCTGTTTTCAGCCGTCTGGTTGAGCGGAAGGTTGTGCATGTGTGGTTCTTTTCTCGTGCTCCCTTTGTGTTTTCGCATCTCTGAATGCCAAGATTACCTGCCACAAGACCTCAAGTAGAACAAGGGCGCTGATGAAGATAAGCGCCATTTGGCTCCAGGAGAGAAGTACAGGAGGGCTCCGATGAAGTGTCCACAGAAAAGCCGATGTGGTTGCGCTAGCAGAGGTCACAATCTCAAGCATACGCACCATAGCTGCGTCCCCTCCAGACCACCTGTGGTACCGCAGAGATGCATCGGTGGGCAAAAGGATAGCTTGTATGCCTGCTCTGCATCCTGCAAATTGGCACATCTCTCCCCGAACCAGGTTTAGGCGGTTTTTGTATTCTGTGATGACTACCCGCTGATAGACAACCTTGGGGAGGACGAACAGGCTCAGGAAAGTGTTAACAATCGCAAGTGGCATTAGTATCCCTATATTGTCTTTTTCAATTGCAAGGCTGGCAACAGCGGCCATCCCTGCAAGAATCGCTATATAGAATTTTAAGTACCGATCGCGTTCCTCTATGTTTACCTTGATGTACTCAGCCAAGAAAGAATACTCGTTCCGCAGAAACTCAAAGCATCTGTCATTTTCCTTTGGAGTTTGCATGTTTCCATTTCCTTTCTTGTGCACATTTACGTATAAGGCAATTTTGCCTGATATCCTGATATTGAACAGACAAACAGGCAAATTTACTTGCTTTCAATCCGCCAGAGGCGCCATAAACACGGCGGACAGGGGTTTGATTCCCCGCAGCTTGCTGCGTTCCGAATTTTTCCGTTTTTGATACCTCGTAGCTTGCTGCGAGGTAGTTCATTATTCAATATAGTATCTTCTTTCTGATCATGAAAATCACGATAAAATAGGAAGAAATCTATGTCAAGTAAGATTCTTGATGATATGCGCGATGTGATGCGGCGGCGACACTATTCGATTCGCACGGAGCGAAGCTACTGCGAATGGGTGAAGCGCTTTGCCCTTCATTTCAACATTTAACAAAGTAGATACCCTGACTAACATTGGTGTGGGATAATAAGATTGGGAACTTGTTTGATAAAATGGGTTCATTGAAACCATGAATATCATAAACGTATCTGGTGCATGTCAAATTTCGCTATAATG
>JADHXY010000008.1 GCA_016782755.1 Phycisphaerae bacterium | reverse complement strand
TAGAATTGAGGCAAAAGATATAGCCAGCCGGATATGGTCAGTTAATGTTTCTGACGGCAGTGTTAAGCCAGGTCAGCAGGTCGATGTTACCGTGGTAACTGAGAAGTATTTAGGCGCTAAGAGGAAATTTGAATATCGGTTCAAGGTGCCGGAGGATTTGAAGAGTGGAGAATACGACCTTATAGTGACAGGCGGTAGAGGATACCTGGATTTTTTGAGACAAAAGGCCGGGGCAAGATTTGTTCCGGATAATATCAACAGTTTGGTTGGGGCGATTGACGAAATACTTGGGATAGGCAGGGATAAACTTTATTGTATATTTGTGCTGCCGCCAAGCGGTTTGTGGGTGGAGCGTGCGGAGCTGCCAGATTTGCCGGGTACGGCTGCGATGGTGCTCGCTGATAGCAAAAGGACATTAAGGGCTCAGCCGTGGGTAGGTTGGAAAGAGAAAGTTTTCGAGGTCGATGGTGTTGTGATTGACCAGAAGGTTTTGAAAATAAGAGTTGAAGAGTATGGACTTTTGGGCATCATAAATAAAGATTAAGAAATCGATATGGAGATAAAATGAGAAAGTTTTTCATATGTTTTTGTTCAGTGATATTTTTGTCAGCAGGTTTAAGCTTAGCGGTAACGAGTAAGGTTACAAGGCATAAAAGCGCAGAGCAGATGTTAAAAGGGAAAAGTAAGGATGTTGTGATAAGCAGCGAAGGAGTTATACGGCTTGGACTTGCGGCGGAGGTTTTGAAAGAGGAATTTGAGGATGTCTGGAGTATTAATGCCATCGTAGTTAGCGGCAGCAGTGTGTTTTTGGGTACGAGTCCCAATGGCGGTATTTATGAATACAGTCTTGGTGAATTCAGAGAGGTTTATCGGGCACAATCTGCGGTTGAAAGTGTGGATGTTAATGAAGTTGAGACAGCCGATGTCAATGACAGCAATGGATTAGAGACAGCTGATGTTAATGACAGTAACGAACCAGAGATAGCCGATGTTAATGACAGCAACGAAGTTGAGCAGCAAGAGATTTTGGCCAATGAGCATATTTTTGCGATGGCTAAGGATTTGGCGGGGCGGGTTTTGGCGGGGATTAGCGGTGATGGATGCCGGCTGGTTCGGGTCGATGGCGAAAAGGTAGAGACAATATTTGAGCCGAATGGGTGCAGGTATATTTTTTCGATAGCGGTCGGATATAACGGAGATATAATTTTAGGTACAGGTCCTGAGGGTAAGGTTTTCAAACTGAATTCTTTTGGCGAGGATGGCGAGGAGATTTATGACAGCAGTGACAAGAATATTATGTCGGTTGTTTTCGGTGATGACGGTAAGATATACGCCGGAAGTGACAGCAGGGGGCTCGTTTATCGGATCGATGCGGCTAAAAAAGATGCAGAGGTTGTTTATGACAGCGATCAGGATGAGATAATCAGTCTTGTGAGGGGGAGCGAAGGTGAAATTTTTGCGGCAGGGACATCGGCGAATATTGTTAATACGCAGATTAGTTTTGCGTCAAGGGCGGCTAAAGGCGGTGGAAGGCCCGATTTGAAAGGGGGCAAGAAAACAGAACAAACGGGCGAGGGCGGAATAAAGCTTAATATCGCTAATACAGTTGAGGAAAATAAAGCTAACGGCGGGTCATCGCAGGTGCCGTCTTTGAGGGGCCGTGATGCTGAGAAGGAAAGTGTCGTTTATCGGATAAGTGGTGAAGGGTTCGTGACGGATGTTTTTGGTGAGTCGGCGGTTTTCTTTACTATGGTTTCAAAAAACGGCGAGTTGCTGGTTGGCAGCGGTAATGATGCTAAGCTTTTTGGTATTGATATCGCAAGCGAAGAGGCGAGGATTGTTTTTGAAGATGATAAATCGGCACAGTTGACAGCATTGGCTGTTGAGGGGGATGCGGTTTATATTGGTACGGCAAATCCGGCCAAGCTGGTCAGGATAGCTGGTGATCTGGCGATTGAAGGAAGTTATGAGTCTGATCTTATCGATGCCGGTCAGCCGGCGAAGTGGGGTAAGCTACAGATAGAGGCAGATATTCCGGCTGGGGCGGAGGTAATGGTTTCTTCGAGAAGTGGTAATGTTGGCGATGTGAACGATGAGTCTTTTTCAGAATGGACAGAGCCGATTGCGGTTAAGGGGCCTGTTCAGTTGAGGTGCCCTGCGGGTAGGTTCTGTCAGTATAAGCTGATATTTAGAGCCGGCAGGGGCAGCAAAAGTGCGGTCGTAAGGGAGGTGGCGGTTGCTCATACGGTGCCGAATCTTGCGCCCAAGGTTGAGTCGGTGATTGCAGCGAAAATCGAAGGTAAGCCGGAAAAAGAAGGATTGTTCAAAATAGATATCAAGGCGAGTGACAAGAACAATGATAAGCTGATCTACACAATAGAATTCAGGAAGGTTGGAAGGGAGGGCTGGATAGAGCTTGAAGAGGATATTGAAAAACCTGTTTTTGAGTGGGATGCCAGGACGGTCGAGGATGGAAGGTATGAGCTGCGAGTGACGGCCAGTGACGAGAGAAGTAATTCTGAGGCGACGAAAATGGTTGGCAGCAGGATAAGCGATGTTGTGACAGTTGACAATACTGGGCCGTTGATAATCGAAGAAGTTTTGAAGGCTGAGGGTGGAGAGGTTATTCTGGGATTCAAGGCAGTAGATAAGTTTAGTGCGATAGGCGAAGTGGCGTATACGCTCGATAGCAATGAAAAATGGACAAACCTGCTTCCACAGGATATGGTTTTTGATACGACAGAAGAAGAATTTAGCGTTCGGATTGATAGTGTTGAGTCGGGTGAGCATGTGCTGGCATTGCGTGCGAAGGATGCGGCTGGCAATGTGAGTTATAAAACTTTCGATATTTTGATGAAAGACCGGGAATAATTGAGAACGATAGAATATACAAAGATTGTTGATGCAGTTGAGAAGATGTGTATCGAGGCGTGTTACATTCTCGAAGAAGATGTAATAGCAGCTATTGAGAAGGCTGTCGAAAAAGAGAGTGACTCCGGTGCAAGAGAAATACTTGGGCAGTTGCTTGAGAATGCTGAGATTGCTGAACGGGATTTAATACCACTTTGTCAGGATACGGGTTTGGCGGTGTTTTTTGTTGAATTGGGCAGCGAGGTAGTGCTTGGCGGCGGTGGCGGCAAGAGTCTCAGTGACGCTATTAACGAAGGTGTCGAGAGAGGTTACGAGAGGGGTTATTTGCGTAAGAGCGTTGTGGCTGACCCTCTCAAAGACAGGGTCAATACAAAAACTAATACGCCGGCGATAATTCACATAAGCCAGATGCGGGGTGATGGTTTGAAAATAAGCTTTATGGCCAAAGGCGGCGGCTGTGAAAATAAAAGTGCGTTTAAGATGTTTAACCCGACGGCAGAGAAGGGTGAGATAATAGATTGGGTTGTTGAGGTAGTTCGTGAGTCGGGGGCGAATGCATGTCCGCCGTTTGTTGTGGGGGTTGGGATAGGCGGTGATTTTGAGCAGTGCTGTATTGTTAGCAAGAAAGCTCTGCTGCGAAAGCTCGATGAGCCGAACAAAGATGTTTTTTATGCTGAGCTTGAAAACGAGATACTTGCAAAAGTAAATAGTCTCGGTTTGGGGCCGCAGGGTCTGGGTGGAGATACGACGGCGTTGGGGGTTTTGATAGAGGCGGTGCCCTGTCATATAGCTTCTCTGCCAGTAGCGGTTAATATAGAGTGTCATTCGCATCGTCATAAGTCGGTGACTCTTTAGCGATTTTTTTATGTGATTTAGCTAATACGTTGACATGGGGGGGGGCTATTTGAGTTGTATGATTTTTTCCGGTGAAACGATTTTATATTTTATTCCCCTCCATTTGATAGTTCTTCCTATTGCGGAGGAAAGTATTATCGCAAGTAGAAGTATCGAGAAGAATGGCGCGGCGATAATGTCTGCGATCATGGCGGCTTGAAAGTGTGGGCTGTCTTCTTTTAATACTGTTTTTGCGGCTATTTGTCTAAGTATTGAGCGTATCAGTTGGCTTGTGTAGAAGACGGCTGTAAGTGCTGCGAATGTGAGTAGGTAACTGTGCTGTGCAGCAGCTGAGTATATAGTTAGGGCCAGACCTGCCCAAAGGCAGAAAACTGAGTATATAGTAGATATAAGTGCGAAATACCAGTTTGCGGGGACATATGCTTTTGTAATTATGAATTGCCGTCTTGCAAATTCAAAGAGCTTTGGCCATGTGGTGGATTCGTAAGAGGCGACAAGGCAGGCGGGTACAAAGAAAATCTTTAAGCGAGCTTTTTTAACGGCATAGCTGAGCGAATAATCGTCGCTGAGTGCGTTTTGCCAGATTTTTTCAAGGCCGATTTTTTTAAATGTTTCAACGTTTATAGCCATCGACCCTCCCCATGGCTGGTTGAAAAACGACTTTCCGAGAAACTGTGCTATTTTTGCATTTAAGGCTGAAAGGGAAAGCGTAGGGAGATTGATTTTTTGGGGGACAAACAACCTGTATCCGCTGGTTGCCCCGACTTTTGGCTGTCTGAGCGGATAGACGATGTGTTTTAGCCAGTAGTCTTTTATGCAGACATCGGAGTCAGCAAAAGCAAGTACCTGTGTCTGGTCAGGGATGTTTTTATATGCGTGGAGGAGGTTGTGGATTTTCTGGCTTGAAGTGAGGGTGTGTCCTGCTATTAAAATTTTTACATCTTTTGCTTGCGAAGTGTGGGCGAGTTTTTCTTTTAGCTGGCAGAGTCTGTTGTATGCGGGGTCGGCTATGTCTTCGACGACGAAGAAGAGACAAAAGTTGTTATAGTCCTGAGCAAAGAAAGAGGCGATGTTTTTTTCAAATTCCTGATCCAGACCTTTGCATGGAACGATCAGTGCGGTATTTGGGCGGTACCAATCGCGTTTTCTTTTGAAACGTCCGATTGTGTATTTGAAATTGTTAATCATGCCTATAGTGAAGGCAATTTGAGTTATTATTGCTAACCAGGCTATGTAGTGAATGATTACCATATTTTCGAACAGATTTATTTTATTCTATTGATGCTAATGGTATAACGCAATTGAGCAGTTCGTCAATGGAATATTTTTTTTCGAGGTCAAATTTTATAAAGTGTCCATGTGCGTGTTCGGAGGCTAAGATAATAAGGTTTTCGCCGAGTTTTGCAAAACCTTCGGGTTGTGCCTGGTGGCCGAGAATAAACAGATCGACATCAAGTAGGTCGGCGAGCGTGTCCAATGTTTGTTGTGAGTGTTTTCTGCCCCAGGTTAGTGTGTAGGCGCTGCCGGGTTTCTGGAGGTCATCAAGGGTTAGGGGACGGTTGAAAATGGAGAAGTCAAAATTTTGTATGTAGCGATTTGCGGGCAAAGAATGGGAGAGCCATATTCGATTATGCGTTTTAGCGGCGATCGGCTGAGAGAAAAGGAAGTCTCTGAGCTGTTGTTCGATATTTTTAGCGGCATCCTGGAATTCGCTCTCTATAGCCTTAGAAATCGAAATGTTCATTTCCAATCCGTTTTTTAGGACTTTTGATTTGGTAATAAAGGCGGTGTCGTGATTTCCCATTAGAAAATGTACTTGAAGCGGGAATTTTATTTTTAGTTCAGCGGCTTGCAGAAGGAGTTTGTAGGAAAGGCAATTGCCGCCTATGTCTTGTTGGCCGCCATGTATAATTTCCTGCAGGATAAGATGGGTGTTTGAGTTGTTTTCAAGATCGGCGAATTTGACAAGTCTTTGGAAATTTCTCTGGTTACCGTGGATATCGCCGGAAAGGACAATCTTCCCGCTCTTTGGCAGTTCTATTATGTTGCCTTTTCTAAGTGGGTCGTTGGTGTTGGCTATTGCAGCATCTTTTAGAGTTTTAATTGTTTTTTGCGGCATTTTTATTATTTTTCAATTTTCCACCGGTAATTTCATGTATCATCGCATCTAATTTTTTGATGATATCGTTCATTCCTGCCGGTCTTTCGAGCGGATCTTCCTTGACGCATTGTGATACAAGATTTGATAGAGATAATGGTATCTTTCTTTGCAGAACGTGAGGTGGGAAGTATTTTTTTGGTGCGATGTCAGTAAGACTGTTGTTTTTTTTAGGTATTAAAGTGGGAATGTTCTGGCCGGTAAATGCCCAGTACATTGTAGCTCCGAGGTTGAAGATGTCTGTTCTGGGTCCTAATGGTTTTCTATGTACCTGTTCGGGTGCGATGTAATCGGGAGTTCCCTGGATTCTCTTTTTTACAGTTCCTATAGTGCAGCTTTGGCCGAGATCGATAATTTTAATATTTCCGTTTTGGGTCAGGACGATGTTATTTGGCTTTATGTCGCAGTGTACAAAGCTTTTTTGATGCATTGCTAATAAGCCGGTGGCGGTCATTCTGAAGACGAGCAGGATGTCCAGCAGGCTCAATGTGGGGCTTTTTTCTAAGGTTTCACCATCAAGCAGTTCCATTGAGAGCAGAATTTCTTTGACCTTGAGCATTTTTCGGATTTTTTTTAGCTTATAGCATTTACGGACATAGGGGCTGTCTATTTGCATGGCAGTGCGGTATTCAGTTTTGCATTGTTCGAATATGCGGTGGTCTTCAGGTTGCTCGTGAATTACGCGTTTTAATGCGATATCCATGTTTGTGGAGTTGTCTTTGGCGAGGTAAATTGTGCTTCTTGCACCAACACCAAGTCTTCGAGAGATAGTAAATTCAGCAATGTTAAGTATTGAGTTAGCCATAAGAATGATATTAAAAAATAAATACGTTAAACATTAAAAGTAAAAACACAAAACAAATTACAATAAATTAATTGGGTAGTACAGGACAAGAAATACAAACGTTTATTCTATAAAATTTATCTGTGCATGTCCAGCGAAATGGGCTTTCAAAGCGGAAAAATGTTTACCACATCGGAAATAATAATAAATAGATGCCATTTTTTTGTTTTGAAGCCGAAGTTTTCATTACTTTTTGCGGTTTATGCTCAAAAACTACTGGATTTTGGGTTTTTAGTGTAGTAACATTTAGTTTTTAAAACATTTACTCGTAAAATGTTCGAACAAGTTTGGAGGTAAAAAAGTGGCTAATAGCAATGATATCCGCAATATTATCCTTCTGGGACATGGTGGAAGCGGGAAAACATCTATTTCTGAGGCTATTCTTCATGTGACCGGAGCAGTGAATCGGCTTGGAAGTGTTGATGAAAAGACAAGTGTTTGCGATTACTATGATGAGGAGAAGGAGCATCAGCATTCTACAAAGGCTGGTGTAGCCTACACAGAAAGTGATGGTAAGCTGATAAATTTAATTGACACTCCTGGCTATCCTGATTTTGTTGGTCCGGCTATAAAGGCTATTCCTGCGGCTGATACGGCTGTAATAGTTATCAGCGCATCGGCGGGGATCGAGATCAATACGAGGAAACTTTTTCAGGTGGCAGATCAATCGAGTAAACCGAAGATGATCGTGATCAATAAGATGGACGCTGAAAACACAGATATTGAAGAGTTGGTACAGAATATCAAAGATACATTCGGTTCTCAATGCAGGTTTGCGAACCTTCCGTCTGCTGATAAGTCATCTGTCGTTGATTGTGTGATTAATGATAGCGGTGATTCACTGCTGGGGGATGTTGGGGAGGCTCATACTGAGTTGATCGAGAGCGTAATAGAGGCAGATGATGCTTTGATGGAAGCTTATCTTGGTGGTGAAGAGATAAGCAGTGATAAAATTTCATCGGTTTTTGTTGATGCGCTCAAAGCCGGTACGATCATTCCGATATTGTTTACCGATGCTCGTAAAGAGATTGGTATCAAGGAATTGGTTGATTTCATAGTGAAATATACAACATCTCCATTGCAGGCCGATCAGGTTGTAGTAAAAGATGGTGAAAATGAGATTAGGCTTTCAGCTGATGCCAATGGTCCTCTGGCGGGGCTTGTCTTCAGGGTTGGGTTCGATCCGAAGAGCAATATGAAGCAGTCTTATATAAGAATATTCAGCGGTACACTCAGGTCCGACGCCAACATAATGATAAACGATCAGAAGAAAGGTGTTCGGCCTGGTCATGTAATGAAAGCTATTGGAGCCGAGAACAAAGAAGTTGGTGATGGTATTGCGGGTGATATTGTAGTTCTTACAAAGGTCGAAGAGATCAGGTTAGGTGATCTTATCCACGATGGCAAATTAAGCGGTAAGATCGAAATGCCTGAAACGCCGCAACCGATGTTCTCTTTGGCTCTTGAGCCTGCAAGTAGAGGTGATGAACAAAAGATAGGTTCTGCTCTGGAAAAGATTTGTGAAGAAGACCCTTGTTTTAAGTCAAGCTACGAAACACAGACAAAGGAGCTTGTTGTAAGCGGGCTTGGTGAGATTCATCTGCGTGTTATCTTAGAGAAGATGGAAAAGCAGTACAAGCTTTCAGTGAATACCAAGCAGCCGAAGATACCTTATCGCGAGACGATCACTGCCAAGGCCGAAGGCCACTATCGCCATAAAAAGCAATCTGGTGGATCTGGTCAGTTTGGTGAGGTTTATTTGCGGGTGGAGCCGGCTGAGCGTAATGCAGATCCTTCTTTGGAATTCGGCTGGGATATTTTTGGCGGATCGATACCAGGTCAGTTTGAGACACCCATAGCGAAGGGAATTAGTGATGTCATGGAAAACGGTGTTGTTGCCGGGTATAGAATGCAGGATGTTAAGGTTTCTGTTTATGATGGTAAGTATCACCCGGTGGATTCAAAGGAAGTGGCTTTCAGAGCGGCTGGAAAGGGAGCTTTTATTGACGCGGTACAAAAAGCAAAGCCGGTGCTTCTGGAGCCTATTGTGAATATCGAGGTTACCGTTCCTTCGGAAAACATGGGCGATATAACGGGTGATATTGCTTCCAAGAGGGGCAGAGTTTTGGGTCAGGATATGCTTACAGGCGGTATGCTGGTTATTAAGGCGCAGGTACCGCTTGTAGAAGTTACCCAATACAACAGTCAGCTTAAGAGTGTTACCGGCGGCAGGGGTAGTTATTCAATGAGCTTTAGCCATTATGACCTTGTCCCTTCGAATGTTCAGCAGCAAATAGTAGCCGCAGCTAAGAAAGAAAAAGAGGCCGAATAGAGCGATTATTCAGCATAATTAAAACCCTTGCCAGTAAAATGGCAGGGGTTTTTTTGTTTTAAAATTCAAAGGAATTTGGTATTTAAAGGTGGCAATTAGAGCTTTTGTAAATTGTTGCGGTTGCAGGCCGTTCATAGCTTTTGGCAAATGAGTTTTAAATAAGGTTTTGTTCTATATATTTTACGGCATTATTGAAAATGGACATTCCATCGGGGGTGTTGTCGTTGTTCAGTCTTGTCCATCTGGGGTGCTGGGTTTTTCTTATAAAACGCTCGGGATGCGGCATGAGTCCGAGTACTCTGCCGGTAGTGTCGGTGAGGCCGGCGATGGAGTCTATCGAGCCGTTTGGGTTGATGGGCCATGTGCCCTGAGAGCCGTTTTCGTCAACGTATCGGAAAGCTATGTGGCCATTTTTTTTGAGGGTTTCGAGTACGTTTTCGTCTTTAGTGACAACTTTGCCTTCTCCATGTGCTATTGGCAGATATATTCTTTGGTTGGGGTTTATGAAAATGCATTTGTCGGTTCCCGGCTGGAGGTGAACCCATCTGTCGTCGAATTTTCCGTTGTCATTTTCGGTTATAGTAACAAGGTCGTTTTTTTGCTGTGAGTCGAGGGCAGGTAGAATTCCGGATTTTACAAGTACCTGGAAACCGTTGCAGATGCCAAGGACAGCTTTTCCCTGGTCGATGAATTTTTTTAACGGTTCATAAAGGTGGTGGGTAATCTGGTTTGCGAGTATTCTGCCGGCAGCGATATCGTCGCCATAGCTGAAACCGCCGGGGAAGACGATGATCTGGTAATCTTCGAGGAGGTTTTTTTGTTCTATTATTCTGTTGATGTGTGTGCGGTCAGCGTCGGCTCCAGCGAGTTGGAGGGCATGCTGTGTTTCAAGGTCGCAATTTATGCCGGCTGCACGTAATACTAATGCTTTTACTTTTGCCATATTTTTTCCTATTGCAAATCTTTGGTTTTATTTGTTTTTACCATTTGAAATTTTTCTGCCATGCCTGTTTTAGCTCGGAGAGGGCGATGTCGATGACGGTTTGGTTTTCGGTGTTATTAATTTTAAGGTTTTTTGTTTCGGTTACTGTTGCGATTTTGGCTATGGGTATATTTTCCATGAGTTTTGTGAATTCATTGATGTTTTCGGGTGCTATTTCGAGGATGTAGCGGCTGTTAGATTCGCTGAAGAGTATTGCGTCGGTGGTGGTGCAATCGTTGGCTTTTGGTAAGTCTTTTAGGGTGGCGTCGATACCGAGGTCAGCAGCGAAGGCCATTTCAGCCAAAGCGACGGCGAGTCCTCCTTCTGAGCAGTCGTGACAACTGGCGACGAGACCTTTTTGTATTGCCTGTGAAACTCGTTTTGCGATTTCGGGTGCAGTTTCGAGGTTGACGGCGGGGGCGATTGAGCCGAGTTGATTGTGTACTTTGTAATAATGTGAGCCGCCGAGTTCATTTTTTGTTTGTCCCACGATAAACAGAAGATTTGACGGTTTTTTCAGGTCCATGGTTATGCATTTATTGATGTCGTCTACAAGTGACATGGCACTGATGAGAAGGGTCGTGGGTATTGCGATAGTTGTGCCGTCGTCGCATTGGAATTCGTTGTTTAGCGAATCCTTGCCGCTGATGAAAGGTGCCTGGAATGCCATAGCGCCATCGTAACAGGCTTGAGCGGCTCTTACGAGCGAACCTAAGGTTTGCGGTTTTGTGCAGTTTCCCCAGCAGAAGTTGTCGAGGAGGGATATTCGGTCGAATCGAGCGCCGACGCAGATGAGGTTTCTTATCGCTTCGTCGATGCCGGAAAGTGCCATGTGGTATGGGTCTATGTCACCGTAGCAGGGGTTCATTCCGCAGCTGATGGCGATGCCTTTGTTCGTGTTGTATTTTGGCAGAACAACGGCTGCATCTGAGGGGCCGTCGTTTGCTATTCCGGTTAGCGGTTTGATAACGGAGCCGCCCTGGACTTCATGATCGTATTGGCGGATGATCCATTCCTTGCTTGAGACGTTGTAGCTCGATAGAATTTTGAGAAGGTCATCGTTGTAATTTTTCTTTGGTTTGAGGTTGACGGCAGGGAGGTTTTTTGTTTTCCATTCGGCTTTTCTGGAGAACTTTGGTACGCCACCGTGCAGGAAATCCATGTCGATTTCTGCGACCTGCTGGTTGTTATATTTTAGTCTTAGTTTTTTGTCGCCGGTGAATTTGCCGATGACGGTGGCTTCGACGTCCTCGCCGTCGAATATTTTCATGATCGCATCGAGTTTTTCAGGTGTTACGGCTATGACCATACGTTCTTGAGCTTCACTGATCCATGTTTCGGTGTAGCTGAGTCCGTTGTATTTTAGTGGTATTTTTTCGAGGTCAACCTCTGCACCGAGTTTTTCGCCCATTTCGCCGACAGCGCTGCTGAGTCCGCCAGCTCCGCAATCAGTGATGGATTCGTAAAGCTGGGCATCCCGGGCCTGTAAGAGGACGTCGAGAGTTTTCTTTTCTGTGATAGCGTTTCCGATCTGTACGGCGTGTGAGAAGATGGTTTCATGTTCGTGGGTCATCTGACCGCTGGAGAAAGTTGCGCCGTGGATTCCGTCTCTGCCGGTTCTTCCGCCGACGACTACTATAAGGTTTCCAGTCTGTTGGTACTTGAAGCATTTATCTTTGTCCATGAGTCCGACATTTCCGCAGAAGACAAGCGGGTTTGCGATGTATCGGTCGTCGAAATAGACGGCACCGTTTACGGTGGGTATTCCCATCCGGTTTCCATAATCGCGGACACCGCTGACGACGCCTTTCATGATTCTTTTGGGGTGAAGGACGCCCTTGGGGATTTCGTCGAGTTTTTTGTCCGGTTCGCCAAAACAGAAGACATCAGTATTTGCGATCGGCTTCGCTCCGAGGCCGGTACCCATTGGATCTCGTATTACTCCGCCGATTCCGGTAGCGGCACCGCCGTATGGGTCGAGTGCGGAAGGGTGGTTGTGGGTTTCGACTTTGAAACAGATGGCGGATTCGTCGTCGAATTCTACGACTCCGGCATTGTCATCGAAAACCGATATGCACCAGTCTTTGTTTAGTTCTTTTGCGGCTGCGAAGATGGTTTCTTTGATGAGATTGTCGAAGTGGATGTTTTTGCCGTCGAAGTTCATGTCGATAGAGCTTTTTAGCGTTTTGTGGACGCAGTGCTCGCTCCAGGTTTGTGCGATGGTTTCAAGCTCAATGTCTGTGGGTTCTCTTTTGATTTTTTTGAAATAATCCTGTATCGTGAGCATTTCTCTTTCATTGAGAAAGAGGTCTTTTTCTTTGCTTAATTCTACGAGCTGGGTGGGGGTTAGATTTATTATGGGCCAGGTGTTGATTTGCAGCTTGTATGCTTCGGTGTGTGGTTCTGGGGGTTCGGCGGAGTTGCCGATTATTACGTCTTCTATGCAGTCATTTGCGAGTATTCTTTTGCAGATGGTGTCTGTTTGTTGTTTTGTTAGCTGGCCGGTAAGTATGTATTTTCTGGCAGTTCTGACGTGTTTTACGGTTTCCCCCATGTCCTCGATAGCATTTGTGACGGATTGTGCAACGGGGTCTGTTACGCCGCTTTTGAGATGGACTTCTATTACTGTTGTGTCTTGTGGGTTTTCAATGGTCGAGTTTTTTCCGATCTTGTAATCCTGGCAGACTGGATCAGTTAATAATTGTGAGCAGACTTTTTTTGCAAAGTCGATGTCAAAATCAGCCTGTACAAGAAATACCTTTGCTGTTTTTACATTTTTTATCGAATCTATTCCGAGTTCTTTTATGTCTTCTAATATTGTGCGGCTTTGCGCGTCAACAGTTCCTTGTTGATTGAAAATCTCAAAACGCCATTGTTTCACGATATCACTTCCTCTGTATTGATTTTATAATTAATCATCTCTGCTCTTTTTGTTCTTGCCTGTTCGAGCAGTTTTTCAATTTGTTTTTTGTCTTTTGAATTAATCGCACTTTTTAATTTTAATAGTTCATCAATAAGTTTATCTATGCTTTCGCAGCAGTTTCGCGAGTTAGTTATAAAGATATCCGCCCAGATATTAGCTGGCCCGGAGGCAACTCTTGAAGTGTCGAAGAACCCTTTTCCTGCAAATCTGAGCAGTTCGTCAGGGTTGGCATTCAATAGTGCAGCCGCGGTTAAATGCGGCACATGGCTGACACTTGCGAAAATTCTGTCATGTTCTGCAGGAGTGAGTATCTTAACATAGCATCCCATTCGAGACCAGAATTTTTCGAGCAGAATCACGGCATTTGGGTTTGTATTTTTTGTTTTAGTAATTATGCATGAGGCATTGTCAAAAAGATCGTCTCTGGCGTATTCTATTCCTCGCTGTTCTGAGCCTGCGATAGGGTGTGAGCCGACGTAATAAACATGAGAAGGTAGATTTTTTTGGGCCCATTTGTGGGGCGAAACTTTTGTTGATCCGACATCAGTTATTATGCAGCCTTTTTTGAGATTGCCGGCGATCTGTTTGAAAATGTCATTGAAAGTGGAAATAGGAGTGGCGAGGATGACGATATCAGAGTTTGAAACGCTCTTGCATATGTCGGAGGTAACTTCTGTGGCTATTTGAAGCTTTTTTGCTTTTTGTGCGGTTGATTCGCGATGGGCGTAACCTACGGCTTTGACATTGGAGAAATTCCGCAAAACTGTCATTGATACAGAACCACCGAGAAGGCCGAGTCCGATAACTGTTATTTGCTTTAAGTCTTTCAATTTCAATACCTTACGTCGATTGAATATGTAAAAGGGTTAGTCAAAAGCTATATTAAGACAAGTTAGATGTCAATTTTTTCTTTCATTTGTAAACTTAAAATGTTAAAATGCCTTTCCGAAGTAATATTTGCCAAATGGACGGCATATAAAGATTACGCTTGACCAACATTAGCGGACAGGCTTTTTTTGTGATTATAGACATATAACTTTGTTGTGGAAAGTAGTAATTGAAATTTTTTATGGAAGAAATTGTAAATAGTATAGATCAGGCGGATTATTTGCCTTTTGAAGATAAGGTTGCAGGGATAGATCGTCAGATTAAAGAACTGTATCATTTGAGTTCTTTGAAGGGGATCGATTATTCGGCGGAGATACGCCGGCTTCAAAAGGAGCAGGTGGCGGAATTCAAGAGGATATATTCTGATTTGAGTGCGTGGCAAACTGTTCAGGTGGCGAGGCATCCTAAGAGGCCTTTGCTTAATGATTATCTTGATTCGATGGTTAAGGATTTTCGTGAGCTTCATGGTGACAGATGCTTTGGTGATGATCGTGCTATTGTTACGGGGTTTGGTCAGATAGGTAGAGAAAAGGTTCTGGTGGTAGGGCAGAACAAGGGGCGAGTGACGAAGGAAAAAATAGAATGCAATTTCGGCTGTGCCAATCCTGAGGGTTATCGTAAGGCATTGTGTAAGATGCGATTTGCGGAGAAATTCGGTTTGCCGATAGTGACTTTTATTGATACTCCGGGGGCTTATCCGGGAATTGGCGCAGAGGAAAGAGGTCAGGCACAGGCGATAGCGGTTAACTTGATGGAGATGTCAGGGATTCGGGTACCGATAATTTGTATTGTGATAGGAGAGGGCGGTTCCGGTGGAGCTTTGGGTATAGGAGTAGGGGATAGAATGGCGATGCTTGAGTATTCTTATTATTCTGTTATATCTCCTGAGGGCGGAGCAGCTATTTTGTGGCGTGATGGTTCGAAGGCGGAGCTTGCTGCAGAGTCGCTCAAGATTACCAGTAAGGAGCTTTATAAGCTTGGTTTGATAGATTCGGTTATCAGGGAACCTCTTGGCGGGGCACACAGAAGCGTTCATGATACAGTTTATAATGTTCAGAATTATATTGTGAAAACGATAAGAGAGCTTAAGCGTAAGAGTATCGAAGTAATTCTTGAAGAGAGATATCAGAAGCTTCGTAATATTGGTACTGATGCAACAGTGATTATGAGTGCCAAAGCTGAAAAGCGACCTGAAATAAAAAGCATCAAAGCTGCAAAGAGACGTTCATCGGTAGAAACACTGAGTTAAATTTCACCTCATTTGCTTTAGATGAGAATCCTGGGTCAGGCTTTCTTTAGAGAGCATGTTGTTTTTAGGTTATTCTTTTGTTTGGGTGTAGATGTCGTCTATCGCATTATCGTCAACTTTTTTTCTCAGCGATGCGTAAATTATTGTATTTGCCGAGAAGTAGAAACTGAAGATAAAAGCGAGTATCAATCCGATCGCAAGCATTGAGAAAAGTTGAATCATAAAAGCGAGGACTTTTTCATCGGTGCTGCCGGGGGTGTGTACTGATTGTTCGATCAGATTAATGTACGAGGGTTTTGGCCATAGTGCGTTAATTTTGTCTGTGGTTTTATCAGCATTTTTCGTCCATATGGCTATTTGCATGAAAAGTCGTGAGGAGAAAAGGGATAAGAAAACGAAGAGCCTGACGAAAAGATAGCAAACGGCTGCGTAAACTGCGGCTAATGCAGAGTAAAAGCCAAAAGTCCACGGTTTTGCGTAGATGTAGCTGAATGATCGGCTCATGGCATCGAAACAGTCCGAACCGTCGTAGCAAATAGCAGGGAACATGAGGTTGAAACCGGCTGCAGCGCCTATGATTAGAAAGGCTATGAAAGCACCGGCTAAGAAGATCAGCGGTATGAACACGGCTGTGATGAAGCCGCCGAGAAGCGGGATATTTGCGGTTAATGCGAAAGAAGCGATAGCGAGCAGTCCTACGACGGTTATCAAAAAGATCGGTATCAGGGGAGCGGCGAAAAAATTAGTGAATCTTTTGAGGCTGAAACTTAGTGCCGCAAACATTCCTGGTTTTTCATTTTTGGCGTATTGCAAAGCTGACATTCGACAAATTGCACCGCCGAATACGGCAATGATCGAAAGTTTTATGAGCACGAAGATTAAGCAGTAGATAAGGTGGTATTTTAGTGCCCATTCGATTGCCCGCAGGTATTCTGTGATATGAACGGCGATATCCTTGAAGTTAAAGGCAAATAAACTGCTTAGACTTGCATTGAATTTTGACCTGGCAAAGCGCCATAGGGTTTTGAAAAGTCCCTGGCTATTGGAATTTTCTTTTATACCTGAAATTTTCGATTCGAAATTCTGCGGGTTTGAAAGGTAAATGTCGAGTTCGGTGATGTTTTGCTGCTTTGTTTGATTTTTGTAATTATTATTTTGGTTTGTGACAATGACGGTTTTTGAAAGATCCATTAGCCAGCCGGTAAGGCATATGAGGGCGATAGCGAAAAGTGAGAGGAATAATTTACTCGGCTGTATCGAAAGGCGGAAGGTTTTGAAAATTTGTGTAAAGGGGAGGCCTTGCGGAAACTGACTTTTGTTTGTGTTTTCATTCATGTTAAAGTCCTTCCTGAATAGTTATTTTATATAACGGTATTTGTATTTTGTGTATTAGAATTTAGTAACATTATCGGCAGGAAGCAACTTTTTTATTAGATTTTCTTATTCTTCCTGCTGGTTACCGTTTTTTGCTTCTTTTGACGTGATTTTGTAATCTGCCTCAAGCCATGCACCGAGGTCTATGAGTCTGCATCTTTCGGAACAGAAAGGGAAAAACTGCGGTAATTCCCCCTTTTTTTCTGGATGATAGCACAAGGCCTTTTTGCACGTTGGGCACAGGCATTTCATAAAATACCAATCTTTATTCTTTAATCTGCCCGAGTTCAATTTTACGGGCATATTCGACACTGTATTTAGCCCATGGTTTGGCTTCTAATCTTGCTTTTGGTATTGGTTTGTCTGTGCCGAGGCAAATACCATAAGAGCCATCTGCAATTCTGCTGATAGCTTCGTCAATTTGCCTTAAGATTTTTCTCTCGCCGTCAAGCAGTCCCACAGCCAATTCCTGTTGATAAGTGTCACTTCCCATATCGGCCATGTGAATCGGCATAGAGGAAAGGTCTCCCGATGCGTCGAGCCTTGATTTTTTAAAGGCTTCACCTTGAATTTCGCTGACGCTTCCTAATATTTCCCGACGCTTGGTTAGAAGCAACTGATAAAAATACTCAAGCCTATCTTTTGCACTCAATTTTTTTTTGCTTGTTTTAGAAGCCGTCTTTTTGCTATCAGTCTTTTTTTGAACCACTTTAGTTATCTGCCTTTCTGAAAAAACTTCGTAACCACAAATCAATCACTGTTTATACGTTCTGACTTGCAATTGGTTTTTTATACATAGCCTAAAACTGTAGTTTAATGAAAAAGGGTTGATTTTGCAAGTTTATTTGCTGGGACAGCTGTAAGTGGTTGTTTGAAAAGATATTATGGTTTTTTTTGCAGCGGGTTAATTTGGGCTGTCTTTGGCAAATTTTCCGAGTGGCATGAAGAAGCTTTCATTTCCGATCTGGAAGTGAAATCCTTTAGTTTCGAAAGTTTGCTCGATTTTTTCACTTGTGAATATTTGGTTTGTTTTGCCTTTGAAAAATGAGGTGCTGTTTTTCATTAGTATTGATTCGTCGCAATATTGAGCGGCGAGATTCAGGTCGTGTGTAATGGCAATTATGGTTTTTTTCTGCTCGATCTGGATGGATTTTAACAGGTCGTATATTTGTACCTGATGCTTGAAATCCAGGAAGCTTGTGGGTTCGTCGAGCAGGAGTATATCAGAATCCTGAGCGAGTGCTCGTGCGATGAAGACTCTTTGTCTTTCTCCGCCGCTTAAATTTGGTATTGGTCTGGAGGCGAGATCGATGGTATCGGTTTTTTCTAAGGCGGTATTGACGGCGTTTATGTCGTTTTGGTTTTCGAAGCCGGATGTGTTGAAAAAGCGGGTTCTTGACATCATAACTGTTTGAAAGACGGTGAAACCGAAGGCGGGTACGAAATCCTGGTGGACGACGGCGATTTTGTTGGCAAGTTTTTTTGCGGAGTAGCTTTGTATGGGTTTCGAATCGATGAAGATTTTGCCAGAGCCGGGTTTTATCAAGCCGCTTAAAAGTTTTAGCAATGTGCTTTTTCCGACGCCGTTGGGGCCAGCAATAGAGGTGAACGATCCCTGCTCTATCTGGAAATCCATATTTTCGATGATAGACGATTTTGCGTACTTGAAGTTGAGGTTTTGTACTTTTATTATGCTCATTTGCTGTACCACCCTATTTTTCTGGCGTATTTTACGAGGAGTATTAAAAAGAAAGGGCCTCCGATTACGGCAGTTACTATTCCGACGGGGAGCTGGGCGGGGGCGATTATTGTTCTTGCAAAGGTGTCTGCGATGACTAAAAAGGCGGCAGAGATTATTGCGCTTAATGGAATTAGCTGGCGGTGGTCGGGGCCGAAGGTTAGTCTGACGGCGTGGGGGATGATAAGGCCTACGAAGCCGATGAGGCCGCTTATGCTGACGGCTATGGCGGTGATTAGCGAAGCGATGGCGAAGGCGATTAGCTGGATTTTTGTGGTGTTTATGCCGATGGTCTGGGCGTCGCGGTTGGAAAAACTGAGGATGTTGAGCTGGGGTGCAATGAGGAACAGTCCGCAAATTCCGAATAATACGATGCCGGCGATGATCCAGAGGGCAACGAAGCTTTGTTCTTGTATATTGCCCATCAGCCAGAAGATAGTAGATTGTAGCTGCTGACTTTTTGCGATTGAGGAGAGGAACATGATCATGGCAGAAAAGAAAGCGTTTACTACAACGCCGGCGAGCAGCATGGCTGTGACTTGCCTTCTTCCGGTAAATCCGGCGATAAACCATACGAGCCAGACAGTTGCGATGGCTCCGATGAATGCGAATAGGGATATTGCGGGCATTGTCATGAAGGTGTAATTTATACCGCTTAGGACGGCTATTGTGACACCGAGTCCGGCACCGCTGGAAATACCGAGGATGTAAGGGTCGGCGAGGGGGTTTCTTAGCAGTGCCTGAAAAACGACTCCTGCACAAGCGAGGGCGGCTCCGACGACGGCTGCGAGTATGATTCTTGGTATTCTGATGTTGAAAAATATCTGCCGGTCAGGGTTTGTGAATTGGGGATTGTCGGATTTTTTTAACAGCTGAGAAGGAGATAATTTCTGGCTGCCGATCATTGAGCATGTTAGCATGACGAGGGCGAGTATTATCAAGGCGATGATGATCCTTGTGAGGAGTTTTTTTGCTGTTAGTATTTCCGGGTTCATGTTATTGGTAGCTTTCTTCCCATAAGCATTGGTATATCAATTCGACTCCCTTGTGGATCGACGGGCCAAGCTGGGAGACGGTATTGTCGTTTATTACGTAAATCCTTTTGTTTTTGACGGCTGGCAATGTTTCGTAACGGCTCCAAAATTGGAGAGCTTGTTTTTTTACAGCCGCTAAATTTTCGTTGCCCATTGCGGGGATGATTATAACCTCCGGCTGGCTTGCAATCAATTGTTCTGTTGCGATAGGGGGGTATTTGTAAATTGTGGTGCCGATAGCATTGGTTCCGCCGGCTTTTTCGATCATATCGTTTATGAATGTGTCGGTTCCGGCTATGCGGAGTGGCTGCTGCTGGACGACGTAAAGGGTTTTTGGTTTTGTTTTGTTTTTGATTTTATCGGAAATCCGGGATAGGCTGAGTTTTATTTTTTTTATTAGCTCGGTGGACTCGTTTTGTTTGTTTATGGTTTTGCCGATTAGATTTATCGCATCGAAAAGTTGATCGATTGATTGTATTTTAACAGTCAGACAGTTGCAGCCGATCTTTTTGAGGCGGTCGGCTATGAGCTGCTGTTGGGAGAAACTGAGGGTTATGACGAGGTCGGGTTTGCTTGCGATAATTGCTTCTATGTCCGGCTGCCAGAAATTGCCTATTTGATTTTTGTCTGAATATTTGTGTAGGTTTTTTGCTGAAGTCGGGACGGCAACGATTTTTTCGCCGATTCCGAGTTCAAAGAGGATGTCGGTCAGATTCGGTGCAAGGGAAACGATTCTCTGTGGGCTGAATTGTTTTGTTTGGGATTGTGTTATGTTTGTTTGCTGGTTGTTATAAATTACAAAGGCAGTAATTATCCAGCAGAGTAATAAAGCAAATAGTATCAGCCATTTTTTCATCAGGTTCTTTTGAATTGCTTTTCAAGTTCGGGAATAGAAAAAGTTATTGTGGTTGGTCTTCCGTGCGGGCATCTGCTTGAGTAATCGGTCTTTTCTTTCTGGTCGAGCAGATGTTGAATTTCATCATCAGTTAATTTCTGGCCTGCTTTTATGGCGGCTTTGCATGCTGCCATGTTTAAGATTTCGTCAAGCAACTGGTCAGAGTTTGTGCCTGAGAGTTTCGAGTCGAGGATGTCTATGAGGTCTATTACGAAATCGGCGGGGTCTGCTTTGGTGAGTAATAGAGGGAAAGAGTGTATTGCGTATGTGTTTGGTCCGAAGGGTTCGATCTGGATTCCGAGTTTTTCGAAGATATCAAGGTTCTTATTTAGATTTTCAGCTTGTGGTTGCGTGAGTTCAACTGTTTCGGGAACGAGTTGTTTTTGTGATTCGAGGGAGTTTTTGCTAACTCGTTTTTTTAGCTTTTCATAGATTATTCTTTCATGCAGTGCGTGCTGATCTATGATGACAAAGCCGTTGTCATTTTGTGAGACGATGTAGCTGTTGTGTATCTGGATGAAATTTTTCGGGGCAACGGATTGACTGGATTCAGGCATCGAGGGTGCGGTGAAATTGCGGCTGTCAAATTGCGGTTTATTGGCAGAGTTTTTTGTGTACGAGCTGAAAGGCATGTTCTGTTGATGGGCAGCGGGGCGGTTTTTTTTGAAGAAGTCTTCCATCGCATCTTTTATATGCTGTTTTCTTTCGAAGTTTTCTGGTGAGGTTTTGAAAGATACGTCCATATTTGTCGAGAGCAGTTTTTGTCTTATTGTGCTGAGCAGAAGCGAGTGAATGAGATTTGAATTGTAAAAACGAACTTCGATTTTTGTGGGGTGGACGTTTACATCGAAATCATCTGGCGGTAGTTCGATGAAAACGAATGCTGCAGGGTGCCTGTTGGGTTCAAGCTGGCTTCTGTATGCTTCATTGAGTGCGTGGGAGATGAATTTGTCTTTGATGAACCTGCCGTTGAGGAAGAAGTACTGTGTGTTTTTATTTGTTTTAGATATTTCCGGTCTTCCGAGGAAAGCTTTTATGTTAACGTTTTTTTCGTGGCTGGAAGTTTCGATGAGGCCTTCGGCGACTGAATTGCCGAAAAGCGAGCGTATCCTGTTTTTTAAGCCATCGCCGGAGTGGAGGTTATAGATTTCTTTTTTGTTATGGATAAGTGTCAAGTTTATATTTGGGTTTGCCAGGGCAATTCTCTTAAAACATTCTGTGATGTGGTTCATTTCGGTATTTGCGGATTTGAGGAATTTTTGCCTTGCCGGCAGCTTATAGAAAATATCTCTTACCTGTATTTTTGTGCCGTAATCTGCACTAGCTGGGCAGAGGTTTTTGTTTTGTCCGCAATCGATCGAAACGGAATTTGCCTGGAGGGAGTTTTTTGTTCTGCTGGTTGCTGTTAGCTGAGCGATGGAACTGATGCTGGCAAGGGCTTCGCCTCTGAAGCCTAATGTTGAAATGGTGCTGAGGTCGGCAGAGCTATTTATTTTGCTTGTTGCATGAGGCTCGAAGGCTAATCGCAGGTCTTCGGTATCCATGCCGCAGCCGTTATCGGTAACGGAAATGAGTTTTCGTCCTCCCTCTTCGATGTTGACGACTATTTTGTCTGCACCCGAGTCGATGCTGTTTTCGATTAGCTCCTTAACTACACTTGCAGGCCGTTCGATCACCTCACCTGCAGCGATCATGTTAATCATATTCTGATCGAGGACCTTAATACAAGCCATTTTCTTTGCCAATCGATACTAATTTTGCAAGTTTATAAAACCAGACTCTCGCCGGTCATTTCTTCGGGTTTATCCAAACTCATTATGTCAAGCAAGGTCGGAGCTACATCGGCAAGTTTGCCGCCGTCACGGAGTTTTTTGTTTTTTAGCTCTTCATCGAAAATTATAAGAGGCACAGAACCTATAGTATGAGCGGTATGGGGACTGTTGGGGTCGCCATCGATCATTTTTTCGAAATTACCGTGGTCAGCAGTTACTATTGCGGCGCCGTTTTTGTTTTTGATTTTTTCGAGGATTTTACCAACGCATTCATCTACTACTTCCGCGGCTTTGACGGCGGCCTGGAGGTCTCCGGTGTGGCCGACCATGTCCGGGTTTGCAAAGTTCATGATTATTACATCGTAAACGTCGGAGTCGATTTTTTCGAGTACGATATCGCATACTTCATAAGCGCTCATTTCCGGTTTCAGGTCGTAAGTTCTTACTTTAGGTGACGGGGCTATCTGCCTGTCTTCTCCGGGGAAAGGTTTTTCGGTGTAATCGTTGAAGAAGAATGTTACATGTGCATATTTTTCGGTTTCAGCGCATCTGAATTGTTTTAGTCCGAGTTCGCTAAGGTATGCGGCGAGGATATTTTTCATTTTTGGAGGTTTTGTGAAAGCGACAGGAGTGTCAATTGAAGCATCGTATTGCGTCATACAAACAAAAGTAATCTCAGGTTTGCTGATTCTTTCAAAATCTTTGAAGTCTTCATCGACAAATGCCCTTGTTATTTCTCTTGGCCGGTCGCCACGGAAGTTGAAAAATATAACACCGTCGCCGTCTTCTATTTTTGCGATTGGTACACCTTCTTCATTTACTATATTTGTTGGTTCAATAAATTCGTCTGTGATGTTTGCCTCATAGCTTTGCTCAATGGCTTGTGCGGGGGTCTGGGCTTTTTTGCCTTTGCCATAGCGTATGCAATCAAAAGCTAATTTGACCCTGTCCCATCTGCAATCACGGTCCATTGCATAGAAGCGGCCCATTACTGATGCTATTTTTCCGATGCCTATTTTTTCGGCTTGTTTTTCGATCTGGGCGATGTAGCCTGCGCCGCTATTCGGGGGTGAGTCACGTCCATCTGTAAAAGCGTGTATATAAACCTGTTGGAGTTCGTTTCTTTTGCCAAGTTCGAGCAGGCCGTATAGATGCTTGAGGAGCGAGTGGACGCCGATGTCGCTGCAAAGTCCCATTATATGCATTTTGCCATTATTTTTCTTTACGAATTCGATCATTTTGAGGAATTGCGGGTTTTGGAAAAATGAGCCGTCTTCGATGGTGTTTGTGAGTCGGACAGATTCCTGTGGAACGATTCTGCCGGCTCCGATGTTCTGGTGGCCAACTTCACTGTTGCCCATTGTTTCCGGGGGCAGGCCGACGTCAAGGCCGCATGTGCTGATAAGGCAATTCGGGTATTGGCTCATTAGCATATCATCAACGGGAGTGGAGGCCTTTTTGGCGGCGTTATAATCGTCTTCTGCCGGGTTTGGGTTATAGCCCCAGCCGTCACGGATAATTAATGCAAATGGTTTTCTTTGAAGCATCACTTTTGCTGCTGACATAAGAAACCTTTCAAAATCAAGATAAAACAAAAGAGGCTCAGCCTCTATAGATTCACGAATATGTTTACTGAAACAAATTGATTGATTATTCTAAGCTCGAAAGCACTAAAAGTCAAACATTAAGGGGTTTATTTAAGACAGAAAGGATACAGCCGTTTGAAGCCAAAAAGCTGTATCCTGTTTTTTTGTAAGAACTTATGTTCTTGTTGGTTCGTTTGTTTATTACTTCTGGTTGTATTTATCTTTTATGGTCTGGTAGCCGTAATGGCCCATGAGGTTGTCGAGGATAACCATGGCTGTGTAGTTTTCGGCGACCGGCCAGATGCGTCCGACGATTGTAGGGTCTCGCCTGGTTATTGCTGAAAGGGCTTTGTTTTCTTTCGTGTATTTGTCTATCGTGTGCTGATCCTTGTCTATTGTAGGAGTTGGTTTTACGGTTACCCTGCAAATTATATCCTGGCCGGTAGAAAGTCCGCCGGTAATTCCGCCGGCATTGTTGGAGTCGAATATGACTTTTCCGTCCTGGCTTCTCATCTGGTCATTGCATTGGTGGCCGGTCATGTCTTTGACGGCAACACCGGCTCCGACTTCTACTGCTTTTATGGCTCCGATTCCAAGCATTTTCCCAAGTTCCGCATCGAGTTTGCTGAATACAGGCTCGCCGAGTCCAACGGGGGTGCCAGTTACCATTATTTCGACAACACCTCCTGATGAGTCTCCGGTTTTTGTGATTGCGTTGCAGGTCTTTACCATTTCTTTTGCGGCCTGGAGGTCGGGACAGCAGAGGATGTGATGCACGCCGTATTTTTCCGCGATTTGATTTTCATCCATTTTTGGAGCTTTGTCGCGTATTTCATCTATCTGTCCTTCGATCTCGGCGAAGATTCTGGCCTTTTCTAAGAACCTCATCTCGGGATTGATTCTTCCGCTGACATAAATCTGCTGATAGAATGGGTCATGATCGCATCGCATTTGTTTATAGCGTTGTGTGCAGTCGAAGATTGTTGAGGGGTCCATTTGGGGGCATTTAACGCCGGCAGCTTCTTTTACGTATGAGAAAACATTTATTCCGAGTTTTCGCAGTACCTTTTTTGCGACGTAGCCGGCTGCGACTATTGTGGAAGTATATCTTCCGCTGAACATTCCGGCTCCGATAGCATCGTCATTTGGGCCGTATTTGAGGAATGAGGCGTATGAGGCGTGTCCGGGTCGAGGGGTTCTGTTTGTGTCCTGATACTGTTTTATGTGTATGAAGTGACGGTCAAGGTTTGGGATCAGGATAGTAAGCGGAGTGCCGTTTGTATGGTTTTTGTTGCCGGCACCTTCGACGGTATCAGCAGCGTTTATTCCGGAATAAATTATTGGCAGGTCCGGCTCTTTTCTCGGGCTGGAAAGCTCATCGGCACCGGGTTTTCTCAAGAGCATGTCGCCGTAAATTTCCTGTTCGAGTATTTCCATTCCGGGCGGATTGCCTTGTATTATTGTGGACAAACCGTCCTGGTAAGAACCGCCGGCAACGGTGACCTGAAAACATCTTCCTGTATGACAACCGATCATATCACGAATCTCCTAAAAAAACTTTCAATCTGTTATTTTCATATTTGCCCCGATGCTATTCATGAGTTTGACATAGTCAGGGAAAGTAACGTTCATTGCCTGAGCAGAGCTGATTTCAAGAGGTTTATCGCTTCCGAGGCCGGCTATCGCCATTGCCATGACGATTCTGTGGTCGTCTCTGCCGTCAACCTGAGCTGCTGAAATTTTGCCCGGCTCGATTATAAGGCCGTCTTCGATTTCTTCAGCGGCTATGCCGATCTTGTTCAACTCCTGGGCCATGCATTTTATACGGTCTGTTTCTTTGTTTCTGGCCTGTGCTACATTGAATAATCTTGTTTTTCCTTTTGCAAATGCAGCGGTTACAGCCATTGCCGGCAGAGCGTCGGGCGTCTGGTTCATGTCTATGTCGGCACCGGTCAGCTGCGAGGCGGTTATTATGAGGTTATTATCTTGTTTTTTTATGTTTGCACCCATTAACTCGAGGTAATCGACGACAAGTTTGTCCGGCTGAGAGTCGGAGAAATCGAGACCTTGTATTGTAACTTTTTCGGCGAACAGGGCAGCGGCACAGATGAAGAATGTGGCACTGGAAAAATCGGCGGGTATAGTATAGTCGAAAGATTTGTATTTCTGAGAACCTTTGATCTTGAAAGATGTGAGGTTCTTGTGCTGGTAGTTTATATTTTGGCGGTCGAGCCAGTCGAGTGTCATTTGAACGTAGCCGGGTTCGTTTAGGAGTGTTACGTGGATTTGGGTATCGTTTTGAGCCAAAGGACAGCAGAGCAAGAGGCTTGTAAGGAACTGGCTGGTCGGGCATGAGATGGATACATTTCCGCCCTTGATAGTGCCGGAAATTTCGACGGGAGCTTTTGCTTGCGGGTTTTGGCTTTTGCATTTTGCACCGAGCGTATTGAGAGCGTCAACGAGGGGTTTTAGAGGTCTGGTCTGGATTTGCTTGTCGCCGGTGAAGGTGATTTTTTTGTCTTGTTCTGCGAGTGCAGCGGTTCCGAGTGCGATGCGAAGAGTGGTGCCGGAATTGCCGACATCAATTTTGTCAGCGAGCGGTTCGATTTTTCCAGATGTGCCGTTAACGAGCCACATTTTATCGTTTGAAATGTCAATATCGGCTCCGAGCGCACGGTAGCATTCAACAGCACTTAAAGTATCCTGGGAGACCAAAGGTTGGCGAATTATGCTTTTTCCGTTAGCAATAGAAGCGATGGCTATCGCACGTATGGTGTGCGATTTCGAGGCGGGGATTTTTACTTTCCCCTCTAAACGGGATTTGGAGGTAACCAACTTCATCTTTTTTTGCGTTCATTCGTACTTACTCTTTATCTTTATCGGCTATTGTGAGATAGCAACGATGTTTCTATTTACCAGATTTTTGGCTAAAATAAAAGTAATTTTTGTCAAAACCTGAAGAAATGCACAAAAAAAGGCTCAAATCAATCATTAAACCACTTTGCCTGTCTATTATTTTGCTCGAACAGAATGCTTATGTCGTCAAGGTCGATCTTGCCGTCTCCGTTTATATCGCCAAAGGAAATATCGCTGCCGGATTCGAGTACAGCTTTTGCGAAGCCGAAAATTATCTCTAAATCTTTTTCGTCAACGATGCCGTTGGTATCCAGGTCATACCATAGGATGTCTTGTTTTTCGGCTGGCGATTCATCGATATTCCAGGCTATAGCGTAATCTTCACCTTCGTTTTGGATGTCAATGCTTTCATTTGTGCTGTACGAGATGACGAGATCGTAATCGGTGAAGTTTGGGTCGGTTTTACAGTGGATATGCTCAACGTTGTCGACATAGCTGTCACTGTAATCTATAAGTAGGCTTCTATTCGGGTCATTGACATCGAGTGCCCATAGTTCAAGGCTTAAATTGCTGTTTTTTTCTTCAGTTATTTCAAAAGGATATTTTTTGTTGTAATGCAGGTTCCAGGCAGCAGTAGCTGTAATTATCTTTTTTTCAGGGTTGTCGAGGTGGATATGATAAACTTTTTCGAATTCTTTGTCTATTTCGAGCCTGTTTTTGTCCCATCCGATATTTTTAACAAACCCCGCCTCTTGTCTGCCTGCGTCAAGGATATCGTGTGCTTTAACAGCGTTTAAGAGTCCTGCTCCCTGGATGTAGTCCAATGGTACGCTGTGATCGTCGTCTTTGGTTAGCAGGCCTTTGTGCCAGAAGGGCAGTTTGGTTGCTGAATTGAGTAAAATGGTTTTTATTATGCAATTTCCACCCGTCGAGGAGATTAAATCGAGGTTCGTTTTATTTAATTTTGCTTTTTGAATAAGCAACGCAGCCGCTCCGGCTACTGTAGGGGCTGCATAGCTTGACCAGTTTCCCGAAGGATAATATTCTGAGTTTTCGTTTGCGGCAGGCACGAGGCAGTTTCCGGGTGCAACTATGTCCGGTTTGCATCTTCGGTCGAAAGTCGGGCCTGTGCTGGAATGTTCGGGTTTTGCCAGTCCGAAGTTTGTAAGGGTGATATATAGTTTGTTTGAGCTTACTGAATCGACAACGCCCACTCCAATCACATTTGCGCCGGCTCCCGGAAACATAGCTGTGTCGAATGCATGTTCACCATTTCCAATTGCCGCAATGACAGGCAGGGATTCGTGTTCTGCTAATGCGTCGATGCCTCTTGTCCACCAGCTTTCAAAATGGCTTCCAAAACTTGCAGTGATCAAGTCGGTATCGAAATCATTGTCTTCAAAAACGTAATTGGATAAAAAGTGCCAGAACTCGCAGACATTTGCGTTTGCATTGGGAACGGCTCCGCGGAAATTAAAATCGCCGATTTCAGGGTTATAAGCGTTCGGATCTGAACCGAAAAGTATTGAGCAGACATTCGTACTATGTTCAGATTTGTATGCCGGTATGCCCGGCGTGCTGTCGAAGGAAATATTTGCATTACTCAGGCATTCCTGGAAAATGTCACAGAGATAGTTGTTTTGCGGGATACCATCGATGTAATCGAAGCTTCGTGAGATGACAGAAATTTTTACTCCGCCCCCATCCAGCTGCGGATTTAAGGATTTGAGTTTGTTAATTCCAACGACATCAAAACTTGCAGGATGCAGAGGTTTCGTCTCAGCCGATGCAAATGATAATTGCAGCAGCGAAGTTAATATCGCCAAAAGGACCGATAACTTTTTTTGCAGATTGCAAAAAGCCATCGAAATACTCCGTGAAAAAATAATAAAAAAATTAAGACACCCTCTATGCAAACGCCTTTTAAGGTGAAATTTCAATGCATAGGCACAAAGGTCATTATAACAGAATAAGGCATTAAATACAAGCATGAAGGTACTGGTGAGGCATAAGGAGCTTAACCAGCCGGGTTTAGATGCCGAAAGAGGATTAGAAGTGAAATCTTATTCTGTTGAGAGAACAAAATGTCAATGCTATTGAAAGTTAAGCCCAAAGAGCTGTTAAATGAGCTGATATCAAGTAAAAACCCGCTGACAATAACTTACCAGAAGGATGGTAGGTGGTTTGCCAATAAGGCGGTTTTGACGAATTTTGAAGATAATACATTTGAGATTCGAATATTGGCACAGCTTAAATCGAAAACTTTTGACATAGAAGTTGGAAGCAGGGTAGGAATATCATTAAAGGACTGTCTGGGTAACTCATCCGGGAATTTTATTTTCGATACAATTGTTTATGATTTGGTGCCGGGACAAAATGACGGCGGCAATTCAATAGTCAGATTAGCTATTCCGGAAAATATCGAATTAGTTTCGAGGCGTAATTATCGACGTGTCCAGGTTCCGGCTTTGCAAAATGTAAATATTTTGCTCTGGCAGCGGTTTACTGTCCAAAACGGAGACAGAACTTCGGTTGGGTGTGGGCCTGAACTTTGTGGTAAATTGTTAGATATTTCTTTGGGCGGTATCCAAATAGCTATGGAGAGTTCGGAGTCGATTGTTTTTGAAAAGGGGCAGAGCGTAGGTTTGAAATTTACTCCTTTTGAGCATGAAACGCCTATTTCGTTTACGGCGGGGATTCGAACGGCTTTGTCCACAGCCGATAGGAGGCACCTCACATTGGGTTTGGAAATAATCGGTTTAGAGGCAAGTCCGGAAGGGCGGCTGATACTTTCAAGACTTGCAAGCGTAGTCGAGCAGTATGATAAACTCAATAGCAGCAAGCGATAAAACAGCCATCTTTCTATTGTCAATCCTGTAAAAAAAGCCGCACCTGAGACGATATGTTCAGATGCGGCTTTGAGTTACGTTTTTTGACCTTTTACGGTTGTCAGGGATTGCTGTTTTCTTCCGGTTTAGTATTATTTTCAGGTTCAGTGGTTTGTTCCGATTGGCGGGGATGAGCTAAGTTGTAAACGTCTTTTAATCTTCCCGTTCCAAGATGTGTATATATCTGTGTAGTGGAAAGCGACTGATGGCCAAGCAGTTCCTGGACACTTCGCAGGTCGGCACCGTTATTGAGCATGTGTGTCGCAAAGCTGTGACGAAGGGTATGTGGGCTTATCGAAGGGTCTAAACCAGCTATTTTGAGGTATTTGTCCATCTTGCGTCTAACGCTTCTTGTGCTAAGTCTTTTGCCGTGCTTATTAACAAATAATACCTTAGCATCAAAATCGTCAGAACTTTGTGCTCTTCTGTTCCTGAATTCCATATAGTGCTGGATAGCCTGCAGTGCCGACGATCCTATTGGTGCGATTCTCTCTTTTTTGCCTTTACCTCTTATATGGACAACTTCGCTGAGAAAATCAATATCTTCCATATTTAAGGATACCAGCTCGCTTACTCTCGTACCTGTGCTGTATAAAGTCTCCATAATCGCACAATCTCTTGCTCCGAGCCAGTTTTGGGTTGAGATTGAATCCAGCAGCCTTTTGACTTCTTCATATTCAAGGAATTTTGGAAGTTTCTTGTCCAGCTTCGGAGTTCTTACTGGCGCAACCGGGTTAGATGTAACGATATTACGTTTTACCAGGAATTTGTAAAAGCTTCGAAGGGTAGCAAGTTTGCGGGCGATGGTGGATTTTGAGTATTCTTTTTCGTTTAGTGCACCGAGATAAGCCCTTACGTCAGAAACCTCTACGCTAAGGATTATTTGCTCTATTTTATTGTCTGTTTTTACGGCTATGCCTGGATGTGCATTGTAATCGTTGTTGGTTTGAAAACCTGATTGCTGGGAGGTATTGTCAGCCTCAGATCTTTTTGTCAGGAAATCACCGAACTGGCTCAAGTCGGCTGAATAAGACTTTGCCGTATGAGCAGAAAAATGTCTTTCATGATTCAAATAATTAATAAAATCGCTTGTTAGCTGGCAGTTTTCCATTTTTTTTGCTCGCCTAAAAGAAAAGAACCTATTTTATTTGAAATTGGGTATCTGAATTATCACAAAGAATTTGATCGGCTTGCCCGATCAGAGTTCCGGTCAACTTGAAACTCAGGACAGCTGCATCAAACCAGTCGAAATTAGTATTGGGGCTTTTGGCTTGTTCGATCATAGAATCAAGAAGATTTCCTTCCTCGCCGGGGTCGTATCGGAAAATGAAGTTCTCATTTCCTTTTCTTAGTACAAGTTGTTTTTTTATAAAAGCCATATTCAATTCCAAGAGCGATTATACTGTATCGAAACACATCTTATTTGAGACACAGTATTTTTATCGGTCTAATCGGTCAAAAGCTCAATTAGTTATGCCAAAAAAAACAAAAATTTAAGTTTTTATAGCCTACATGGTCTTTTATCGGCCAAAAAAGCTTCCTATCTTTACATTTTGATGTGATTTGCTAAGAAAAATTAGTTAAGGTGTGTTTTTATGCTCAGAAGATTTGTAGAATTTTTTGCCATTTTTGATTTCGGCTACAATTTTACCTTCATTTTCGAATCGGCCAATATATTTGAGCGCATGATTTCGGTGGATATTCAAGCCTGCGCATATATCATCTAATGAACATGGCCGTCTTTTGAGCATGTCGAGTATCTGTTCCGACTTGATAAGCATGTTTTCGGTTTGTTCGGATTCAGGATAATCGGCTACGACCTGGCAATTGTTGCCAATCTGCTGAGCTATCGATTCGAGCCTTTCGATGGGGATTCTCTCAATGCCCGATTCAGCCGTAGGCCTGACGGCTGTATTGAGCTGGATTTTGTCCGGTTTGATTTTTTCTATCGCTTCTTTTAATTTTTGTGTTTGCTCTTTGCCGGTATTAATTCCTTCGACCATGAAGACTTCGAGCCAGAGCTTGCCGGTAAATTCGTTTCTGAATTTGCAGAGTCCATCGATTAATTTTTCAACAGTCAGGCTTTTTTCAGGCCGGTTGATTTTTTCGAAAGTTTCGTTATCGGCTGCATCGAGCGAAGGAACGACGATATCTGCTTTTGCGCAGTCTTGTCTTACCTGTTCGTCATAGAATAGAGTTGCGTTAGTTAAGACGACTACTGGAATATCCGTTAATTTTTTTATTCCTTCTATGACCTTGCCGAACGAGCTGTTTAATGTAGGCTCGCCGGAACCGCTCAAGGTAATAACATCTGCTCTGAGTCCCTGTGCTATCCTTTGTTTTAATTCTTCGAGGACATCTTCAGCACGGACATACTCTTTTCGCTGGATCGTTAGATTGGTGGTTTTTCCAAGCTGGCAATATACGCAATCAAGGGGGCAGTATTTGAACGGCACTAAATCCACACCCAGGCTCAATCCAAGTCGTCTTGAAGGCACCGGCCCGAATAGATATTTTTTTTGTTCAGTCATTTTAGTTTCTTATTAGCTCGAATATTTTTTTGCAAACGTTAAGAACATCTTCAAGCCAATCTATTGGCATAATACATGCTGCATCGGATTTTGCGTTGGCAGGGTCTGGGTGAATCTCTAAAAATAACCCATTTGCGCCGGCAGCGATAGCGGCTTTTGCCAGCATAGGGGCCATTTCCCGTCGACCCGCACTTGCATTGCCGAGTCCTCCGGGCTGCTGAGTGCTGTGAGTGGCATCGAAAATCACGGGACAGCCGAGTTGCTTCATGGTTTCGATAGCGGTCATGTCATTTACGAGACGGTTGTATCCGAAAAATGTTCCACGCT
>JADHXY010000088.1 GCA_016782755.1 Phycisphaerae bacterium | reverse complement strand
CTATTTCTTGTACCGTACCTGAGCTACGTGTCGAATAGGTTTTCAGTTTTTCGGTAACTGTCTCGAATAGTTCATCGGCTTTTTTCTTATCCCCATATTTGGACATTAATATGGCTCGTACGGAATTTCTCCAAAAGTCGTTTTCTTTTACATAATCACGAATTTTACTCAATAGCAAAATACGACATTTTCCACATGTGTCTTTTGATCTTTGAAACTCTTTACGAATTCCAACTGCGTCGCTTTGCACATCATTCAGTTTGGTATGCAGTCCTCTTATTCTTACTTCATGATGCCATACCTGCAAACCCACAAAGGGGGTTAACATAATCATATAAAACAGAGAGCTTAAAACTGCTTGCTCTAATGTTTTTCGTGTATAAGTTTTTTTGAATGTGCTTTCAACCAAATTCACTCGTTTTTCATTTGAATTTATTATCTCTATATGCTCCAAATCTTTTTCACTTTCGACCGGAATTAAAAGTTGTGTAATTCTTAATGGTTTAAAGTTTGAAAAGGATACAAACTTTTCTTTATTAATACCAATCGTATTTTGCTGTAGCTCAACTTTTATAGGAGAACTGGCTATTATATCTTGTTCATTTATATGATTTGGGATTGTTATTTTTAGTTGTTCTACAGACTTGCTATCGAAATTACTGAAAGTAATGGGAAGATATTCCTTGTTTTCCACTGATAGAATAGTACCGTATTGTATTTCCCCCTTTTTCATACCAAATTAGTTATCCCAGATAAAAGTCAAAAAAAGCATAACAAAAAAAGCTATTACGAGTTGAATTACTGGATACAAGATGACTTTCATTTTATCTCCTTTCAAAAAATTAAGTTTACCGCATCATTTTAACGATTGCCGATTTACTTATTGTTTTTGCTCATCTTCTGATTTAATGGATATTCTTTCCCACATCGGTTTTTCATTTGTTCCCAAATAATCGATTCCGTAATCTGCTCTTCTCCACAACTGACTTGTTTTTGTGTCAAGGACAAAAACGGTATTAGTACCTAGACCACTAGCTTCCGTTGATAGTGCATATCGTCCTGTTTTGTTCCAATTTAATAGCAACGTAACGAAAGTTAAGACAACAATAGCTATGGTTAACCATTTTATCCTACTATTATGCTTTGATGTTACAGTGTTGTTTTCTTTTGTCTCTGCAATCATTTCTTGTTGAAGTTTATTTGCCTCATTTTGAAGTGTATTAGCAGCGTTCTGAAGATTATTAGCTTTTACAAGTTCATCTAACTCAGCACCCATACGAGTCATAATATCCCCTTTCAAAAAGTTTTCACCGCACCATTTTAACGATTGCTGCTTTACTCACAATCTGCTTTCAATTTCTTTTCATATTCGGCAAAAGATATTTTTTCATGCTGAGTTAATTTTTTATAAAGAGTGCACCCAATCAAAAAAAGACAGACTGCAAAAAACAATAAAATTAACCCTGTAATTAGCCCAATCCAAAACAGTCTATTATCTGGTTGTAACGTCTTAAATAATACTAACCATCCAATATTATGCGATGTTAAACAGAGACAGGATACTATCCAAAAGTTCAATCTCTGTTTGCTAAAGCTGACTATAGAAGCCTTGCCTAATGTATAGAAAATATAAAACAGATAAAGCGGCAAAAGACCTTTTAATAAAGCCAAAAGAGGGGTTTCACTTTCACCCTCTACATTATAATACCCAACTAAAGGATATGGTGTTTCATAAACTAAATAAGAAGTAGCAAAAGCCAATATGGATATGGCAAGAATAAAATACAATTTCCATTTAGTAGAGTCGTAAGTAAGGTCAGGAAAGTAACTATCCGGCAATATAACCAATGGTTTGTGCTGCTCTATTTTGGGTTGCATTGTAGTCCTCTTAATGTTTGCTTTCGTTTTTTCAACATCGCTTCACCATTTTAACGATTGCCGATTTTCATTTTACAGCACCGCCATCACCGTATTACTCGGCTGACCTTCGCCCGCTTTATTTACCGCTATAACGCGGTATTCGATTTCAGTTTTTTCCGGCTGATCGACTAACGTTGCTTCTGTCTCGATTGCCGTGGCGATATTATTATACGACTTTTACCGACCGGTTCAAGCAGAAGTTCTGAGGTTGTGTAAGAATCTCGGTTTCAAATCTACCCATCAGGCTGGTTGAAGCTGCCGTTCGTTCTCTGGCCCTTCCACCAACAACGGCACGCTGCCAGGGTCAACGGACATACGCTCTGCATTATTAGAGTGTCATCGTAACCAGCCAGCCGACTGTAAACAGACTGTCGCAGCAGTGCTAAAAGCCCATGCTGGGTATTTTTACCTGTTCGACTATCAGCAAGCTTTGATTCTATCATTATCGTCAATTCGAGTACTTCATCCAACTCTCGATACGCTAACAAACCTGCATCGCTGGTGGCTTTGGCTGGCATGAAATTCGACCTTCAGTCCCGATACATCGGGATTGACTCTCAGAGCATCCTTTTTGCTTTCACCCATTGGGTTCTCCAATTTGGTATAACGATAACTCAATCAAACGCCTTGTATAAGCTCTATTCTAACAAATCTCGTTTCTTTTGCACGACTTCATCTGGGAAATGCGGGATAATCCTTCTACGGAGAATATCCAGCCAAGGCTTTGGTTTGATGGTAAAAACATCAAGATAAGATAACAACTTTAACCAAGTTGACAATCGCTTTTATATTAAAACGCCAGCGCAGCGATTCGAAAATTAATTTTTTTGCTTGCTCATATTCCGCTTCTTTGATTGCCAGTCTGCCGGCACGGTTTGCGGCCTTGCTGAGAACTTTTTTTGCAATTCGCTCCTGTATAAAATTTTTACCATCTTTTTTTTGGTAAAATCGTTTCAGAACATTGTACTCGATCAGGCAACTTCCATAATTTCCTGTAGAAAGATTGCCTATGTGTCTTCGTCTCTTAAAGGTTGGTTCTGAAAGGGCTATGAAGTCATATTTTTTCGAGAGCCTCAGCCACATATCGTAATCGGAACATACTCTCAATGAAGTGTCAAAGCCGCCGAATTGCTCGAATATTCTCTTGGGAAACATTGAGCCGCAGCAATGCACGAGAATGGTTTGAAAAAGGTATTTGGTGATTCGGCCGCTACGGAGCTTTCTTTTGCATTTACCATAAACTCTGCTATCTTGATCAATTCGATAATATGAACCATAAGCAACAACATCCTCATCTTTGGTTTCCATAGCTCGAACCAATCTCTCTATTGAATCCGGCATCAGCAAATCATCTGAATCGATAAACGAAATATACTCGCCTTTTGCCAGCTCAATCAGTTTATTACGGGCCGCCGCATCACCGCTGTTCTCCTGCCAGTGGTAAACCACATCAATCCCGAGCTGTTTTAACATATCTTCGGTGCCGTCTGTCGAGCCATCATCCACAACCACAATCTCGTAATTTTTATATGTTTGGGCAAATACACTTTCCAGTGTCTGCCGCAAATATTCCTTACGGTTATATGTGGGAATACAAATGCTAACCAAAGGGGTTTGTACTTTACCTGGCTTTGATAATGCCGGATTAACACATTCTTCTATAACTCTGCAAAATCTTTCACCGATCACCTCAATATCGTATTTTTCCACATCTTTCCGGGCAGCTATAGCTATTTGCTCTCTTTGCTGAGGAGCTTCTACAAGCCGTGTTATCTTCTCTATCCATTCTGTTTGCGTATTTGCGAGATACCCATTTTCTCCCTCGTGGATGATTTTACCATTAACCCCCACACTCGAACCCACAGTAGGCAAGCCAGCTGCTTGATACTGCAAAATCTTAAAACCGCACTTGCCCCTTGTAAATCGATTGTCAACCAGCGGTGCAAGGCCGATATCGCACTCAGCTAAGTCCTTGAATTGTCCCTCAAGACTCCACCGGCATTTTTCAACCTCCATGTTATCCAGCTCAAAAAAATCATCGCAAATTATCCGCAGAACAACATTGTCGAATTTTTCACCGATTTGCTCTAATGCGGTTTTTATAGATGCCAGGTATTTCAGCGTGCTTTTGCTGCCTATCCATACAAGGCGGACTTTACCATCTTTCTGCTTTGGTTTAATATCATAAGGTTTTGTATCAAGCCCCGTCGGCAAAATGGTTACATTGCTGTTGAATTGCCTTGCTTGGTGTGCAAGGTAGCTGTTACCCGCAATGATCAGATCAGCAATTTTAGCCGTCCGGGCAAAAAGCTTCATACGTGATGTCTTACTGATTTCCGGCTTGTTGGGGCTATACATTATCGCATCGTCAAAATCATAAATGATTTTTTTAGCGAATTTGCGAAGAAAAAACGCATCGATGGCATTAAGACATTTTTTCTGAAGCAGGACTCCATCAAATTGCGAGGATTTCCTGAAAAGTTTCAGCCGCTCAATTTCATTTTTCGGCAGCTTAACCACCTCCGCAAATACCCCCCACTCGCCAAGCTTATCAAGATAAATCTCTACCCGCTGACGAAAGCTCGGCCGATTTGGGTTGTTAGTTATTACGAGCAGCTTCATTGTTTTCCCTTCTGGCACTCCTATATATTCGGATATCATACTCGATTTTTGTTCCTGAAGCAACTTTTATTGGACACTCCAATTTTTGAAGGTCAGCCTTGACACATATTTCTCCTTAAGATAAGATTGAAACCTATGGTTGTTTTGTCGCCTGAAAATGTTATAGATGAATAATTAGCTTTTAGAAGTAAAAAAGGATATTTATGGAAAATTACGATTTTTGCAAGCGTATTCTTGTTACCGGAGGGTCAGGGTTTCTTGGGTCCCATCTGTGTGAAAAACTTCTTGATCAAGGGCATGAAGTACTTTGTGTAGACAATTTTTATACTGGTCGCCGAAGCAATGTTGCACATCTTATTTCTCGACCTTCATTTGAAATACTTCGTCACGATATTTGCTTTCCTCTCTATGTAGAAGTGGATGAGATTTACAATCTTGCTTGTCCGGCCTCGCCTGATCACTACCAGTATGATCCGGTTCAGACAACTAAAACAAGTGTACATGGAGCGATTAACATGCTTGGTCTTGCAAAGCGAATAAAAGCTAAGATACTTCAAGCTTCGACTTCAGAAGTTTATGGTGACCCTGAAATTCATCCTCAAGAGGAAAGTTACTGGGGGAATGTCAATCCTATCGGTTTGAGGTCCTGTTACGATGAAGGTAAAAGATGTGCTGAGACACTTTTTTTTGATTATTACCGGCAGAATCAAGTTAAGATAAAAGTAGCCCGAATATTCAATACTTATGGCCCACGAATGCATCCTAATGATGGTAGAGTAGTAAGTAACTTTATTGTCCAGGCGATGAAGAATGAAGATATTACTATCTATGGTGATGGATCTCAAAGCAGGAGCTTCTGCTATGTCGATGATCTTATTGACGGACTGATAAAGCTGATGAACACCGGTGACGAAATTACCGGTCCTGTCAATTTAGGGAATACTAAAGAATTTACAATTCTTGAACTGGCGACTAAAACGGTGGAATTATTGGGTTCGAAATCTAAACTTATTTACCAGCCTTTGCCGGAAGACGACCCTTGTCAAAGACAGCCGAAGATAGATATGGCAAAACAGCATTTGAACTGGGAGCCAAAGATTCAATTAGAAGAGGGACTGAAGAAAACGATAGATTATTTTAAGGGAATCATATGAAAAAACTAAGTATTATTGTTCCATGCTATAACGAGGTTGATACGGTGGAAGAAATTATTCAAGCGGTCAAAAATTGCCCGCATGAAAATAAAGAAATTATTATTGTCGATGATTTTTCAGTGGATGGAACAAGAGATAAGCTTAAGAACGGGCTTGAAACCTTGGTGGACAAAGTGATATATCACGACCAAAACATGGGTAAAGGAGCAGCACTGCGTACGGGAATAAAAGCCGCTACCGGTGATATTGTGATTGTCCAGGATGCAGATCTTGAATACGATCCTCAAGAAATTCCAATAGTTATCCAGCCAATCCTTGATGGTAAGGCAGATGTGGTTTACGGTTCACGATTTGCTGGTAGCGGACCACACAGGGTATTATTCTTCTGGCATATGATCGGCAATACGTTTTTGACTACGCTTTCAAATATGCTCACAAACCTAACTTTGACAGATATGGAGACTTGCTACAAGGCATTCCGATCCGAAATAATAAAATCGATTGAAATTAAAGAAAACAGATTTGGGTTTGAGCCGGAAGTCACGGCCAAGATAGCCAAAACCAAGTGCAAAATATATGAAGTTGGTATCTCTTACTACGGAAGAACTTACGAAGAAGGCAAGAAAATAAACTGGAGGGACGGCCTTTCCGCAATAAGGTGTATATTGAAATACAACCTTTTTAGCTGAATTGTTCGTCACTGAAAATTGTCAGATGAAAGACTTGTCACAAGATTTGCAAAGGATACTTATGAGTATCTCTTTAGCGACGACGGTTATATCCCTATAACGGCCCTCAATGCTCTGAAGGCATTCGCAATATCCGCAAGACTTCGTAGTTTGCCAATACGGTTGATAATATAACTTGGCCGCAAAAAAAACCTGATATATGCTTTACGATAAAACTTTTGCAATTTCTCGCGAGAGATTGTAGGCAATTCCATAATAGAATTGGCAAAGTCATATTCAGCCCAGTTCTTGGTAACAATATATCCTTTTTCATCAGCCCATTTGAACATTTCAGTTCCTGGAAAAGGCGTAGCTATATTTAAAATAATCAACTCGGGATTGAGTTTAATTGCGAAAGCAAGCATGTCCTCCATAGTCTGCTCTGTTTCGCCGGGGTTGCCTATCATGAAAGCTGCGCGAACATCGAGACCTGCTTCTTGTGAAATACGAACAGCGTATTCAGCTTTTTTCAGGTCAACACGCTTTCCAATGTTTCTTAGAATTTCAGCATTAGCCGACTCAATTCCGTACATAATCTGATGGCAACCAGCCTCTTTAATACGTCTCAGAAGCTCTTCATTAACTGTGTCTGTGCGACTGAAACAACTCCATGTAAGATCCATTTTAAACTCATCCAATGCCTCACAGAAAGCATAAACTTCCTTCTTGTTGGCTGTAAAAGTATCATCATAGAAACAAATTTCCTTGATACCATAGTTGTCCTGCAAAAATTTAGCCTCTTTGGCAACCTTTCGGCCGGAGCGAACACGTAATCGTTTGCCAAAGATTCGATAGCAAAATGTACATCTTCCGGGACAACCTCGAGTAGCCAGTATGGAAACAGCAGGTCGTCTTTTAGCTGCGCCTACGGCAGGATGATATTTATTCATTGGCAAGAGGTGATATGCAGGCATGGGGAGCGAATCAAGGTCTTTGATAAGAACCTGGTCAGGGTTGTGATGAACAACCTGTCCTACTTTAAAAGAAATCCCCCCAATCTTCTCAAGAGGTTCCTTTGCAGCGATTTGACAAATAGTCTGTTCTCCCTCGCCGCGAACAACCACATCCACCGCAGGTTCTGCTAAAGTTTCATCTGGAAGAACTGTTGGATGAACACCTCCTAAAATTACCATTGCCTGTGGAAACTGTGTTTTTGTCATTTTGGCAATTTCAATAGCATTAGTTATCAATGCAGTTGTAGCAGTAATTCCAACAAGATCAAAGTTGCCAAGTTCGCCAAGATGAGCCTGAAGGTTGTCTAAAGTCAGGCGTTCTGCATGGGCATCTACGATGCACACTTCATGCCCGTCACGTTCAAGTACGGCAGCCATCCATGCCAGTCCCAGGGGCGGCATAATAGAAGCAATATTATGCCAAACACTATCTTTGCGGTTAATCCACGGTGGATTTATAAATAGAACTCGCATATAAAACCTTTGATTTTAGGTAACCGTTCACGGGTATTTTGATAGTATTGAGCAACGCACTCAATGTCAAAATGCCCATTTTCAACTCGATGAATTGTAGCGTACTCAAGGCGGTATATCAATATTTTTCTCAAGCAAAAGTCTAAATTTGTCCGATAATAATCTTGTTGGTAAACACAAGGACAAAACTTGACTTCTCAAAAAGAACAATTCTATATACAGCGTATCGCTGAACTTGAAAAACAAGTTGCTAAACTTATTAAAGTCAATGCTGAACTGGCTGCACAGGTGGCTCAGCTCACTGATAAGGTTGCTAAACTCTCGAAGAATTCTTCCAACTCTTCTAAGCCGCCATCGTCGGATATTGTCAAACCGCCGCGAAAGAAAAAATCCAACGGTTCCCGTAACATTGGCGGCCAACCCGGACATACCAAACACGAACGAACGCCTTTTACAACGGACGAAATTGATGACTTTCAAACTCATCCACTTGATGCCTGCCCTGATTGTGGCGGTAAACTCAAAGAGGTTGAAAACGCCGGCAAAGTTGTTCAGCAGGTTGACATTGTTAAAAAGCCGATTCACATTGAACAGCATACCGCCCTTTGCTATTGGTGCGAGCATTGTCAGAAGTTTCATTACGCGCCAATGCCTGCTCATATTGAAAAAGGCCAACTGATCGGGCCTCGTCTGACCGCTGTTATTGCGTATATGAAAGGTGGTTGCCATTGTTCGTTTTCTACGATTCGTAAGTTTCTGCGTGATGTTGTGGGCATAACCATCTCTCGCGGCCAATTGAACAAGC
>JADHXY010000087.1 GCA_016782755.1 Phycisphaerae bacterium | reverse complement strand
GTCTCGTTAAATCAGGATCCGCCATCCCCAATGACGGTTGCGGTCAAATGCAAACAGATTATAAAAATTGACAATTTTGATAACTTCAAAAAACCCAATATCCGAAAATCACAAAGATCCTTTAGCGACAATTACAAGACCACCAGCTGTGTAATTGCCCCGCTAATCTCTCATGATCGAGTCGTGGGCGTTTTGAACATGGCAGACCCGATAGAGGGTAACGTTATTGACAGCGAAAAAACAGCAATCATCGACCTGATTAGCCAATTACTTGGTGCCTCGATAGGAAACATCAAAAAGTTTCAAAAAATCCAGCTGCAGGCTGCAACAGACGGCATGACCGGTTTTGCAAATAATAAAACCTTTTACGACAGTCTCGAAAGAGAGCTGATCAGGGCCGCCAGATATAAGGAAAAGCTTTCGGTCTTGATGATAGATGTGGACAATCTCAAACAAATAAACGACACTTTCGGCCACAGAGCCGGGGATGAAGCTCTGGAAAAAATAAGCCGCCACATCAAAAAATATATTCGCCAGACCGATATACCAGCCAGGTATGGTGGCGATGAATTTGCGGTCATACTTACAAATTCAGGGATAAAGAACGCAAAAAAAGCGGCACAAAGAATGGTGGACAACATACACAAATCGCCGCTTAAATGGAAAGAACATAAAATTAATCTTTCTATAAGTGTGGGAATTTGCCTGTATGACAATAATTCATCGGCAAAAGAATTGATCTGTAATGCTGATAAAGCTCTTTATGAAGCCAAAAAAGAAGGAAAAAACAAAGTAGCCGTCTTTGAGTTGTAATAGATACCCCCTTCATAAACAAATAGAACTTTAGTGTAAATGATTAGGGGCTTTAAGTTACCCTCCGGTTACAAACTCAAATTCTCTTTCCATCCGATTATCGGCTTGTGTATCAAGGTCAATATTGAATATCACTGACCATGTTTGATTTTCGATATCATAGTTACTTTGATATCGCTCGTTGTCCCGGCAATCTACCCTTTCGCCGTTTTTAATTTCAAGAAGCTTCATCCCCTTATAGTCTTTTAGCCCGCTAAAAATCATGGGCACATAGCCTATGCCGCCAGCCACCTTAAAGGTTGCTTTTTGCTCCGTGCCCAATTCTATTTCGACAGGATACAACTTAATCAACTTGCCAACACTTACGTCCACATCGAGATCGTTTCCGACCGCCTCGCGATAAACTGGTTTCCATGTGTTTTCGTTTTCTTTCAGGAATTTCTTCAGGTTTTCATTTGGCCCATAATAATCATCTGCAAACTGAGGCAATACGATAAACTCAACTTCGCATTCTACAAAATCGCCCGGCAGTAATTTCTTGACAGACGACGGAGCGGACAACTCAAAGAGAGCACTTTTGGCCTGATCCTCTGTTCCGTAAACACTGTAAGAAGGTGCACTGATTTCTCTGCCTGAGAGTTTAGCTTTCCACGATCGAACAATAAGCCCCCTATTAGCCACAGCCCCTTTTCTGTTTTCGGTCTTGCCGACATAGCCTGCGCCGTAAATCGCAAGCCATGGTAATTTGTTACCGCATTTTTCGTTTTTGACCGAATATTCCAAGCCGCCTTTGACCGGCTCAAATTGTTTTGACAGCCCCTTGCTATCGCCAACGGCCATGTAGTCGAAAGCATTGTCATTGTACCTATCGGCTCCCATTTGATAGAAGGCCAATCTGGAAAACTCAACTGGCTTTAACACGTCATACCTGAAGCTGTGCCAGTTTCTGTTTATGTCATCACAGCGAGGCGTCATCACTGTCATCTTGCAAGCTATAGCCTTATCTGCGGTAAAGCCGGAATATGTAACTTTCGAAAGATTCGGCCCTATCATCTGGTAGTTACTTTTAGCGGCTACAACCGGCTGTCTTTTACCTTCCTTGTCCACATAGACGAGAAAATCTCCGCCGCCGACATTGTTTGTCCATCCCCACTTGACATTCGGTTTTGAACCTATCGAAGATACCATTAATGGCCTGACATCATCAATAACCGCCCTGTTTAGCCCGACCTCGGGATCATAGGTAATGGTTTCGCCCCAGTTACCGATTGCCACCTGGTCCCACAACTGATTACCGCCCCAACCTATAAGGCAAAGCTGAGCATGTGAAACCGAAGGCACATCTCCCCAGACCCCGTTTAGAATCATATACTTTAAGCCATAGCTTTTACCCGGCTGAGCATGAAGGACTGCATAAGCATAATACCAACTGCCTTCGTACAGTATTTTATGATCAGGTTGCCTATGCCAGTTCTTTGATATCTGCATCGCCACCCCGAGCGGATTGCCCTGACTATCTGCAAGAAAAGGGGTAGTTCCTACAATCGCACATTCTTTGCCCCTTGGCTCTGTGCTAAAAAACAGTCTTGCTGTTTGAATATCTTCAGTAGGATTTTTAATCTTCAAATTAACAGCTATCGGCTCATCGCCCATCTTGCCTTTTTTAAGCATATCTGGAGGAACATCAATTACATAAGCATTTAAAATTTTATCATATCTTGTCTCGAGTACTTTACCCTTTTCGTCCAATGCTGCCATCTTGAGCGAACCAGTTTCCTCCTGACTAAACGTTACTGTCTGGCTGTACTTGGTAGTTCTTCCTTCTGGTATAGGTATCACCCTCGAACTTGACGACAAAAGGGTTTTATCTCCCGATTTTAGTTCAAGCCCAAACGAAACCTTTTCCATAGTCATTTTTGGGATTATTTCCATAATAATCGTAACGCTATCGGGCCACGCGATCACTTCCACTCGCCCATCTGCCTCAAGCAAATTGCCGTTTGGGTCGGCAAACTGAACATACATAACATCGAATCGCTGAAGATACCTGCCGCTGCTTATAATTCGCTGAGGAACGTTTTTATGGCCGTATCCAACCCCAGGATTAAACTCAGGGAGCGATCTGTCAACTGGCTTTTTGTCGATACCGGTTTGTCCTGCGCATGTATAGGTTTTTCCATCGACTTTTACCGTCAGAGTAAGCTGCGATTTATCAAGCCCATAAACAATCTCATTGTCCTGTGCTGCTGCTTGCTGGGCCGTATAATTCTTATCGATCTCGCCAAAGCGTATAAAATCAACCTTCTCGGTATCAAATGCAAAACCATACAATCCCGACTGAAAACAATACACCTGTTTGCCCTGTGCTCTTGGCGCGGGGTATCCATTGGCCCACCAGAGATATGTATAGTCCGAGGAATTGAGAACGTCCGCCAAACCGGCTTCTGCGGTCTCATCTACACCTGAAATAAATCCACCGTGAAATAAAATGAAAAAAACGGCAATGATTAGTATGTGCTTAAAATTCATAACAACTCCTTATTTGACAAAAAAAGATAAACATCGCATTCCAATAAAAACCGGCCCCAATCGTTGGATATGTTCAAGCATCTATTTGGAAAATCCGGGTCAATGATTTAGTAGTCATTCACGCCAAAAAGAACCACTAATAGACACGAATACACACTAATAATGGGGCTGTATTACACATTCGTGTTCATTGATAATTTGTGACTCCATCAGTAAACAATTCTTTTCCATTCCAGTTTCGACCGTTTGAAATTCAGAATAAGACCTACTTTTAATCCTGTGATTTTCAAGTAGTTCATCATCTGCCCTAATTCATGATTTGTGATCCGCTCGATCACCTTTGTATCCACAACCAGTTTTCCGTGAGTAATCAAATCCGGTACATATTCACCAACCTCTACACCTTTATACATCAGTTTGTATCGGGATTGCTGCCGAACAGGAATATTCTTCAGCCCAAGTTCAACAACCAGTGCATTCTCATACGGCTTTTCCAGCAAACCGTGTCCCAGTTCGTTAAGAACCTCCATAGCACTTCCGACAACATCAAATACCTCTTCTTTAAGGATCAATTCGTGTTCATTGGTGTTCATTCGTGGTTCCTATGCTGTGAATGGTTACTTAATTTTTATATGATACAGTATTGCCAGCGACCATTCAAGCTCGTCTTTAGGAATAACTTTGGTTTCGTATTTTTCATTTACGGGAATCAAATGGAATGATTCCTGTGTTTCGCGGATAAGTTTGCAGGTTACCCCGATCTGGTTTTTGACTTTTGCTACACAGACCTGCCCCTGCTTAGCCGGCACTGACGGACTAAGGATCAGAAGATCATTATCGTTTATCCTCGGAGACATACTGTCGCCATCAACACGAAGAGCAAAGCTGTCCGGATAGGCCCCCTTAATACTCGAATTCTTCAGAAATTCCGTGATGTTAGTATCAGTATCAGGCTTTAGCTGGATAAGATTCACGGTGTTATTTTCAGGATCATTTAACTTATGTGAATGCTGTAAATCGATATTAATTTCGCACCCAACCGAACGTATTATTTCTTTGCCGATATTTTCTTCTACAACCTTAGAAAGAGTAGTTACCGCTTCGCTATCGCTTTTAGTGCCTAAAACATCATCCCAGCTGTATATGATTCCAGCGGCTGTACGGCCGAGAACAGGTATCAAATCCTCCTTTTGGTTTGAAGAGTCCGGCACGAACTTTTCAGACAGATCGTCATTTTCAAAAAAATCTTCGGTTTTTTTCGATTCGGCGGGCTTTTTTTCAATATTAGCCTTTTGGCAAAGCAAGTCTATAAAACCCAGCGTCGGCTCTATCATCTCCGGATATTCAGAAAAAAAGTCGTCTAACTGCTGCAGAACACTTGCATTTTTGCTGGAGAAAAGTTTGTAGGGGGCTTTTTTGTCATAAAAAACCCTTCCTTTCCGGCTATCTGTCTTCTGTTCATCTGTACTCTCGCCGGTTAATAGCCAGTTGATGTCAGTAAGAGTGGCCATGCACATCTTTACAAGTATATCAGCCGGCGGAACACGGTCCTCTTCGTAATAGTTGTATGTAGAAGGACTTATACCCAAATCACGAGCGAATTTACTTTTGCCGCGGTTGCCGTATTTGTCTTTTCTGATTTGAGTTATTCTCTGAATTACCGAATTTGCGTTAAAATTTTTCATAAATGCGAAAAATACCTTGACAAATTTCACTTTTGCGTAAAAATAGCCCTCAAGTAGTGATACCTTAGTGGCGTATTTTACCTATTAATTGCTATTAGTCAATCAAAAGGAATGGATAAAATGAAGAAAAGCACGAAAAAGGCTGAGAAGGTTACTAAAAAAAATAACAATTCACGAATCAAAGAAAGCGTCGATTGCCTTGTCGAGTTGCACAAATTGCAAGGCGTTCTACTCGAACAGCTCACTCGCGAAACCAATAAGTAGTTTATCGGTTCATACGGCACTGCGGTAACCGGTAGCAGTAAAACATTTAAAATTCGAAACCTGCACTCTGCTCAGCTATGTGACTGCCCAAAAAACCCTTAAACCAAAGGCTTGATTGCAAACGCTCCTGAAGGTAAACTATTGTGACTATATGTATTGCCCTCGGTGGTGTCGGGCATTGGAAATTTTTGGGAGCCTAATAAGTGAGACGAGCAATTGTTTTGGGTTGGCTATTTATTTTTTCTCTGTTTCTGGTCGGCTGTAACGGTTCTAATCCTGTAACAAATGACAGAGCATTATCATTTTTTGAGGCCTGTAAAAAAACGACGTGGCAGGGATATGACCAGTACGAATTCTTCGTCGAATCAAGAACATGCAAACTCGTTGTCCCGCCCAAAATGGCTCTTGCAAAACCATGGATATGGCGGGCACGCTTCTTTGGCCACGAACCGCAAACCGACCTCGCCCTGCTCGACCGAGGGTTTTGCGTAGCCTATATGGACGTTTCTGATATGTTTGGGTCGCCAGATGCCGTTAAATATTGGAATCGTTTTTATTCGGTTATGGTTAATCAGGTCGGTCTTAGCAAAAAGCCTGTGCTCGAGGGTATGAGCCGTGGAGGACTAATCATTTATAACTGGGCGGCTATGAATCCCGAAAAGGTGTCATGTATTTATGCAGATGCCCCTGTTTGCGATATAAAAAGCTGGCCCGGCGGAAAAGGTGCTGGCCGTGGCGGAGCTGACGACTGGCAAAAATGCCTTAGAGCCTACAAGATGACCGAAGAAGAGGCACTCAAGGCTAAATGTAACCCAATAGATAAACTTCAGCCGCTCGCAAAAGCAAATGTCCCCCTGCTGCACGTCGTAGGCGACGCGGACGACATCGTTCCGGTAAAAGAAAATACTGCCATTATCGAGCAGCGATACAAAAAGCTCGGCGGCACAATCAAAGTCATCCACAAACCCGGCATCGGCCATCATCCACACAGCCTCAAAGACCCTGAGCCAATAGTAAATTTCATTCTCAAAAACACGAATATAAACCATTGACCGTTACAAAGGCTTACCCTGTTTCACTGATTTTTGGCAATAACTCACCGCTCAAAAAGCAAAGCTAATTCGCTTGACCATCAAGTAAATGAGTTCTATATTACTGCTATGACGAAAAAACTTTATATAATTGACGGCCATGCACATATTTATGCTGCTTATTTCGCCCCGATGAGGCCTTTGACCAGTCCCGCTGGCGAACCAACAAAGGCGGTTTATATTTTTACTACGATAATTGCCGGACTTCTGAAAAATCACAAGCCGGATATGCTGGTGGTTACGATGGACTCGAAGACACCGAGTTTCCGGACGAAAATATACCCCGACTACAAGGCCCACCGTCCGCCAATGCCCGATGATATGCCCGCACAAATAGCAAGAATTGAACAGCTGCTCGATGCCATGCGGATACCGATACTAAGGGTCGATGGCTTCGAAGCCGATGACCTGATAGGGACACTTGCAAAACAAGGCTCTGCAAAAGAATGCGATGTCCTTATCTGTTCCAAAGACAAGGACATGCTGCAATTGCTCGACAAACATGTGAGTACGTTTGATGTCAAAACCGGCGAAAAGTTCAGCGTGGACTCGATGAAAAACGACATGAAGCTAACACCTGAACAATTTCTGGATTGCTTAGCTCTTCAAGGCGATACGGCTGACAACGTTCCCGGCGTTGCTGATGTCGGGCCAAAGACCGCTCTCGGATGGATACAGGAATATGGGTCTATCGAAAATCTTTATGACCACGCCGACGAGATAAAGGGCAAACGCGGCGAGAGCCTTCGTGAAAGTAAAGATATTGCCATGCTCAGCAAAGAGCTGGTAACAATAGATTGCGATGCCCCGGTCCAGTTCGACGAAGCCGGTTTTGCTGTCAAAGGGCCGGATAAAAATAAACTCAGCGAGTTATTCGACGAGTTAGGTTTTGTGAACCTGAAAAGTCAGTTCGGCCTTGAAGCCGGCGGCGAAAAAACTGGAACCGGTGCTGAAACAACAGGGCTGCGATCGATTAAAACTCTCGAACACAATTACCATCTTGTCGATACCGAAGAAAAATTCGACTATTTTCTCATAAAACTAAAAAAACAGAAGCTGTTTGCGATAGATACCGAGACGACCTCGATTGATCCAATGTCGGCAGAGCTTGTGGGTATAAATTTCTGCTGGCAGCCGCACGAAGCATACTACCTGCCTGTTCGCGGACCTCTTGGCAGTTCGCTGCTGGATATTAAAACCGTCCGCAAACACCTCTCCGACATACTTGCCGACGAAACGATAAAAAAGATCGGGCAAAATATTAAGTATGACCTCTTAGTACTCAAAAACGCTCAGATGCCGATGCGCGGAATATTTTTCGATACAATGGTGGCCTCGTACTGCCTTGACCCGCTGCGAAACAGTAACTCAATGGACACAATGGCACTGGACTATCTAAATTACAACTGTGTCGCTATAAGTTCGCTGATAGGCAAGGGCAAAAACCAGCTGACTTTTGATATGGTCGATCCGCATACGGCATGCGATTACGCTGCCGAGGATGCCGATGTCACTTACCAGCTTTACGAATACCTAAAGGTACGGCTGGATAAGCAGGAGGTTATAAAACGGCTTTTCGAGCAGGTCGAAATGCCCCTTGTAGAGGTACTGACCGAAATAGAATACAACGGCGTTTCGCTCGATACCAATCTACTCAGGAACATGTCGGGCCAGATAGCCGACAGCCTCATCCAACTAAGCGAAAACATATACGAGCAAGCCGGCTGCGTATTTAATATCGATTCGCCGAAACAGTTAGCAGAGGTGTTATTTGATAAGCTCGGCCTTACGTCACTCGCCTCCGGCAAAACGGGCAGAACTACTAATGCGGCTGTGCTTGAGCAGCTAGCCGGTCAGCATCCCATTATAAAAATGGTACTCGAATATCGCCAGTTGAGCAAACTTCAAAACACTTATGTCGATAAACTCGGCACCCTCATAAATCACAAGACAAACCGCGTCCACGCATCTTTCAACCAGACAATAACAGCCACGGGCCGACTGAGTTCAAGCGACCCGAATTTACAGAATATCCCAATCCGCACCGAATTAGGCAAAAAAATCCGCTCGGCATTTATACCCGCAAGTAGCGACGACCACATATTAAGCGCTGACTATTCACAGATCGAGCTGAGACTGCTGGCGCATTTTTCAAAGGACAAGGCTCTGCTGGATGCATTTGCAAATGATATGGACATTCACACTTTCGTAGCCTCGCAGATATACTCGGTACCGCAAAAGGAAGTAACAAGCGATATGCGTTCTCGCTGCAAGGCGGTGAATT
>JADHXY010000086.1 GCA_016782755.1 Phycisphaerae bacterium | reverse complement strand
GAATTAAATGAAAGGATGAAATTGTCGCATTCCCATGTAGGCGTACCCAGCGATTCAGCCCTGAAGCTCCAGACCTCACCGGTAGTTGTTCCGCCGAAACCCACCTCATCAATACGCCAGTAGTACGTTGTTCCAGCAACCATAGTGTCCGGGTCAAAAGTGGTACCGGGTTGATTGATCTGGAATTCACCTGCGCCCGGTGTCGGATTAGTACCAAAGTAAACACTATGTGAAGTTGCATTAGCACCTGCTGTCCAGCTTAGATCGGCTGTTATGCTTACAATCGCACCATCAGGCGTTAGCATAAAAAAGATCGAAGTTGTATTAACAAACCAACAAGATCAAAATGCTTCAAAAGACCAATCATCATCAGCCGGACAAGACAACTTCGCCGGCCACCAAAACTCACCAAACCCCGAATCGCAGCAAAATAACAACACTTACAACGAATGGCTGACAAATACTAACACCATTACCGAATTTACCAAAAACCAGCCGCAATTTACCGATAACTCCATAAATATGTTGGTATAAAACTTCCCATTTTATTTTCCATTCTCAATCTGCCAGTCTTTGGTTGTGTATGTTGCTTAGGACTTGTAAATATCTGCCAAATGCGTAAAATCCACATACGCTTTGTCAAACACCGCTACTTCACCACTCTTGAGATTCAGACAGAGCCGATTGGCTGTGTGCAATCTGGACATGCAGCATTGCAACAACATGTAACCAGGGCGAAAATGACCGCGTTTTTTTGTCAGCCACGAACGCTCTGGCGAGTTTTGGTACGAGATGAGCAGAAATATGCTGGCATATTTGCTTGAAAATGGTATATTCATGTTTAGCGGATTTCATGAGTTACTCCTAATTGTTTAGCGATATTAGTGTAACTCATATCCCGCTATTTTAGAAAAACCCTCTCGCATTTGATTTGCTGTGAGATGCCTGTGATAAAATTATTGAAGTTTTGAGATAAAAGAGTTTTTATGATAGCCGACCCAAGAAAAACCCAGGACTGGCAGATCGCCGAGCTTGCCGAAAAAAGCATGGCACCAATCCAAACCGTTGCAGAAAAAACCGGACTGCTCCCCGATGAGATTATCAAGCTCGGAAGAAATCTCTGCAAGGTTGATTATGCAAAAGCCACCGAGAGATTAGCCGACAAATCAAACCCACGCACAAAATACATTGATGTCACCGCGATAACCCCCACCCCTCTCGGAGAAGGTAAAACAACAACTGTAATAGGCCTGATTCAGGGACTCAGTAAGCTTGGCAAAAAAGTAAGCGGTGCTATTCGCCAGCCCAGCGGCGGCCCCACTTTCAATATCAAAGGTTCTGCCGCAGGCGGCGGCCTTGCCCAATGCATCCCACTTGTCCCTTTCTCGATGGGTTTCACTGGTGACATCGAAAGAATAACAAATGCCCACAATCTCGCCATGGTCGCCCTGACGGCAAGGATGCAGCACGAAAACAACTACGATGACGCCAGATTAGAAAAAAGCAACCTCAAAAGACTTGACATCGACCCCGAAAATATCCAGCTCAGATGGGTAATCGATTTCTGTGCACAATCGCTTAGAAATATTCGTATCGGTATGGGCGGCAAAATGGACGGCTTCGAGATGGATAGCGGTTTTGATATTGCCGTATCCAGCGAACTTATGAGCATACTCGCCCTTTCAAACGACCTCAAAGACATGCGACAGCGAATAGGCAAAATAGTCGCAGCTTATGACAAGAATGGAAATGAGGTAACATGTGCCGATCTGGAAGTCGATGGCGCAATGGCAGCCTGGATGACCGATACGATAAATCCAAGCCTTATACAGACCATAGAGGGTCAGCCGGTATTCGTCCACGCCGGCCCGTTTGCAAATATCTCCGTCGGCCAGAGTTCCATTATCGCCGACAAACTCGCATCAAAACTCTCCGACTATCACGTTACCGAAAGCGGTTTTGGAACTGATATCGGTTTTGAAAAATTCTGGAACCTCAAGTGCCGCCTCTCCGGCCTAAGACCCGATGCTGTCGTAATAGTAGCAACCATCAGGGCATTAAAAATGCACGGCGGAGGCTCAGCCGTCATCGGAGGAAAGAGCCTTGCATACGAATACAGCCACGAAAATCTTGAACTGCTCGAGAACGGCTGTGCAAACCTTATCGCACATATAGAGATCGTCAAAAAAAGCGGTGTCAAACCAGTCGTTTGCATAAATCACTTCGATTCCGACACCCAGGCAGAAATATCGCTCGTCAAAAAAATCTCACAAAGCTGCGGTGCCGAATTCGCATGTTCACAGCACTGGCTAAAAGGCGGCGAAGGTGCGATAGACCTTGCTGAAAAAGTAATCCACGCCTGCGATCAGCCGAACAATTTCAATTTCCTTTATGACCAGCATCTGCCGCTTAGAGAAAAAATTAAATTGATCGCAAAAGACATCTACGGCGCAGAAGATGTAGCCTACACCACCATTGCCGAAGAAAAGGCTAAAAAAATCGAACAGCGATCAGACCTCAAAGATTTCGGCACATGCATGGTAAAAACACACCTCAGCTTATCGCACGACCCTAATCTCAAAGGAAGACCAAAAAACTGGATACTTCCAATTCGCGATATATTATTGTATAAAGGAGCCGGTCTGATTGTACCTGTTGCCGGAACCATCAAACTTATGCCCGGCACAGCTTCGAATCCGGCATTTAGAAAAATGGATATCGATGTCGAGACTGGTAAGGTAAGAGGTCTATTCTAAAAAAATCGAAAACAAAGGAGTGTTCGAAATGACCGCAAAAATTATCGATGGCAAACTTATAGCCGCACAAATGCGCGAAGAACTAAAAACTCAAGTCGCCAAACTCAAAGAAAAAAACATCGTCCCCGGCCTGGGCGTAATCCTCGTCGGCCAGGATCCCGCATCGATTAGCTACGTAACCGCAAAAGAGCGAGCCTGCGAAAACATCGGTATTTATTCAGACGACAACCATCTCCCCGCTGACACTTCACAGGCTGAGCTGATCGAACTAATAAAAAAAATGAACGAAGACCCAAAAATCAACGGCATCCTCGTCCAGCTCCCCCTTCCTGACCATATCGACGAATCACAGGTACTGCTGACCATAAACCCGCAAAAAGATGTCGATGGATTTCATCCGATCAATATCGGTAAAATGGTAGCCGGCGAAAAAGCATTCCTGCCCTGCACCCCTCACGGAATTATAAAACTTCTGCAAAGAAGTAACGTCAAGATAGAAGGCGCAGAAGTTGTCGTCGTCGGCAGAAGCAATATCGTCGGGAAACCCATCGCCAACATGCTCATCCAGAAAAGCGACTTCGGAAACGCGACCGTAACAATCTGCCACACACGCACCCGCGACCTTGCCGCACACACTCGCAGAGCAGACATAATCATCGCAGCCGCCGGAAGACCAGCCACCATCACCGCAGACATGGTAAAAGATGGAGCTGTAATAATTGACGTAGGCGTAAACCGTATCGAAGATGCAAGCAAAAAAAGAGGCTACCGGCTCGTCGGCGATGTCGATTTCGAAGCCGTCAAACAAAAAGCCTCACTCATCACTCCCGTTCCCGGCGGAGTCGGCCCCATGACAATCACAATGCTACTCTATAATACCGTCGAATCTGCAAAAATAGCACACTCAATCGAATAAAATCGCCTGTCAATAATAATCCCACCGGCTGTTTTCGCATTAAAATCCACTTTTTAAACATCAAAAAGGGGCTATGTTGTTTTTTTTCAACATAAAAGTTGATTTTTCCCTACTTATCTTATAAGATAACAACTGGTTTTTGTGAAACTGGGAAAGCTTATGCTAAGAAACATCTTTCCCTTTATTATTAATAGCGATATTTCAGGATTCTTTGAACTAATGCGAAAAGCAAATATATTACTGATAGATGACGACAAAATAATGCTCGATGCAGTTTGCAACTTTCTTGATAGCAAGGGATTTGACATAGAGGGCGTTTCATCTATTGCCAATGCTGAATTGGAATTGCAAAATCAGCAATACCATCTTGTCATAACCGAGATAAACCTAACTGACGGCACAGGTTTCAAACTGCTCGACATCATAAAAAACAAACATCCACAAACCGTTGTTATCGTAATGACGGGATATGGCACTATCGAAAGCGCTGTACAGAGCATAAAACTCGGAGCATACGACTACCTCACAAAACCGATTAACGATGATGAACTCCTGCTTTCGGTAGAACGAGCCTTAAAACAACAGAATCTTATCAGCGAGAACAAAAACCTCCGCCTACAGCTCGAACAAAAATATAGCCTTGATAACATCATCAGCCACAACTACAAAATGGCAAAAATTTTCGAACTCGTCGAAGCCGTTGCCGACAGCAGCAGTACCATCTTAATGGCTGGCCCAACCGGAACAGGCAAGAGCATGCTCGCAAGAGCAATTCACCACCATTCAAGCCGAAGGTCGAATCCGTTCGTTGAGGTATGCTGCGGGGCACTGCCGGAAACGCTTCTTGAAAGTGAATTGTTCGGCCACGCTAAAGGCTCTTTTACCGGAGCTGTAGCCGACAAACAGGGAAAGTTTCTCGCAGCCGACGGTGGAACTGTTTTTCTCGACGAAATATCAAATGCTTCACAAGCTTTACAAGTAAAGCTGCTAAGGGTGCTGCAGGAAAAAAAATTTGAAGCTGTCGGAAGCAACAAAACAATTCACGTCGATGTAAGATTGATACTTGCTACCAATAAGGACCTCGCTGAAGAAGTTTCAAAAGGAAATTTCAGAGAAGACCTTTATTACAGGGTAAATGTCGTCGCAATAAATCTCCCCTCATTAAAAGACCGAATTGGCGACATCCCATTGCTGGCGGAACATTTTCTAAAACTATATTCCGACCAATACAATAAAACCAAAACGGGTTTTACCGATAAGGCCATAGAATACCTTGAACATTACACATGGCCCGGCAATATCAGGGAATTGGAGAATGTTGTGGAACGCTCAGTCCTGCTTAGCAAAGGCAAATTAATTACCCCTGACGATTTACCAAATTCAACAAAAAACCACCCTCCACAAGAGCAAATAGAATATAAAACCATTGGCCTGAAAGAGTCGCTCGAAATACCCGAAAAACAGATAATCACAAAAGCACTCAAAGCCAACAACGGCAATCGCCAGCAAACCGCAAAAGCACTAAAGCTAAACCGAACCACCCTGTTCAAAAAAATGAAAAAATACGGCCTCTATGAAAAATTCGCCAATTCAGGACTACTTTAACATCGCAATATTTAGTCTAAACCCCCAAGCACCTGCTCATAATGAAATTTGAGATATTTCTTTTCCGGCCCGCCGAGATGCTCCCACGGCAAAATATCCTCAACATCAAATTTCCGCTGTCCCTCTAATCCTAATTCGAGCCCCGAAGCCGCAAACGCCTCCTCCCACAAATCGTAATTAAAAGTCTCGCTCCAAAGATCGAATCTCGCCCCTTTTCTCCACGCACATTCTACCACCCCGCCAAGCCGCCTATCACCTCTGCCCATCGCCGACTCAAGCAAGCTTGTCTCGATATTGTGAAATTTGAAATTTATAAACCGCGCATTCAGTCTTTTCTTTTCTTCCAGTATTATACTCCTGGCCCGGTGGAAATATTCCGCCGATGCCTGCCCCATCCACTGCAAAGGCGTATGCGGTTTAGGCACAAGCCAGCTCACAGCCGCATTAATATTACCGGTCTTGCCATCAACATTTTTTCTCAGCTTTGCAAGCTCATAAGAAAGCTTGACTATCTGCCTGAGGTTTTCCTCGGTCTCACCCGGCAGCCCTGCCATGAAATACAGCTTCAACTGTTGCCATCCGGACCTGTACGCCTGCTCGACCGCTGCATAAAGGTCATCGTTATGAATTCGCTTATTCATCAGAAGTCTCAACCTTTCGTCAGCCGCTTCGACCGCAATAGTAAGCCCGCTCTTACGAACCGAATTCACCAACTTAGGCAGCAAATGCAGCTGTTGATCCACCCGCAAACTCGGTACCGAAATTCCTACACATTTATCATTAAAATATTCCTGCAGTTTTGCGATAAGCTCCTCAAGATGCGGATAGTCTGCCGTAGAAAGACTAAGCAGACTGATAGTATCAAAACCTGTCGCCTCATAGCTCCTTTTCGCTATTTCAAGAATCCTCTCAACACTTCTAAATCGTATCGGCCTCCTGCAAAAGCTCGCCTGGCAAAACCGACACCTCCCCGGACAACCTCTCATCACCTCAACACTAACTCGCTCATGCACCGCCTGCACAAAAGGCACTATCGGCTTAAGATGTACACCCGAATTCTCAAAATCCTCCACCGCCGCATTGATGAACCTCTCCCTGAATTTCCCATCAAGTGACCTGAAACTCTTGATCTTATCATTCGCATATTCAAAAACATACAACGCCGGAACATAAGCCCAATCGAAACTCTCAGCCGCCTTTTTGAGTATCTCTGCTTTTTTCGTTCCCCTTTTTTTCTCTTTTTTGATAAGCCCAGCCAGCTCAACCACAGCATCTTCGCCCTCGCCTAACACAAAAAGGTCAATAAAATCCGCCATCGGCTCACAGCAATTTGCCATCGAACCGCCTGCAATAACTATCGGCTCCCTCTCTTTTCTTTTGCTACTGCGAATTTCCACCCCGCCAAGATCGAGCATATTGAGCACATTTGTATAACAAAGCTCGTTCGTCAAACTAAATCCCAAAACATCAAAACTGCTCAATGCCGCCTTGGATTCAAGACTGAATAACTCGATACCCTTTTCGCGCAAAACCTCCTCGGCATCTGTCCACGGGGAAAATATCCGCTCAGCCGCAACATCCGAAATGCTATTGAGAATCTCATAAATTATGGCTATCCCGCTATTGCTCATGGCAATCTCATATAAATCCGGAAAGCACAACCCAAATGTCAGCGAACAGCTGCCCAGCTCTTTTCTGATCTGGTTTACCTCGCCGCCGATATAGCGGCTGGGCTTCTGCACAAAAGGCAAAAATTCCTGCTCCACACGTTCTTTTAATATTTTAATCGCTTTTTTTATCATCGCGGCATTATATCATATTACATTGGTACTTAAAATATGTTATCATTGATAAAAACGCCTGTTACCAACAAAAAAAATTTATGATAAGAATAAACGATTCAATAAACCTCGACCAGATATTCGCCAACGACGGCTTCATAGCCGCCTCATTAACTCGCTACGAATCTCGACCCCAGCAATTACAAATGGCACATGCCGTCCAGAATGCCCTCGCGAACGGAAAAAAACTCGCCGTAGAAGCAGGGACAGGAATTGGCAAAAGCTTCGCTTACCTCGTCCCTGCCATCGAATATGCAACTAAAAAAAAGGGCAAGATACTCATAAGCACATACACCATCACTCTACAGCAGCAGCTCATCAACAAAGACATCCCCTTTTTGGCCTCGACTCTCTCTCTACCATTCACAGCCGTGCTCGCAAAAGGCAGAAGCAATTACCTCTGCCTCAGAAGACTCGAATTCGCCCTAAAAAAACAAGCAAACCTCTATAACCAAACCTACGACGAATTGACAACCATAAAACAGTGGTCCTCCACCACCAAAGACGGCTCATTAAGCGACTTGCCTTTCGTACCCTCACCAAAAGCATGGAACAGCATCTGCAGCGAACACGGCAACTGCCCTTCAAGGGGTTGCAAATTTTTCGGCGACTGCTTTTACCGCCGCGCGAGAAGAAGACTCGAAGGCGCCGACATAATAGTCGCAAACCACGCCCTGATGTTCAGCGACTTAGCCTTAAAAACCGAATCCTTCTCACTGCTGCCCGAATATGAAAGCATTATCATCGACGAGGCTCATAACCTCGAAAACGTCGCCGAAGACCATTTCGGAATCGATGTCACCGACCGCAGGCTCAAATATCTTTTGGACGGCCTATACAATCCGGTAACAAAAAGAGGAATTTTAGCCGCAAACAAAGATGCCGACGACGCGATAGCTCATATAAAAGGAATAAAAAAACAAGCCGGCCTGTTCTTTTCCAATGTCAAAAGCTGGTACGATGAAAACATAAATCTGAACATGGGCAGATGTTTTAAGAATTTCGTAGATGATAATCTAAGCACACACATCAACCAGCTCCGACTTGAATTGTCTTCTCTTGCGAACAATAAAAAAGATATTGATGAAAAATTTGAGACATTAAAATTTGTCAATCTCTGCGCAGCCTTTAGTAGTGACATCCGAGATTTTCTCAAACAGGAAAACGATGACCATGTTTACTGGATCGAAGCAGGATCGACTCGCCGCCCCATCGTCAGACTAAAAAGTGCCCCGCTAAATGCCGGCGAAGACATCAACAAATGCCTCTTTGAAAAATTCAAATCCGTAGTAATGACAAGCGCAACACTCAGCAGCGACGGCGACGACGAAAAAAGCGGATTTGATTTCTTCGCAAACAGGGTAGGCCTCAAAGATTACGATGCCGTCAAACTCGGCTCGCCTTTCGACTACGAAAAACAGGTCACCATCTACATCGAAAAAAACCTCCCCGCCCCCAACCAGCCGACCTTTATCTCAACCGCCGAGCAAACAATTAAAAAATATGTCCTGCAATCGCAAGCACGGGCATTTGTGCTGTTCACCAGCTATTCAATGCTGAACAAAATTGCCGACCAAATGGAAAATTGGTTTACTCAAAACCATATAGAACTTCTCCGCCAGGGAAAAGGCGTAGACAGAGGATCACTTCTTGAGCGATTCA
>JADHXY010000085.1 GCA_016782755.1 Phycisphaerae bacterium | reverse complement strand
ACCAGTTGCCGAGTTTTACGTACTTTCAAAAGCTGTGCGCAACAGCCATACAAGTAAATATGGTCAATACTTCAACGAACAATACGCTCGATGGGACCGCTGAACATACTGTTGAAGCCCTTAATGACAAATATAAACAGGGTTATCGTTTGGATATTGACTCTATTGCCAACAACAAGCCAGCAGGCACACATTGTGAACAGGAATATTTTAAGCTAACCAAAATCTGACAGATAGGAAATAAGTTAATTATTATGTCCAGATTTTACAGTAGATGGAAAAAGCCGTTGATTAGAACAAAGATTCTTTCCGGATTAACAAAATATCCCGGATACTTGAAAGATTTGTTCACCTATAGAAAGATGGAGGGCGCCGAATTCATAAAACTTTCAGACACATATCCATGTCTTTTTGATAAAACATCAACAACAGGAGTGGATAGTCATTATTTTTATCAAGACCTCTGGGCGTTTAAAAAGATACTTCAGCATAATCCCATAAGACATATTGATGTGGGCTCAAATGTAGTTTTCGTAGGATTCTTAACAGGTATAACTCATGTAAGCTTTGTTGATATCAGGCCACTCAAGGTGTCAAACGTAAGTAATCTTGAATCTATCAAGGGAAGTATTCTTGAGATGCCCTTTGAGGACAATTCTGTTGATTCACTTTCCTGCCTTCATGTCGCTGAGCATATAGGCTTAGGAAGATACGGCGATCCACTTGACCCGCTGGGGACAAAAAAGGCCGCTGCCGAATTATCACGATGCTTAGCTAAAGGCGGTAATCTTTTTTTCTCATTGCCTGTTGGCAAACCGAGACTCTGTTTCAATGCCCATAGGATTCACTCCCCAAGGCAGATTCTTGACTACTTCGGTGGCCTTAAGCTGATTGAGTTATCAGGAAGTGACGATAACAAAAACTTTATTGAAAATATAGATATTGAAATTTTGGAAAATTCAAGATATGCTTGTGGAATGTTATGGTTTACCAAGGAATAATATTGTAACTATAGGAGAAAATATTTATGCCCGCAAGCACTTCCTTCGCTGGCCATGATAGGAGCACTAATTCGAACACATGGCTAAATGCTTAAGCCGAAAAAGTGTTTTTTATCGTGGGGGACACAACACGCTATAATTTCTCAAAGGCATTAATAAGCCCTGCACAAATTGGCTCACAGGGTAATTAGAAAAAGGTAATAGATGACAAAAGCATACTGGAATGAAAAAAAAGTGCTTGTTGCCGGTGGTGCCGGCTTTATTGGTTCCTATCTGGTTGAGCTGCTCCTTGCTGAGGGGGCAAAAGTAACTGTGGCAGATAACCTTTCCAGAGGACGCATGGAGAATCTATCTGGGATTATAGAACAAATCTCATTTCATAATGTAGATTTGCGAGTCCTAGATAAATGCGAGGAGGTTTGCTCTGGTCAAGACGTTGTAATGAACTTAGCTGCGCCTGCTTTTGGAATCGAATACAGTATGACCCATCATGGGGAAATGTTAACTGAAGTCACAACGATAGGTTTTAATCTTCTTGGGGCTGCAAGGAGGCAGAATGTTCGAAGATTTCTTGTTGCCAGTAGCTCATGTGTATACCCTAATGATGCTGGTGTGCCCACTAAGGAAGGCGAGGGTTATCGAGGTACACCCGAGACCGTCAACGCGGGATATGGATGGGGGAAGCGTATGGTGGAACTGCAAGGCCAGTATTACGCGCAAGAATATAATATGGAAGTTGCAATCGCTCGGCCATTCAATGCGTATGGGCCAAGGGAACCATTTGAAATTTGCAAAGCTCATGTAATGCCCGCGTTGATCCAAAGAGTTTTGAGGGGGGACGATCCGATTATTGTGTGGGGAAGTGGAAACCAAACCCGTAGCTTTGTACATGGCAAAGACACTGCTTTGGGTCTTAAACTTATCACGGAGCATTATGCTGTTGCTGACCCGGTCAATGTAGGACACGACCGCGAAACTACGATTCGGGAATTAGCCGAGCGTATTCTGGAGATTACTGGCAAGGATGTAAAATTGGTGTTCGATACCAGCAAGCCGGAAGGCGCGACAAGGAAATCTGCGAATGTCGCAAAACTTAGAGAGGTTACCCATGGATTTACTCCGCAAATCACGTTGGATGAGGGTTTAGAGGAGATGATCGAGTATTTCCAAAACACATTTTTTAGTGAGCAATTTACGGGGAAATAGTTAAGAAAATGTTGCTTCGAAAAGGTTATCGAATAGTTAAATCCAGATATATCAAGGCATTAGGTCTTGGCTATGTCAAACGTAAAATTACTGCCGGGCCAATTAAGGGATTGTGGTTTATTGCGGGGAAACGGGTCTTTTACTCCAAAGATTTTTGGAGTGGCGCATACGAAGAGAATTTTTGCTGTTTTCTGCAAAAGACTGTTCCGGAGGAAGCGGTTTGTTATGATATCGGTGCTAACATCGGTTATCATGCCCTTATTATGGCGCATAGCGTTGATAATTGTGGGTTGGTTTATGCATTCGAGCCTATCCCGGAAGTTTGTGAAGTTCTAACCCGTAATGCCCAGATCAATAATCTACACAATGTTGTCGTTGTCAATAAAGTTGTATCGCGAGAAAGTGGAACATTGTCCCTAATTCGAAATATAGATATCGACCAGGCAATTTTGTCCGCTGAGACAAAGAAAAATAATCCTCTTCGGGAGACAATCACTTGTACAGCAACAACGATAGATGAGTTTGTCGCAGCAGGTAACCGCTCACCATCTTTCCTGAAGATCGACGTCGAGGGTGCAGAGGTGGATGTGCTCGTAGGTTCAATAGATACCCTAAGGAAATATCATCCTATAATTGTGTGTGAAACACATGGTGTGGCCCGTGCACATGGTGTCTACGAAATACTGAAAGACCTTAACTATGAGTTGTTTTGTGTGAATGAAGGTATGTTGCCGATAGAGTCAATAACACAAATGCCCAATAATATGTATGAAGGTCACGTGTTTGCCCGGCTGAAAAAGCATGATAGTGAAAATGTTCTATGAAGCTGTCTTCAAAGCCTAAGATTGTTTATATGGCCGATCCAGACTACGGTAACCATCCTTACCCTTACGTATTTGCTGGTATTCCGAATACTTTAGAGGCAATGGGTTTGGATGTTTTTTACATGAATACCGAGATTGCGACGCTGGATTCTTTCCGACAAGAAATCGACAGATTCAAGCCGGAAATACTGTTCGGTTTCATTCAGCATCGTCAACAGGTTTTTAAGATAGCGGGATTCCTTGAAGAGTATCATCCTGTAGCAGCCATAAACTGGTATCAGGAAGAACCCAATTCAATAGTCGGAAACGATGAACTTGATGGACCAAATGTGCTTGAAGCAATACAATCTTTTGATATGTGGTTTGGAATTGATAAGAATATGGTTCCATTCTGGAAAACAAAAGCGATGTATATGCCGCCGGGTTTCGATGACAGCGTTTACTATAATGCGGGTCTAGAACCGTGTTTTGACGTTTCTTACATCGGCCAATTGGGACCAAAGAAGGTTACTGAAATGTACTGGCCGTATATGAAGGAGCTTGCCCGATATGGCAAGAAAGCAATGTTGGCTATTAACAGACCGATGGGTCTGCCACTATTGCCGAGGTCTTTCGAAGGCTTCATAAGGTCAAAAAAGAGACGCTACTTTTTACAAAGCCTTCCGTTTTGGCGCTGCCAATGGCAAAGTCCGAAAAACGAGCAGGAAAAGGCCCTCCTCATCGGTCGCAGTAAAATCCATTTTGGGCTCAATAGAGTACGAGGTAATTGGGAGGAAGGTCTAAAAGCCCTCTTGCCTGAATACCCGCTGGATAGGCACGGCCTTTTCTACCAACTTAAATCTCGCCCCTTTCAGGCTGTCGGGGCTGGCGCAATGGTACTAAATGAATATTGTCCCGAACTTGAAGACCTGTTTGAGATAGGCAAGGAGATCATAACTTTTGAGTTTGGCGATTTGCAGGGTTTACGAGATAAGCTCTTCTGGTATGTCCACCATGATGAGCAGCGCGAACGAATTGCAAGGGCTGGCTATGAGCGAGGTCGCAAACAACATACTATTTCTGCTCGGGTTCGGCAGATATTTGATATTGTTCGAAAAAGGTTGTAGCAAGATGGAAAAATGGAAAATAATAAATTTGTATGTAAAAAAATGTTCGTTTTTGGGTGGTATTTCAAGAAATTAACATGCAAAAAGCAAAACGTATTTTTATTGTTGCTGATTTCAAGGACGAATTGCCGAGGTCTGTTCATATTCAACCGAGAATGTGGGTCAAAGGCTTATTACGGCTTGGCCATGATGTGCAGAGATTCAGTTACAGAAACGTTATGATGCAATGCAGTCCTTTTCCCAGCAAACGTCTGGCACGATATTTTGCCAGGAAAAAAGCTGATGCAATACTTCTGGAGCAGATTAAACGATACTGCCCGGATATTCTCTTTATCCATTGTATGAAATACCTCGATGCCGATACCGTTCTTGCAATGCGTGAAGTTGCAGGAGATGCTGTTTTTGTAAGCAGAGATGAAGATCCGTTTCCGGAAAAGAATCCTTCCCGGCTTGCGGTTGCAGCAACAACCGACATTGTAATAACAACCAGCGGAGGAAGATTTCTGAGGACCTACAAAGATTCAGGCATCCGGTGCTGCGCTTTCATCCCTAACATTTGCGATCCGGATATCCAGCAGAGGTATCAGGTCGAAGATAAGTGGAAAACAGATATAATCTTTACCGGCAGGATTGAACATACAAGACTCGAACGCAACGATGATCGCCGAAATATTGTAGAAAAACTGAAAGAAATGCCCAACGCCAGGATTTATGGAACTTTGGGAATTCCACGAGTTGAGGGCATGGACTACTTTTATGCCATTAATGGCGCCAAAATTGCTTTAAGTATAAACATAGCGAACGATGTAAGATTATATCACTCTGATAGACTTATTAATTATATTGGCTGTGGAACATTTACGTTGGCCAAAAGAGTGCCTGATTCGGAATTGCTTTTTGAAGATGGCGTACACTTAAAGTATTTTGATTCTGTCGATGAGTTTTTCGATTTAGCGGATGGATATCTAAAAAACAAGCAGATGCGTGAAAAAATCGCAATTGCAGGAATGGAGAAAGCACACGTTGAGTTTAATGCCGAGAGAATTGCCATGCATCTGCTCGAATTAATTGAAACAGGTGCTTATGAAGCTCCCTGGGCAGAAATTTTGTAGCTAATTCCAAATAGATTTGATAGTTTTTGAGCGGTGAGTATACGATGGAAACCTTTATCAAAATTGATTTAGATGACATAATCAAGGACAATAATAAACAGCTAATTATAGAATTAGGATGCGGCCAGAAAAGTAAGCAAGGCAGAATTACTGTTGATAAAGTGGATCTCCCAGGCGTTGACATCGTGGCCGACCTGGAAGACGGGCTGGCTTTTCTGCCGAATAATTCCATAGATGAGATTCACTGCCGGAGCGTTCTCGAGCATATTGAAAACTTTGAAAGCCTTATGGCTGAAATTGTTAGAGTCCTGAAAAAAAGCGGTACCGCGCACATTTTCGTACCGCATTTTTCAAATCCCTATTATTACTCAGATTATACTCACCGACGATTTTTCGGCCTATATACATTCTACTATTTCGTTAATCCCAAAAATCAGTTGAGTAGAAAGGTCCCTGATTTCTATACTAACACGAGAATCAAAATATTGTCACAGCGTCTTATATTCAGGTCTGCATTCAAAATAATCAATCCGTTTAAGAAGCTGTTTGGTTGGTACATTAACCTGCATACATTTCTCCAGCAATACTATGAGGAGAATCTATGCTATATGATTCCATGTCACGGGATTGAAGTCGTATTTACTCCGGATGAGCAGAAAACTGATTGATAGCATTACTATGAAATAAGGATTAATCCCAACTATTATGTAGCTAATTTCACCTCTCTGATAACTGTTTCGACATCTACATCGCTCAGCCACGGATGCATGGGCAAAGAGAGGATTTCATTGCATATCCGTTCGGTAATCGGCAGTTGAACATCGAATCCAAGGTCTTGATAAGCCTTCTGTTTATGCACCGGAACCGGATAGTGAACCTGGGTGTTTATTCCGTGTTGAGAGAGGTGTTGCTGGAGGTCGTTTCTTTGCTCGCACCGGATGACATATAAATGATACACGTGTTCGGCATATTCTTTCTCTGTCGGCGTGATAATATCGGATTCGCTTAAAAGCTCAGTGTATTGAGCGGCAATTTTTCGCCTTTTCTGGTTCCACTGATCCAGATATCTGAGCTTAACTCTCAAAACGGCTGCCTGTATCTCGTCCAGCCTGCTGTTAAATCCAACAAAAGCATGCTCATGTTTTCTGGCCTGTCCGTAATTCCTCAACCTTTTCAACTTCTCTGCCAGCTCAACATTATCTGTTACCACAATGCCGCCATCGCCATATGCGCCGAGATTTTTCGCCGGATAAAAACTAAAACACCCTATATCTCCGGTACGACCAACTCTTTGGCCTCTGTATCTGGCGCCATGAGCCTGACAGGCGTCCTCTATCACAAAAAGACCATACTTATTGGCTATATTCATGATAAGTTTCATATCAGCGGAATGACCATAAAGATGAACAGGTATAATAGCTTTTGTTCTGTCCGTTATTTTTTCCTCTATTTGTGCGGGATCGATGCAGAATGTGTCAGGATCAATGTCTACTAAGACAGGCTGGGCACTATTTCTCACAATACTATCCACAGTTGATATGAATGTGTGGGAAACTGTTAATACCTCATCTCCTGTGCCGATACCAAGTGCCTTAACGGCGAGCAGAAGGGCATCAGAACCTGAGTTGACACCTATGCCATATCCGGTTCCTATATAGTGGGAAAATTCCTCCTCAAATCTCATCAGTTCTTCTCCCAATATGTACCAACCACCTCTGAGAATTCTCTTAATGGCTTTCTCAATTTCTTCCGCTATTTCATTGTACTGTTGCTGTAGTCCTGCGAAGTCTATCATTTTATTCTCACTAAGCCGCTCTTCTTGAGTTGATAAGCTTTTCCACACACACATTCGGCCAATGAGTTTTTAAAGACAATGTTTTTGCAGCACTCACATATATAACCCTGTAACTTTGCTGGGGCTCCATAAACAAGAACATAGTCAGATACGTCTTTTGTAACTACGCTACCTGCTCCCACCATCGCCCATTGTCCTAAAGTAATGCCACCTAAAACCGTCGCATTTGCGCCGATACTTGCTCCTTTACGGATATGCGTATTTATAAACTCAGCCGGGTATACCTTGCTTCTCGGCCGAATATCGTTTGTGAATGTAGCATTCGGTCCTATGAATACATTATCTTCTATTCTCAATCCGTCCCACAAATAAGCACCGCTCTTTATTGTGACGTTATTTCCAATAACTACATTTCCTTCAATAAATGTGTGATCACATATATTGCAGTTCTTACCTACTTGAGCGCCTTTCAAGATATGGGCAAAAGCCCAAATCCTCGTCCCCTCACCTATACAATCTGTCTCAACAATCGCGCGATCGTGTATATATACTCTTTCTAATTTATTTTTAATCCTGTCCATCATCTTTGTTCCCAACTGCAAGCTTCTTAAACTCTCGGTAATCCCTTATATAGTCTTCTTCATCATAAAACTCGGAGGCCAGAACCAGGCACACGGAACCTGAGGAGAAGTTATCCATTTCTCGCCAGATCATGGTAGGTATATACAAACCATAATAGGACCTATTTAGGAAGAATTTTTTTTTATTAGTTCCATCTTTGGTAATGACGTCAAAACTCCCATTTGCAGCAATCACGAACTGTTGTAGATTTCTATGAGCATGACCGCCTCTTGAGGCTCCTCCAGGTACATCGTAAAGGTAATAAATTCTTTTGATTTCGAAAGGTATATGTTTGGTTGCTTCAACAAAGGTAAGGTTACCTCTGTGGTCCAATATTTTCGGCAAGTCTATTAACTTGCATAATGATGGATTCATTATAAATTCTCCTTTAAGGACGCCATTTTCGCAGGATCGAGTACACTAAAGTTGTATCCATACCGTAAACAACAATAGAGTTTTCCGATGCCTTCCTCATCGATAAGTCTTCTTCTAACCGTACAAAACCGCATTATACCAGAAAGTGTTACAGTTCAAAGAATATTTTCACAATCACCCAGTATGGAGTATGTGTCATAGTTTTAGGTTATAATAAAAAGTTCAATGGCTTGTGGATTCGGTGGAAGATAGGCTCTAATGAGGGTGATAGAACTACAATACTACCAGGCAGATCATAGTATTGGATTACAAAATAAGAGATGGGACGTATGCGTGTTTTTAAGAACGATGATAAAGTATTAGGTCATTGTTACTTGTCAGAATATTTACGAGAGGCGAATGGGGTATATGATTTGCGGCAAGTGGTTTAAATACCAGAACTTAGGATTGAAACTAAACAAACTCTCACAATTGCTGGGACAGTTATTTGATATGTCTTGAGTTGTATATTGGGCTAGTATCCAGTAAAATAAACTGGTAGTAGGAGATTTGTTAGACTACTGTGATAACTCAAAAAGCCAGAAAGAACAGGACTGTGAGACTTTTTGTTTTGACCAATAATCCGGAACGTGCAAGCTTTAGACAGCGAATACAAATCTATTTTGGCACTTTGCGCGCAAACGGCATAGATTATCAAGTTGCGAAATTGCCGGCTGGTTTTTTAGCACGAAAAAAGCTCTTCAAGCAAGCAGAAG
>JADHXY010000084.1 GCA_016782755.1 Phycisphaerae bacterium | reverse complement strand
ACGATGCCGGTTTGGTGATGCGTTGGGGCGATGCTCAAACTCCTAGCGGAAACTATGCAGGTGCTTATAAATATGATTTTGGTCTTGATCCTGATCTGACAAACTGCACGATTCAGATAACAGTAACAGCACCTCAATTTGGTCCTTCAGGACAAATTAATCAGGTTTCTTTCTCAATTGTTGATATTGGCGGTTTGCGTAGAAGCTGGTGGTGGCAGGTGGGTCCGGCTGGAGGTGGAACTCCGATTGAATGGAATGTTTCAAAGACAGTTAAGATAAATACGGCTGTGACAGGTCTTGGAGCGGCGAATCCTATAGCAACAGGCTTCCTCAATACCGCCGGTTTCAATCTGACACAATCGCAAAGTTTTGATGTAGATGAGAACGGTCAGTGGATTTTTGGTCAGGTTCAGGTGCCGCCGCCTGGAAGTCCTACAATTTTTGTCGGGTTGTGGAACTACTGGCACAATTTGACGGTTACCCAGAATACCAAGGCTTATAAGGGCAGTTATCCGAAATGGACTCAGGGGCCGGTTGTTATCAATGAGGACAATCCTCCGCTTATTTTGGGCTGGGATGAGCCATCAGATTACAATAATGGGCCTGTTATGGCAGATGACTGGGAATGCAGCGACGAAAGACCCGTTACGGATATTCACTGGTGGGGTTCGTTTCTTGGCTGGACACAGCCGGAGCTGCCGCCTATTCTTCCGAAGAGGTTTCATATAGGTATATGGACGGATGTTCCTGTAAGTGCAGGTAATACGTTCAGTCATCCGGGTGCACTTATCTGGGAAAACTATTGTGACAGCTGGGTATGGAATTTTGCCGGTTATGATGAGGACCCGCGGCCAGATGGAATGGAAAATGAGGCATGCTTCCAGTTTAACCAGTTGCTGAGTCAGGATGAGTGGTTCCATCAACATCCGATGGAAGACGGTATGCCTAATGTTTACTGGCTGAGCATAGCGGCGATTTATGATGCGGCTGATTACCAGAGTACGGACTTCTATCCGTGGGGCTGGAAGACACGCGAGCATTTCTATAATGATGATGCAGTTCGAGTAATGGACACAGATCTTTGGCCGATAAGGATTGGCAGCAATTATACCGGTGGAAACCCGGTTGAGCTTTTCAATCCACAGACAGAACAGATGGAAAGCTGGGATCTGGCATTTGAATTGACGACAAATGAAGAATTGCCCCAGCCGCCGTCGGGAGATGTTGACGGAAGCGGATTGGTTGATTTCTCTGATCTTGCTATTCTTGCCGACCAATGGCTGACAGCTGGGCCATAATGGATATTTAGTTTAAGGGCTGCGTGGAAAGAGTTGCGCAGCCCTTTTTTATTGGGTTTTATTACAGCTTGGTGATTAGTAGTTGTTGATGTATTCCTGTTCTTCGAGTTTCATCGCGGCATCAAGTTTCAACTGTTTTTCTTCGTCACTTAGCATGTTCCATCGGTCGCGGCATTGCTTTGAGCAGAAGCCGATCTTTTTGTTTTCGTACATGCAGGTGTTTTCCTGTGGAGTCTGGTTAGGATCGACAACTTCGCCATCGATGGGGCAGTAGAGGTTTTCTATTTTGGATTCATTTTGGACATAATTGTACATTGAATTTCTTACAGGTTTGAGCATTTTTTTGGTTTCTTCTACCTGGGCTTTTGCAAATTCGGTGTCTCCGAGGTCTATGGCTTCTGATATGCTGTCGAGCGATTCCATGGCGGAGTCAATGTTTTCAAGATTTGAGGAGAAGTTTTTGGCGTATTGATGTGATTTTTCTTTGGCCATTGAAGCCGGGTCTATGTCGATGGCCCCTTCGAGAGCTTTAGATGTGATGTTTTCGGTTTGTTTGGGTATTTTCTCGATGCTGTATTGGGAATAAACTATCGCGGCTGTGAGCATGACCAGAATTACGGCTGCAGCTGAGGTTGTCAGTAACATTTTTTTGCTTTTGTTTTTAGCGATCATTTTTTTACCCCTTAAAAAAAGTTAAAAATCTCGTTTGATTTTCGGTTTATGATGGGCAGTTAACAATCGGGGTTTTGACTGTTTATTTTATAGGAGATTTTCTTATGGCTGGTAATGTTGTGAGAGCTAACGGTGGCGGAGTGAAATGGTTTATCAGCCAGAGGGTAATTGTGGTTATCACTGAGATCAGCAGGCCGTTATTAAAGTGTATTATACGAAGTACGAATAATTAATGCGTTTAGTATAACGATGGTCTATATGTTATTCTCACAGCCTGTTCGCGGGAATGACAGCGCGGCGCAGCAATTAACTTGACTTTGTATCACGTCCTATTCTCTGCCAACCACTTGTCGACATTCTCAAGTGCGTTGTTAAAAGATTACGTACTGTGATCCTGTGCATAGCCTCATCAGAAAGCTCCATATCATCGTGATGGTCATTTTTCAGCATTTCACGAAGCTTCGATTATCGAGCGATGAGTTTGCCCGGCATAGTGATTCCTGCTTATGATTATTTCTCCGGCGTTTCGGGATTGACGTACTTTTCCTTGACGTAGGGTTTTGTGCGTTCGATATACTCGCCGCCTTCCCATCGCAGATTCCGAAAGCGTGTTTTAGCTGCGATGTCGTCTTTGGTCAGCATATTATCCTTAGTGTATTCGTTGCCGGCTTCTTTATAGTATTTCTCGTCCCAGCTGCTGACTTTGTCCGGCAATGCGCCGAGTTTGAGCGTATAGCTGCTGTTGTCTTTTTCTCGTTTAGCGGTGGCTCCGGCAACGCGGGCGTAATTATTCTCTACTTCGTGCTTAAGAGAATTGGCAGAGCGTATCACCAGTCGTGAAAGTTTATGCCAGTCATCAAGCGGCCAGCCGAAGGGGTTGTGCAAGTCTGACGTTTTAACGCGAATCGTGTTCCATCCTTGCCTGGGCATATCGAAGAAACCGTAGAAGGCGTGCTCGCGGTTGTTGGCCTCCATAAATTTACGCTCGGCGACGACACCGACTTTCATACCTGCTTGTGGGGCGTTAATTTCAAATACCAAATCAGCCCCTTTCGGACCCATAAAGCGAGCATCGCTGATTTTGCGAGTGTCGATACTCCACCAATGCCCGTTGCCCAGACTGCCGCTCCAGTCGCGCAGTCCCGCTGAGAAATCTTCGATCAACCGGTTTTGTGTTTTTTGCGGTTTGATGTTAGCGGCCTGCAATTGTTCCGGCCAGGCATAGGCATAGTTGCTTGTCGCTGCCATTTCGCTTAAACCGTTGTAGCGGTGGTGTGGTGCCTTGATTGGCTCGATTTCGTAAATAACATTGGCGAAGGCAAACAGCGGCTCGTCATTATAAAGCACCGGGCATTTGATCTGCCAGGAGCCGTCGGCATTGCTTTTGGGCTCGCCGGTAATCCAGAATCGAGTCAGCGGATTGCGACCATCGGTGAAGAACATTTCGACGCGTTTGAGTTTCAATTCCGTTTTTGGCGGTTTTACCTTAAAGATTGGTATGCCGTCGGTCTGATTGAGCAGCAATTCGGCTTTTGGCTCAGGTGGGAATTTAAATTCACCTTTTAGTTTATCTTGAAACCACAGGTAATCTGCAATCATGCTCTCCGGCGGAAAGGCATGGTTGAAATTAGCGCAGGAAATATAGCGTTTGTCGACGTTGGTCAATTTCGTCGCCTCGAGGCAGTTCCAGTCCGGAGCGTTAAAATCGTTCGATGCACCGAGCAGCAGCACCGGCGCATGCATTGCTTTCCAGTATGCCTGTGATTCAATCGTATTTTGGAATAATTTCGGAAGCGGGCCTTTAAGCACCAAGTGTCGGGTATTGCCGGTGACAATCGGATGCTTATCCATAAAACCACCAACGCCGCCTACTGAAGGAACGGCGGCTGTGACTCGTGGGTCAATGCACTGGTAAACAGTTAAAGAACCGCCGGTCGAGTGCCCGCGGATGCCGATTTTCTTCGGGTTAACTTGAGGTTGTTTTTGCATGAAACTGATAATTCTTCGTCCGGACATCTGACGGAGGAATTGCCAGTTGTTACGCGGGCTGGCCACTGCGTCAATGGTTTTGTCACATGCCTGAAACGGCCCGTCCGGGCCTTCGCGATAATGACTCTCGGCATCAAGTGCGCCCCAGTCTGTGTTCGGCAGTCCTTCGGCTTTACCGCCCATTTTCATATTTTGATTCTGGTTAGGGTTAAAGCAGGCGTAGCCAAGCTTGGCAAAATTGACCGCACCGTCCTCATTGCCGGTTTGAGGGCCGCCGTGAGTGTTCAAAATAGCAGGAAGATTTTTCGCCCCTTTCGGATATGCCCAATAACCACAGACAATCGATTTTTTGCCTTGAAAAGTACCAATTGTTATCTGCACCCAGTTGACGACTATGTCGCCCTCACGCTCCCAGGTTTTGTGGATTATTGCTTCCAGAGGGTTATTTTTGTCATAATCTTTATCGTAGTCTCCCCAGATTTCTTCAATAGTTTGAGGTACGTTTTTAGGGTCGGTGATGCGAGGCACCTCGCTTTTGCCCCAGATGTCCATCGCCTGAGCATTAGAAAAAATCGTTATCACCAGAAAAAGTACAATCAAGAATGAAGCTAATTTGCGCATGAGTAATTCCTTTTGTCTAAGAGAATAATTGGGATTTTTTTTTATATCCAGGCTCAGCTATCCCGACACATCGGGATTAGGCTTCTTTTAGAGTATGATATCAATTCTGTCTTAGGTATCAAGCCAAAATTGTGCCGATTTTGTTTCTAACTTTTTGATATAAGCCAAATTACGGCTTGGTAATTGTTTTTGTCGCATAAAATACATTTGTGTGATTTTGGAAAATTTCTAAAATTCCTCTTTATTTTATGATACACAACCGTAAAAAAATTTGTTAGAATTCCGATGTTGGTCTTTTGTGATAGTTTGGTAGTTGTATAAAAATGATTTATTGGTTGAAAAAACGGAATAAATACCAATTTTCATTAAATGTTAAACTAAATATTAAGGAGAGTTATGTTGCAATTTAAAATTAGTGGAAAACACATAGAGTTAACAGATGCGATAAGAAAGCATGCCGAGCAAAAAACCTTCAAACTCCCTAAGTTTTATGACAGTATTAGCCAGATAGATGTTATTATCGATGGCAATGCGGGTAGCGGGATAGGTGTGGAAATAATAGCAAGAGCTGAACATAATACCACTTTTGTAGCAAGTGATACCGGGCAGGATGCATATCGGTGCATTGATAGTGTGGTTCACAAATTGGAAAGACAAGTAAAGAAGAAAAAAGCTCAGCAGAGAGATAATAAATAGTTTTCAAGCCTTTGGTTTAAGCAAAATCTTTTTGCTTAATTAGTTTTTAATATTTTGATTTTTTTAATGGAGTAAAAATGAAATTTTCGGATTTTGTCTGTTTTAAGGCATTAGTCCCAGACCTTGAAGCTGAGACAAGAGATGAGGCTGTGAGTGAATTAGTTTTAAAATTAAGCAAAGCCAGGAAACTTGGAAAGCTAAGTGCCGAAAAGATCACTAAAGCGATTGTAAAAAGGGAAAATGAAGCCAGTACCGGACTTGGAAAGGGCGTAGCCGTTCCGCACGTCAAAATTGACGGTATAAAGAAAATCACCTGTGCGATTGGTTTGAGTACACAGGGAATCGATTTTGCCGCTTTAGATAAGCAATTGGTGTTTTCAATCATTTTGCTTGTAAGTCCAGTCGACAGCCCGGATTTACATTTAAAGGCCATGGAGACTGTTTTCAAAAATCTTCAGCAGGAAAAATTTAGAAAATTTCTTGGCCAGTGCCAGACTTCAGAGGCTATTGAGGATCTCCTCAGAGAAGCCGAGGAAACGCCATTTTATTGATACCGATCGGAAAGTTCGAATGACCGACTCAGGAGAAAAAACGTTGGAGAATCTGCAATGTCAGATTGATGTAGAGATAAAAAATGCGGATGGCCTACATATGCGCCCGGCTATGCTTTTTGTCGATATTGCTAATAAATTCGAAAGCGAAATTAACGTCAGTAACAATGAAACAACCGTCGATGGAAAGAGTATTATGCAAATGAGCATGCTTGCTGCGATTTGCGGTACAAAACTCAAAATTACCGCAAAAGGAACCGATGCGCAAATGGCCGTCGATGCTTTAAAAGAACTTGTAGAAGAAAGAATGTTTGATGAACCTCCGCCTGTTATGTAGAAAGTGGGATAATAGAGTAACAATATGGAAATAAAAAAAGGTATAGCCGTCTCGCCGGGCATTTCTATTGCTAAATGCCTGATAATGGATTCTGAGGAGTACAGGATCCCAAAGCGAACAATAAAACCTTCCCAACGCATGCTGGAGGTGCAAAGGGCGAGGAACGCCTTCAGAAATGCAATAGACCAGCTTACCGACTTGAATGCATCACAAAGCGACTTTGCTGATAAGAACATAAAAGACATTTTTGCCGTTCATCTGCGTTTTTTAAAAGACCGAAGCCTTAGAAAGCAGATCACCGATTTCATATACTCCGAATCAGTTACAGCCGAGTATGCCGTTTCCACTATTTTGCGAGAAATAGCCTCACATTTTACAAAGGTAAAAGATACATACATCAGTGAGAGAGCTGCTGATATCTATGATATCGAGAGACGTATTTTGACACAGCTGCTTGGCAACAAAAGAGAAGCTATCGGGAATCTTACTGAAGAAGTTGTTGTTGTTGCACGTGAATTGAGTCCCACTCAGACAGCAGGATTTGATAAAACCTTTGTAAAAGGACTTGCTACCGATGCTGGCGGAAGAACCAGCCACACCGCTATAGTCGCAAGGTCCCTCGGCATTCCAGCCGTAGTCGCCCTGGAGGATTTTACTGAGATCGTAACAGGCGGCGATACCGTTATAATTGATGGAAATCGCGGGATAGTAATTCTAAACCCTGATGAATCAACCATAGAGCAGTATCAGCAATTTTCGCAAGAATTTCTTGCCTTAGAACATAAACTCGATGCACTTAGAGAAAAACCCGCCATTACAAGAGATGGCGTACAGATCAAAATGCTGGGTAATATCGAATTCCCCGAGGAAGCCGCACTGGTACTCGAAAAAGGCGGAGATGGAATCGGGCTTTATCGTACCGAATTTCTATACCTTAACAGCGAAACCGAACCTACTGAAGAAGATCATTACAAGGCTTATGCTGAAACTATTAAGGTGTTCAAGCATCGCCCGGTTACAATCAGAACACTTGATCTTGGCGCAGATAAATACACCCAAAGCCGTCGTCTTGCACCTGAACCTAATCCTTTTCTCGGATTGCGATCAATTAGATTTTGCCTGCAAAACCTCACGATATTCAAAACCCAGCTGCATGCGATTTTGAGAGCTTCGGTGCTTGGTAATGTTAAGGTGATGTTTCCGTTGATTACCAATTTGCAGGAGATGATGCAGGCGAAAATGATCTTTCGTGATGTTATGGAAGATTTAGACGAAGAAGGGGTGCAATATAATAGGGATATTGAAGTTGGTATAATGGTTGAGACACCGTCGGCGGCTTTGGTCGCAGCATCTCTTGCACGGGATTCGGATTTCTTTAGTATCGGCACGAACGATCTTACTCAATATACGCTTGCAGTTGACCGCGGAAATGAGCGAGTATCTACGCTTTATTCCGCAGTTGATCCGGCTGTTTTAAGATTGATCAGGACTGTGGTTCAAGATGCACACAAGGCCAGGATTGATCTAAGTATTTGCGGGGAAATGGCTTCTGAGCCGGATAATATTATGCTTATTCTTGGGATGGGAGTGAGGACGTTGTCGCTTGCTCATCCGATGATACCGGAGATCAAACAGATCATACGCTCGGTAACGATTGAGGATTGCAATAGGGTAGCTCGAAAAGTGTTGACTATGAATGCAGAAAGGCACATCAGTAGCTATCTTCGAGATGCTACCAGAAAGATCATACCAGAGGCATTTTGATAGTCGGTAAGGCGTATCAGCAACTATCCTCGTGATACTACAGAGGGGTTATGTTAGATGCAATTTTGATCGGTGGAAATATTTTTTAGCCCAAAAAGGGCGTTTTTGCCCTGAGTTTCTTTTGAATTTTTACGAATCCCGATGAATCGGGATGTCGCTTTGCTCCATTTTGAATTTATATTAAATTATTTAAGATTTTCTGATTTTCTTCAAGATATTTACGTAATTTTTTTAGTCCTACACTGACATAATGTGAAACACTTCTTGGGCTTACAGACATTCTTGCGGCTGTTTCTTTTACGTTAAGTTCGAATTGATATCTTTGTTTTATGGCTTCGGCTTCGTGGGGGGGTAATATTTTTTCAATAATTTCAAAGATGTATTTTGAAGTTTCGGTGGAGATAATTTCTGCTTCATGGTTCAATTTCCAGTTTTGGTTGATTGTTTTTTTCCCATAGTTTATATTTCGGGCGTGATATGAATTGTTTTTTGATATCAGGTCAAGTGCATCGTTGCGGAGAGCTCTTGAAAGGTAACTTTTGGTGTTGGAAATATTTTTTGATATCGGCTTGTTTATTAGCGAGATATAAAAGTCCTGGAGTATGTCATCGACCAGTGTCTTATCTTTTGTATATTTAAGGGCGGTATATCTGAGCTGCTCTTTGTATTGAAAAAAAAGAGTGTTTGCAGATTGCATGTTGTTATAGCGGTAAATGTTTTTTTGTGTCACCTTTTTTCTCCTTAATGCTTATCAAATTTTTAGGGTTAATCGCTTAGAAATAAGAACAGCTTTCAGGATATGGCAAAGGTATGAGCCAAAAAAGTAAAAGAAGATTAAAAGTTTATGAAATACTTTACTGAGTTTATAATTGCAGTGAACTTTATGCAGCCGTTATTG
>JADHXY010000083.1 GCA_016782755.1 Phycisphaerae bacterium | reverse complement strand
ACTCGCGGGCGTTCCGGCCAATTATCCTTAACTGATTTTGTTGTTTGATTTTCCATTTTTTGAACCATTATTTGACAAGTTTTAGACACCTTTAAGACAACATTTTTACACAAATTAGACACCAATTTTACACTCCCCGCTGAAAATGCCGGAACAAATCCCCGATGATTGCGCCGCCATCATTGTCTGCCGTTCCCTGCGGATAGAGAGTGTTGACGGCGCTCTTTACCTCACCGACTGTGATCTTTAGGCCCAGTCGCCGCAATTTATCCACAAGTTGTTTGTGATCAGCGTTGAATTGATTTTGCAGCTTTACGGGTTTATTTTTTCGTCTCCGGTAGAAGATTATGGGCTGGCCGTTAAAGCCTATTCCTGTTTTGCGTATCTCAATGCATTGCAGCTGTAAATCCATAGGATAAAACGGCCGCTTGGTACGAATACAATAGACCGGTTCAGGGAATACGCCCACCTTTTGAAGCTGGTAGAATCTTGCTCTGGACATATCAAGATTTTTGGCCAGTTCGGTCACGGAACAAACAGCTTTGAAGTCATTATTCGTCAACATTTTTACTGTTATCCTCCACGGTATTGGAAAGGGCTGAAGTATTTGTAATATGCTCTATACCCTTTTGGGTTATTGCTCTGGCGGATGTTTTGTCCTTAACGACAAAACCTTCCCTGAGCAGATACGGCTCAACCACTCTTGTTAAGGTTAAAGACGGTAGCGATAATTTCGAACTCAATACTCCCAAAGGCAGACGCCCGTATTTCTCCAGTGCAGAAAGGTAAGACCTGTCCAGTTTGTCCAGGCTTGCTTCGTCAATTTGAAGGTAGCTAAAGGCCTCGTGCGCATCTGTGAGGGTAATCACATCGCGGTCATGGCTTTTTGCTACATACCAGCAAGTTTGGAGATTCGTATTAAGGGCCAGCCTTGGGGTACCTTTGGCCCTCTGGGCAATAATTTGCAAAACCTGGTCAGATTCATACTCCCACTTTAGTGCATCTGCTCGCTGACGTACGATTTCAGTAAGATCGTCCGCCGAATAGTAGTTAAATCGGCAATATATCCTCATCCTGTTTCTCAGGGCGTCCTGAAGCAGGTATTCGTGCGTGGTTGCCAGAATTGTCGTAAAATTGGCAAGTGGTATCGTATAGGAGTGTTGCGACGACATACGGGCTGGCACAGGCAGATTTTTCTCGGAAAGAGCCGTTAGAAGGATATGCTGAGCTTTCGAATTCATGCCCTGCGCCTCGTCGATAAAGATAGTCGTGTTTGTGTTGGCGTTGATAAGATTCGAGAACAATTCCGATGTATTATTTACCGTTACACCGTTAGTTTCGATCAGTTCTGTGTTCCCTAATTCTGCGTGTACGGCTTTAGCCACCATAGTCTTTCCCGTGCCACTTGGGCCGGTTAAAATTACCGGCCCAAATGACAAACCGAGACTGCCGGAAGTCGACCTGATATTAAAGTATGCACGCAGATGGAGTTGTAAGGTATCAACTACCTGCGGTTGGCCTTGAATGTGAGACAGTCTCGTTATCTGCACATGATTAACATCTGTTCCTGCAATATTATTCATTTCTAACACCTTTTCTTTCTTAACATCAACAACGTAAATCTACACAACCTTAGCTACGCCTTTGCGCCGTCCGATGGCAACCGCCTGAGGTAAGGCATCAATGCGTCAGCTATTTGGCATGCCCGAATAAACGGCCTTTCTCCAAGCTGTTGAGCTAATTGACCATCGCCAGAGTAATCTGTAACATCAACGGCGCCGCTGGAGTTCCCGGTGACAATGGATGCATCCTTACTCAGTTTGAGTAAAAACTCTCTGTACAAACTAACCATTTGCGGGTAACTCTCGGCAATGCGGCGGTTGATATCTTCAAGTGATTCACCGAGATGAATCGGTTGACCGGTCCGGTTGTCCAGCTTATAGCCTTTACCGTTTCGACTTATCTGTCCAGTCATTAAGCCCATAGCAATTGTTGTGTTAATTTCTTCAGCGGATGCGCCTGCTGACGGAATTAACGACAGGAATGGATCAGAGCCAAGCTGAGCGTGTTCCCGTAAATCTACCGGCGGGTTCCATCTCCGAGCTGTTTCATTAATTATCCTGGTAAGCGAAACTCTACAGCGTTGTTGGAAAAATACGATGGTATTAGGGTCGTTCATTTCGACGAACTCCCACTCACCGTTTTGTGGGTCAATTTGATCGGCTAGCTTCGTTACCCATCCACCGACATTTCTGTCATTGACGCCAACAAACTTCATTGTCGGTATGTCCTCGTCCGCTTCGCCCATAATACGGAGCCTGCCACGACTTTCACCGATAGCCTGAGCAATACGTTCCTTCTGCTGTGTGGTAGATTTACAGCTTTGCCTAAAGACATCCGCAACATTTAGCTGATACAGATTTCTTTTGGCCGTACCGGTACAATACTTTAGAAGTGTTGCCTCTATCTCACCAATATCACAATGGTTGAAGGCAATTAAATTTTTGAAATAACTATGAAACGTCTCAAAAATCTTCTGTGCGATTGTTTCCGTACCATCTTCAGCGGCCAGGACTACCCTAAACTGCTCTTCAATGAAATCAGATGTAACAAGTTCGTTGCCGACCGGCACCAGCAGTATGGGATCAAACATCTGTAAGCGATCTACTTCGGCCTTTACAACCTCATTTGCGTTAGCCACATTTTCAGCAATTTTGTGTACCTCTGCCAACTGCCCGGCTATCACCAGACGAATTTTTGGATAGAGACTGTTGGCCAGGGCAAGCCGGCCTTCGATTTCGAGCTGGTTCCGAATAGCCTTATCCGTTGTAGGAGGCAATATTCGTCGAATTTCTTTCTTCGTCGAGAAACTTAGCGACCGCCATAACCAAAACTTACCCTTGAGTTTGTTCAGCAAGCCTCTCGCACGACCAAGCATACTTTTTATGCGGCTACTATTGTTCTGTGCCCGTATAAGCTTGGCTCGGTTGGCCTTTTCAAACTTATCAATTGGTTCGCCAAAACCGTCAAGAAACTGCTGTGCCTTCGATATACCATCACGGTCGTTGAGCAGAGCTGTCACTTTACTACGGATAGCTATTGCGCCATCATCAGCGAGTTTCAGTGTTTCTCTCTGGATCTGAGGTATCAGCCGTTGCGGCAATTCTACGTCCAGCGTATACCTGCCGGCATCGTCTATATCGCAACAGCCACCGAATCCCCACCGATGTCCCGCTCGCTGCTGGAACATTGCGATAGCATGCTGGCGGGCATCGTTGTTACCCATGCTGTGTAAACAGAGAATACGCTCAAAGGCCAGGCTGTGGATTTCGGTTTCAGATAATGCGGTTTCGGCGGTAACAATATCAACCAGTTTAACAGCCTCTGGATATTTTTTGTCAACCAGCAAAGATCCAAAAAACAGGCTAAGAAGCTTATGGGCAACGCAAAGCAATAGCCGGGCCTTATCAAGGTGTATCTTGGCATAACCGTAAGTGCTCACGCAGCGTTGCCCGCCAAGATGATCTTTGGGCCAATCGGCTTCTATATCAACCGTTTTTTCCTGTATCTTCTGTCCTAACGGTGTGTGGAAAAAGTAGAAGATATGCTGAGCTGCTATGGCAATTAGCCTGTCAAAGCTGTTGAATTCACCATCGTTGTTTGCGTTGGAAATCAGCATAATGGAATCGCAGAGTGGCTCATGTACTGGATCATTGTCTGTAAGATCTCTGTACTCTCCATTTACCCTTGCCTGAAGTTCGCGCAATATCAACTCCTGATTTCGAGCAGCGGTTTCTGCGTCGGCTGGTTCAAGGCTGCCGCTGATAAGGCACATCACGATGATTTTTACCGGAAGTTTCAAATCACGAGCTTGCCTGCGTATGACCTGGAGAGTTGGACATAATGTCCCTGTTCCATAGCCTCCCACGCCGCTTGAGATTACGAATACAGGAATGAATCTTTTGGCAGTTTTACCTTCACCGTTTACCATCTGCCAACGCTGTAGATTGTAATCGCCAATTTTACGCAGGCTTCGCCTAATCTTATGCCTGAACTTGTTTTGATTCAGTGACGAAAGGGCATGGCCTACACGGAGATTTCCACCTGTGCCAACGTTTTCTATGCATCCCCCTGGTCTTTTATGCCAATTAGGACCTACCATCCACAGAATTTTATCACGCTCGGCTTTGGCAAGGCTTTCGTGGTCACTCATTTCAGCAGGAACCAGTTCATCGTGGCTAAGCCCTGTTTTTTCCAGGCTTCTATCCGCCATCGGCACATCAAAAACAGACTGCACATCCTGAGCATCAAAGGCCAGAAAGCTTTGCTTCTGCTCGTCGGATAACAGGTTGTATAGCGATTCTGTCTTCCTGACGGCTATCCCAACCTTGTTGCCAGTGCTGCCAAGTAAAACAACCAACCCTTTTGGCGGCAGCGTTTTTATAGTTTCATATACTTTTTGCTTCATTGTTATCACTCCTTTCATCTTCAACGGAATTAATATCTTCCGCACTCAAACTTACAATCACACCGCCAGCCAATTCTATTTCAGCCGGTAACAACAAATCTGTTTTCTGCTTCCGATTCAGCTGTACGCCATCTACCGATATGGCTGAAGTCGCAAGATTCTGGACTTTTACTTTCCTACCGGATTTGAATATCCGGACATGCCTTTCCTCAACGTTCTCGTTATCAATATAAATGGAGGAGCCTATGGCTCTGCCGATGACAACTTCTCCAAGTGTTGCAATATCACCCAGGTACTGACGCTGCTGACCAACAAGCCAAATTAACCGCTGCTGCAAATCTTCCTGGCCATCGATTTGATCCCCGAATTGCTCATCGAAGGTACTACGTTTTTTAAGGCAATACCACGAGACGGCAATAACAACCATGCCTGACAGTACAATTAGCCACAACCACCATTTGCCAGCTTTTGGGGGTGTTTTATCTTTTGGTAAATCGCTTTCTTCGTCAGATTTTGTGGCAATGTCTTCGTCAATTTCAGCTTTTTTGACGGGGCCGTCATTAGGATCATCAATTTTGGGTTTACCAATCTGTAAGCCTGGAAAATTAGTAACTTCAACCTTGATAGGTTTTCCATCGGCCTCTTTTGGCTTATGGTCGTTGGAATCTTGAACTGGCTTTACAGACGTCTTTTCATCGGTATCCGATTTTTTGCCGACATTACCATCGGGATCATTGATTTTGGGTTTACCAATCGGAAACTTTGGTAAAATGGTAATCTCAACTCTAACGGGCCCATCATTTGTGGTCCTGACATTATCATCCCCGGAATCCTGAACGGGCTTTGTGTCCTCAATAACTTCTTCGGTACGCTTCGGAGTATCGGTGGCCGGCGACACCTTATTCTCGCGTAATTTCCTTGTCGCATTTATCCATTCGGTGAGTTCAGGCTTATCGAGCATTCGCAAATCCAGTTGTTGATTGTTAGCGGCAACGAGAAGGCTACGACTAGCCTGTGTTCGCTCACAGATAAACCGTACCGGCCAACAATTATTCTCGAAATTAACCACAAGATTTTTAAGTTGGGCAACCTGCTTGCTGCTGATATGGCCTTTACTTAAGACAACAAGGCAGTGCTGGTATTCATTGGTCTCTCTGTAAAAATCCTCGGATACAAGCTCTACAGCTCTGCTCAAATTTGCCCCGGACAACCACTCTCTGGAGAAAGAAGTGGTTTCTCTGATGATATCGCTTGCATTGTGTTTACCCTCCGTGCCGATTACACGGATTATCCTGAGTCTGGGTTTTCCAGGGTGGGCGGTATATACGGTGATTTTATCACCGCGCCTTAACTGGTACGTCATTTCCAGGATTGCGGTTTGAAACACATTCCAAGTCTTTTGACTGCAGGGGCTGGTATCAATGATGATACCCAACGAGATGCCCCTTTCCTCTGCGGTGCTGCCGGAGGCACGGCCCCCATAAGCGGCCAATGTTAATAACAGCACCATCGACACTAAAATTAATTTCTTCACAACATCCTCTCTTTCTGCCCAATCGTGGGCGTAAAATAGTTTTGTTTGAGATAGGTCTTGTTTTTTTAATTTCGGGTTCATGATTTTGGTCTCCATTATTTGTTGACTGATTTATAGATCATCACTACAACCAAAAGTATTGACAAAAATGCGATAGCGGTTTGCGCACCTTCGGGAAACTGATTTAGGCCATTAATGCTCTTTCCAAACCAGACAAGTATGGCTCCAAAGAGCTTGAATACAGAACTCAAATTTACCAGTAGGATTACGATCACAATAAGGGTCAAAATTTTTGTTGTACTTAGTTTTTTCATAATTGCTTGCCTACCTTTCTTAATTCGATTTATTATTTGTTTTTTTGTTTTTCCGTCCTTCATTAGCCGGGGAAAATAAAGAAAAACAATCCGTAAGTTCTTGTCTTAGCTGGGATAACAAGAGAATATAAATATCGCAGCCGGCGGGTTTGATAGCAGAGTTGCTAAGCTTATTTTGGACGGCCTTTTTAACCTTGCGGGTGGGAACGATCACTATCAGTGGCAGTTCTAACTGCTGAGCTTTGGCCGCGTTGGTCAGGACGTAACGGGCGGAGGTCTCCACTTCAATACAGATCATAAAGTCCCCCTTTTTGGCCAGCAGGTCGATAAAATCCACACCACCGTCAGGCAGTTTTTTAGAATGTTCCTGGTGTGTTTCAAAGCCCGCGTCCCGGAATATACCTTCGGATTCGAGGACGAGATAATTGTGCAGGTTTCCGCCACGGAGGAAAAGGGCCAGTGTCGCCAGGGCCACAACTGAAGTTATTACATAAGTCATCATATCTGTGCCTCCTGGTGTTCCATGATTGCCTTAGTGCCTTCGGGCAGGACTTCTAACAAAATGCTGCTTCTTCCTCTGCCTCCGGAATCCAAAGTATGCTCTCTGATGAAGCCTCTTGAGATTAATTGCTGCCTGACGTTTGTGGCCGTTTTCGAACTTATGCCTGCGAGCTTGGGGTAGGTACTGGATGCCTGCATCGGGTAGTTTGCGACAACCTTGCAGAACGAAAATTCCTGTTCGCTGTCAAACATCGATGGCTTCATGGCGGCGGTACTTACCTCAGGCACAAAACCCCATGTATCAAACTCAGATGCATAAACTGTTTTCAGCTCCGGAAATGGATTGTCGTCATACAAATCGGCAGGCAAAGTTTTGGGGAACTTGATTAATGGAACTCTAAAAACAAACGGATAACGCCATGAGCCTTCACCCAACTGGCTGATAAACAGGCCGGGCTCCAGATTCATCTGTGCCCATTGTATCTGCTCTGCATTTAGCCCCATGTTACGTCCGGCAGTAACATAATCGCTCATACTGCCGCATCGCCCCAATATCTTAGTAGCGGTGTTGCTTACAATCTGTGGCAGAAGTTGATGTGTACTTTGAAAATTAAACTTAAGCCCAATTCCACCACCTCTTACAAAACCAATCAGGTCAGCTATTACAGATGATTGATCAGAGGAATTACATAATCTCTGAGCCTCATCGGCAAAAATCAAAAGATCCATTTGGGGATTGGAAATTCCTCTTGCAATTCTTGATATAACTTCCGGAAGAATTGAGCTATTCATCAATAGGTTCTTGCCAGTTTCGCTGCAACCACCTAGTTCAAACACCAAATGCTTTTTTGCTAACTCGTGTGACGGCCAGCCATATCGATAGGCTAAAACTTTTGGACCTAACGAAAGCAGGATCGGTTTAAAACTATCAAGGATTGCCATACGTGCCTGATGGTTAGACTCCTTGTCTTTTTTTATCTCTTCGAAAAGATCATAAAGCGTTGGATATATATTTTTTTTAGTTGCATATTTATGAAAGAGAGGAAAAAGCTTAGCCTGTAATAATTTACCTGCCCTTTGCGGCAGTTCAAACACCTGTACCAGCATATCCGCAACTCGTGCTATCCAGTCAGAGAGCGTGACACCTAAAGGGACTTGTAGAGGATTAATTCGTAAATCTCGACCAGACAAAACAAAAAGATGGATACCTTTTTCAGCAAGCATGGATTTTAGTTTTACAAATTCACGCTTTCTCAGGTCGAACAGCCACATCCCCATAACATGTGAAGCGATTTGTAATATTTCATAATAGGAATAATTCGTCTTGCCAGCACCAGAGCCAGCGTTTGTGAGGCTATGAGCATTTAAGAACTGGATGAAGGAGCGAAGCTCTTTGCCGTTTTTATCAAGACCTAAAACATAATCGCCTTTTGTCAGCTTCGGAGTTTTGAAGGGGATCGTGCCGTAAAAAGCCTGCTGGTATTTATGCTTAGACATGCGTTTTTCAAACATCCGAGCAATATGATCATCGCAGACACCGGCTTGGTATATTTCCAGAATAGACTTACCCAACTCATCTTCGAGCAGGTCGTTTCTTAGGCAGTAAAGGACATTTTGGGTTAATGGAGAAAAATCGTTATTCATTTTTATTCCTCCTCCATTAAGAGTGATAAAAAAAAACGCCCAACTCTTGCCAACCGTTGTTTTCTGGTAATACTGCCATAACAGCAACGACAAAGTCTTATACTTTCCTTTCCCTTAGCCTGCAGAAAATTGCTGTGTTCCAAGCAGATCGGTTTTTGGCAACTGTGACAGCGACCGTGGCAGGATGTGCAGCTAATCGCCCCGCATTCATAGCAGCGCCCCCCTGTTCCCGAATCACATCCGCAATCAAGGAAATACTTGCGATGTAATCCCGCCGAATCGACTGAGCCCTGATCAGAAAGGGTATCTTCTTCCTCGGTCAGATTCAATATTCGATCCTTACCCGTCGTTGGGTCTTGGGTTACTTCGTATTTTTTTTTGCGTCTTAGCGGTCTCATAAGTGATCCTCATGCTTACCAGGGAGAACTGAAAAAAACTCGATCAAACCACCTTGCTGCTTGAATGACGAACCTGGCAGTGAAATAAAT
>JADHXY010000082.1 GCA_016782755.1 Phycisphaerae bacterium | reverse complement strand
CGGACAAATTTGAGTTCAAATCAAGCGACTCCGTGATGCGAGTCTGGATAAATGGTATTGAGGTAACGGAAAATATCCGGAGCGTTGAGCTTACCGCAAAAGTTAAAGCCGTAGCCGCCTGTGGAAAGGTTAGAGAGAGACTTGTTGATATGCAGCGGGAATTTGCAAGCAAGCATGAAAGGGTCGTAACCGAAGGAAGAGATCAGGGGACGGTGGCTTTTGCGGATGCTGAGTTTAAGTTTTTTCTTGATGCCAGTGTCGAGCAGCGTGCGAAGAGGCGGTTCCTTGAATTGTCGGCAAAGGGGGAGCGGGTTGAGATCGAGCAGATACAATCAGCGATAGAGGTTAGAGATGCCAATGACATGAGCAGGACGGCTGGGCCTTTGAAACCGGCAGAAGATGCGGTTGTAATTGATACAACGGAATTGAATGTGAAAGAAGTTCTTGAGAAGATATCAGGCTATGTCAGAAAGAAAAGCTGAGAAGAAATATAGATGGTACTGGTTCTGTGTTTTTTTATGCAGAAACTTTTGCAGAATATTTTTCAGGATGCGGGTATGCGGTCTTGAAAATGTTCCCACAGAAGGTGGTTTTTTGTTAGTTAGCAATCACCAGAGTTTTCTTGACCCCTTGTTTTGCGGGATTTTTGTCAAGCGAGGGTTAACATTTATGGCAAGGGATACTCTTTTTAGGAACAGGTTTTTCGGGCGTTTATTAAGGTCTGTAAATGCAATCGCAGTTCGCAGGGGTGAGGCCGATTTGACGGCTATCAAGGCGATTATTTCAAGGCTGAAGGACAAAGAGGGAGTTTGTATTTTTCCTGAGGCAACGAGAACAGCCGATGGTAAGATAAGGGATTTTAAGGCCGGAATCGGGTTCCTTTGCCGGAAAGGGCGTGCGAGTATAGTTCCGGTTGTGATAGATGGCGCTTTTGAGGCGTGGCCGCGGAGTAAAAAATTTTTCAAACCATTTTGTACTATTTCAGTAAGCTATGGAAAGCCTTTATTTGCTGAGGATATCAAGGACTGCAAAGACGGAGGTATTGCCAAAAAACTGACCAGCCGGCTCAGGCAGATGCAGTCAGAATTGCGAATCGAGCAGGGCAAAGAAGTGTTTATATATTAATGGCAGCGGTTTGTGAGCGTTCGGTGTGCCAAAACCTTTGGCAGAGTTGATGGTAGTTTATGCTTCCTATGGTAATTTTCCGGATAATTGGTTACAATCAGCCGGTTTATATTTGGTCTGATAAATAGGAGCTTAAAAAGATTATGCTTAGATATTTTTTAATATTATCAGCGGTTTTTATTGCCGGTTGTGGTTCAGCTTCGAGTAAGGGCAAATTTACAGCTGAGCAGATGCAGAACATACCGATTGCAAGCAGCGAGAATCTACCCTTGCCATCTGGTGGTTTTGTTTTGTCGATAGGAACCCAAACGCTTGATTCAGATGAGATAGTGCGTCCCTTAGCGGCCAATTTAAATAAATCTGCGGTTAATAGTGATTATTCGTCTTTCAGTGCTGAGGTAAGAAAGGTTGTAGAGCAGTTGACAGTCAAGCGTATCGCAGAGCTTATGCTTTATCAGAAGGCTCGCTTGCAGGGTGGAGCTAATATTGAGGATGCGGTTGATAAGGCGGTTGAAACGGAGGTTCGTAAATATGTGATGAAATTTGGAGGTGACTGGGCGAAGGCGGAAGATCAGTTGCGTAAAGCAGGGAGCAGCTGGGAGGAATTCAGAGATTATCAAAAGAAATTGATATTGAGTCAGTCTTATATCGCATCGAATCTGGACAGTCAGCCGCCGATTACATATAGCGAGCTTTATGGTGCTTATGAGCAGCAAAAGGATAAGCTTTTTGCAAAGGATGCGAGTTTGACGTTGCGTTTGATTGATATTGAAATCGAGAAGGTAGAACCGGCGGATGCAAATGCGAGCAGGATTGATACTGGTAGGCAATTGGCGGGTCAGTTGCTTGAGAGGATAAGAGGTGGGGATGATTTTGGTAAATTGGCAAGTGAGTATTCTAATGGTTACCGCAAGGATTATGGCGGATTGTGGGAAGCGGTAAATCCGGAGTCGTTAGCGGAGCCTTATAGTGTTATCGCATCAACTGTAGATAATATATCTGTTGGGGATTTTGGCGGGCCATTGGAGAGCGGCGGTCATGTCTTTATTTTCAAGATCGAGGACAAACAGGAAGGCGGCATTGAGCCTTTTGAGAAAGTGCAGGATCAGCTTGCCGCACAGATCGCATTTGAAAGAAAGGTTGGCATGATAGATGATTTTAGTAAGAAGATAGTCGAGCAGGCACAGATAGCTAATAAGGATGCGTTTGTGGCTTTTTGTGTTAATCGGCTTTACCTTTTGTCGAAACGAAATTAAGCATATTTTTTCAGGGATAAGAATATGGAGCTGATCGCTCATGGAATAGATCTTGTGGATTTTGGCAGGATCGAGGAGCTTTTGCAAAGGCATGATCACAAGTTTCTTGAGAGGGTTTTCACCGCCTCCGAGCAGGCAGATGCCGAAAAAAGCCGCAACAGGATTGAGAAATTGGCTGGTCGTTTTGCGGCGAAGGAAGCGGTTTTGAAACTTATCGGTACGGGTTGGCGAGGTAAGATCGCGTGGACGGATATTGAGGTGGTTAATGACAGTCTGGGCCGGCCTATAGTTAATATCGATGGAGAGGTGAAAGCGATAGCCGATAAGCTCCGGATAAGTCAGATAAGTATAAGTATTACTCATACGGCGAATTTTGCGATAGCATCGGCGGTTGCACTGGCAGGCAGTGATGAAGAAAAATGAATTTGATTGTATTGTCATAGGGGGCGGCCATGCCGGTATCGAGGCTTGTCATGCGGCTGCGAAGATTGGCGTCAAGACCGCACTTGTTACTATACGCAAGGACCGGATAGGCGAGATGAGCTGCAATCCGGCTATAGGTGGGTTAGCTAAGGGTCAGATCGCAAGAGAGGTCGATGCGCTGGGCGGTTTGATGGGGCTTGCTATCGATGCGACGGGTATTCAATTTAAGATTCTTAACAGCTCGAAAGGTCCGGCGGTTCAGGCACCTCGTGCGCAGGCAGATCGCCATAAGTATCAGGACTGGATGGAGCAGCGGCTTGAGCAGACGGAGAACCTGACTATTATCGAGGCCTTTGCAGAAGATATTATAGTAGAAAATAATGCGGTTGCAGGTTTGCGATGTTCGGATAGTGGGGTTTATAAGACACAGACGATAGTAGTCACTACCGGTACATTTCTGCGTGGTCAGATGTATATGGGCGACGATTGGTGGGACGGGGGGAGGATTGAGGAGCCGGCGAGCAATAAGCTTTCGGCAAGTCTTGAGCGTATAGGTCTCCAGATCGAGCGACTTGCTACGGGTACGCCCCCTCGTATTGATGCCTCGACGATAGATTATGACAAGCTTGAGATGCAGGTGGGCGATAAGGAACCAAAGCCGTTTTCGTTTTTGAATAAAAGCATATCTCAGCAGCAGGTTCCCTGCTGGATAACATATACCAATGAGCATATTCATCAGCTGTTGATAGACAATATGCATCGTGCGCCGATATCGAGCGGTAAGATCAAGGGGACAAAGCCGAGGCACTGCCCGAGTATCGAGGCAAAGATGCTGGCGTATCCTGATAAGAAACGGCACAGGATATTTCTGGAACCAGAAGAGGCAGAGGCCAGGACGATTTACTGCAACGGTTTGTTTACATCGGTTCCGAAAGATGTTCAGGAGAAAATGTTGCATATGATGCCAGGGACAGAGAATGCACGCATAATTCGTTACGGCTACGGTATCGAGTATGATTATTGCCCGCCGGTACAGCTTCGTCGCAGTCTTGAGACGCGGAAGGTGGGCGGTTTGTTTATGGCTGGCCAGATAAATGGTACCAGCGGTTATGAAGAAGCTGCAGGGCAGGGTATCGCGGCGGGGATAAATGCAGCCAGAAAAGTGCAAGGCAAGGATGTGGTTATTTTTGGCAGGGACCAGTCGTATATCGGCGTGATGATAGATGATCTGCTGACCAAGGGTATCGATGAGCCTTACAGAATGTTTACGTCGAGGGCGGAGTTTCGGCTCTGGCTTCGCAGCGATAATGCGGATAGGAGGTTGACGGCACTCGGCAGGGAGATAGGGCTTGCCGATAGTGACAGATGGAAGTTGTTCTCAAACAAGCTTGAAAAAATAAACGAACTGAAAAGTTATCTTCGCTCACATCGCAGTAACTCAATGACCATGTGGAAGCACCTGGGACAGCCGCATAATAGTCTGGCGGATAATTTGGCAGGATTAGAATACATACGCAGCAAAAATTACATCCGTGAAGTTATCGATGCGGCGATTATCGACGCTAAGTATGCTGGCTATATGGAGAAGCAGAATCGCCTGGCGGCAAATTTTCACAGCCGTGAAAAAAAGAAGATACCCGATGATATTGATTATAACCAGGTACTTCATCTTCGGGCAGAAGCAAGGCAGAAGTTTTCGAAATTCAAACCTGCGACACTTGGCCAGGCCGGCAGGATAAGCGGAATTACCCCGGCGGATATTACGGTTGTTCAGATACATTTGAAGAAATATTATCGATCATAAGTTATGACTGCAGAGCTAACGGAAAATATTTATAATCAGCGAGTGGGTCGAGACGAGCGGAAGTTCAAAATCTGGCGTAATGCCGGACTGCTTTTGACGTATAAGTGCAATTGCAGTTGCCGGTTCTGCTATTATAATTGCAACCCCTCCAAAGGAGGCTTGATGAGTGTGGATGTTGCGATTGATTGCTGGCAGGGTTTGCGAAAGCTGGTGGGCGATGCGGCAAAAGTGCATTTCACCGGCGGTGAGCCTTTTCTTTATTGGGAACATCTCGTAGATATTCTCCGGGAGGGTAAGAGGCAAAATCTGGGGCTAATTGACCTGATAGAGACAAACGGTTTCTGGGCAAGCGATGAAAAGATTGTTCGTGACCGACTCAAGGTTCTCGACGATCTTGGTATGCGGCGGCTGAAGGTTAGCTGTGATCCTTTTCATCAGGAATTTGTCGATATCGAAAATGTCAGAACATTGGTTGAAGTGGGCAGGGATTTGCTTGGCAGCGAGCGGGTGCAGGTTCGATGGGAAGAATATCTTGGACAGTCATCTGACAAACTTTCAAACGATGGGCAGACGGATGTTTTTGTCAGTTCTGCGAAGGATTATCCGGTGAGGTTTACGGGCAATGCAGCCGGGTCGCTGGCGGATAATTTTGCCGATAAGGCTGTGGACAGTTTTGCCGGGTGTGATTGCTCTTCGGCTTTTCTTGGTGCCAAAGGTGTTCATGTCGATCCTCACGGCAATGTGTTCAGCGGGACTTGCAGCGGTATAATTATTGGCAACGTTAGGGATAAGCCGATAGATCAGATGTGGAAAGATTTTTCACCCGAGGCAAATGAGCTGATAGAAATTTTGTTTACAAGCGGGCCGGCTGGCCTTTTGAAAAAAGCGACAGCGATGGGATATTCCGCCAAGGCTGAATATGCAAGTAAGTGCCATCTTTGTACGGATTTGCGGAAGTTTTTTATTGAAAAGGGAGAGTTTAAAGCTGCGATTGGGCCGGTGGATTGTTATAGCTAAAACAAAAGTTGAAGATTAAATAGTTTGCAAATTTCAGGTGAGTTAATATTATTGAGAAAAAGAATTTTCATATGTAAGGGATTTGTATGAAATATTTACAATTAATGAGGCCGCCGCATTGGACAAAGAACTTTTTTGTTTTTGCGGCATTGATTTTTGGCAAAAAACTTGCAGGTTCGGCAGACGAAGTAATCTATTCTGTCGGCAGTGCCTTAGGGGCATTTTTCTGTTTTTGCTTAGCATCTTCGGCGATATATGTTTTCAATGATGTGATTGATGCCAAGGCCGACCGTGTTCATCCCGAGAAAAGGAATAGGCCGATAGCCGCTGGAAAGGTTTCTGTTGGTGCGGGTGTATTATTTTCTTTAGTGCTGGCTATTGTTTCAGTTTTTTGCAGTTTTATGCTTGTTCGCCAGTTCGCTTATATAATTCTGTGCTATATAATTATGATGGTTCTTTATTCGGTATTGTTCAAGAAGATGATAATACTGGATTGCGTGATAATTTCCATCGGTTTTTGTCTTCGTGCGGTCGCCGGTGCGATCGTTGTGAGCACTTTTATATCGCCGTGGCTGATAATTTGCACATTTGCATTGAGTCTTTTTCTTGCTTTCGGTAAGAGACGCAGCGAGATCGAACAGCTTGGCGATAATATTGAAGCTTACAGGCAGACGCTTTGCGATTATACTCCTGAGTTGTTGGCTCATATGCTCAATGTTACCAGCGGCTTGGCTGTCGTTTGTTTTTTGCTTTATGCGATGGACGAAAGGACTTACAGGCTGTTTGGTACCAATAACCTTGTCTATACGATGCCTATGGTTCTTTATTGTATTTTTCGGTTTAGTGCTCTCATTCAGAAGGGCAAATACAGCGGCCCGGTAAGCCTGATTTTGCATGATATACCTTTTCAGATATCATTTTTGTTGTGGTCAGTCAGTTGTGTCGCTATAGTGTATGCCGACAAGCTGGTAAATGGCTTTGGTAATATCTGGGCTTATTGAAGGGAAGTTTTTTAAAAATGGCAGAAATAAGATTACAAAAGGTACTCGCCGAATCTGGTGTTGCATCGAGACGAAATTGCGAGGAGCTTATTTTGGATGGCAGGGTTAAGGTTAACGGCGAAGTTGTGGACAAGCTGCCTGTTTTTGTCGATCCTGAGAATGATAAGATAACTGTTGACGGCAAACAGCTCAGAGCTGAGCAGAAGGTGTATTATCTTCTTAATAAGCCCAAAGGCGTGATATGTACTAATTCAGACCCCTATGGCCGGAAGAAGGCTATTGATCTGATTAAGGCCAAAGAGCGTATTTTTTGTGTCGGCAGGCTGGATGCAGACAGTACGGGGCTGATTATTTTGACAAATGACAGCCAGCTGACCAACAAACTCACGCATCCTAAATACAAGGTAGCTAAGACTTATGTGGCACAGGTAAAAGGTGCTATTGAACCTGCAAAGATAGAAAAGTTGAAAAAGGGTATCTGGCTTGCCGAAGGTCGCACGAATCGGTCAGCAATTAAGATATTAAAAAAAGCTCGCATGGAAACTTTACTTGAGATCACAATAACTCAGGGTCTTAATCGGCAGGTGCGGAGAATGCTTGCAAAGGTAGGCTTACCAGTAAAATCATTGAAAAGAACCAGGATAGGTAAGCTCAATATAAGGGGCTTGGGCCCGGGGAGTTTCAGACATCTAACCGGGGCGGAGCTTAAATACCTTGGTTCGGTAACAGGGGAGAAGTCTTCCTAAATATCCTAAATTGCCTATAGTTACGTTTCTTCAATAAAAATTATAGTGGTAATCCCTGATATAATTTAAGTGCATATCGCCATTGACTACTAATGCAAGCAGCTGTTAAAGTATAGGCGTAACTTTATGCTGTTTGCATTTTGGTTTTAAAATAATAAATTTCTTGAAAATAAAGTTTTTTCGGGTTAGAATTCTTGCTTATTAGCGGCCTTTGTTTTTATAAAAACGATGGAAAAACAGTTGGTCTAAATGGGGTTTTGCATGCAGATCAGGGAGGACATGAAAACAGGTTCGAGGTTTTCAACCAAAGCGGGGGGTGCTGTTGGTTCTAATCTGGATAAGGTTCTTTTGCGAATCGAATCTCTGGTAAGTCCTACTTCTGCTTTCGCTATCTATTCTTTTGATTTTGATGGAGTTATCAAAGACTGGAATCAGGTATGCGAGCATATTTACGGGTATAGCAAAGAAGAGATCATCGGCAGAAAAGTTCAGGAGACTATCTTGCATGAGGCTTTCCGAGAAACTTTTTCAGATAAACTTGATCTTTTACGCCGGCGTAACTCGGATTGTTTTTCAGAGCAAAAACTTGGTTATAAAAAAGATGGCGAGATAGTTACTGTCAATTCTGTAATGGTTCCTGTATTTGATGGTCAGGAGGCAACAAAGGTTATTTCGGTAGAAGTCCCCGGTGAGCATGGCCAGCGTGAGAATTCGGGTTCACAGCAGCAGGATCAGCATTATAAGAATATCTTAAATGTAATACCTTATGGTATTCAGGAAGTTGATCTTGAAGGTAAGATATTGTTTGCGAATTCTTTCCTGCACCGGCTATACGGTTTTGCAGAGGGAGAGCTTATCGGCAAGCGGGTTTTTGATCTTGCGGCATCTGATTCGGAGAGGCAAAAGATCAAGGAGTTATTTGGTGATATAAAAAACGGGGAGGTTCTTAATATTCCCTACGAATCTAAACGATTGACCATGGATTCGAGAATAATAGATGTAAGCGTTAATTGGGGATACAAAAGGGATTTTAGCGGTAAAATAGAATCGTTGATATGTGCAGTAACAGATATTACCAGGCAGAAAAAGGTAGAGAGTGCCCTTCAGTCCAGTGAGGGTTTATTAAGAAATCTTGTAGCAAACATACCTGGAGCGGTTTATCAGTGTGCGATGGATTCTGACTGGACTATGAAATTTTTGAGCAAACCCATAGAGCAAATAAGCGGTTATACTGCAGAAAGCTTTATTTTGAACAAAGTTCGTACGTACGAAAGTGTGATTCATCCGGATGACCGTAAGAGGGTTGCAAGGGAGGTAGAGGACTGTGTAAATAACAACTGGTCTTATGTTCTTGAATACCGAATAGTAGATTCCGGCGGCAGGGTTCATTGGGTTTATGACAAAGGGCAGGGAGTAAAGGATAAAAACGGCAAGGTCGTCTGGCTTGATGGTGTTGTTTTTGATATGACGGACAAAAAGAAGGCAGAAGATAAGGAGCTGCGCATAAATAAGTTATCGTTTTTTTAATGCTTTTGCTTTCAATTTGCCGATAATATCTATATGGCTAATGCAAAAGCAATACGTTCCGTAAGATCAAAATTTGAATCACTAAAAAGCATTTTGAATGAA
>JADHXY010000007.1 GCA_016782755.1 Phycisphaerae bacterium | reverse complement strand
GACACATTCGAAATGCTGGCCCAACTGGACATACCTATAGAAGCAAAGCCCTTTTCAATAGGTGTTCGTATTGAGCATCCGCAAAGCCTGATAGACAAGGCCCAGTACGGCAAATTCGCATCGCATCCACTGCTGGGGGCAGCTGATTATAAATTGGTCCACCACTGTGAGAATGCTCGCTCTGCATATACTTTCTGTATGTACCCCGGTGGAGAGGTAATCGCTTCTTCATCTGAACCCGGAGGCATAGTAACAAACGGTATGAGCCGTTATTCTCGAAATAATTCTAATGCAAATAGCGCCCTGTTAGTAGGTGTCACCCCGCGGGATTTTGGAAGCACAAGCCCTCTGGCTGGCGTTGAGTTTCAACGGAAATGGGAACGATGCGGTTATGACCGCAGTAGAATCGAGAAGTTCTTCACCAATAAGGATTGTCAGGGATGAGACTTTCCAAAGCCCCGCTATTAAAGGCTTATACCCAGCCGGTGAAGGAGCTGGCTACGCTGGCGGAATAATCTCCACAGCCGTCGATGGGATCAAAATAGCTGAAGCCATCAGTAATGACAAAACCTCTTCGGGCCAACTCAAAACCTGACAAAACTTAACTTCAAGCGGAGGTAGCCGAGGGGGAATGCCGGAGTCCCAACGGCTGTAACTAACATATTCTATAGGGGCTGTTTGTCATAGCCGCAAGGGGAAAATAGTCGCGTCAGCTGCATCGCTGATGCAGCTGATGATCAACATTGTGGATACGGACGTCAAAGGCCGGGTGAGAGGAAAAATAATTCCCAAGACTGGATTGCTTAGCGGGTTGGTTCAGTTCACTCAGGCGTGAGAGCAATTGCATTGTGGCGTGAGGATCGTAGCCGGCAACGGCAACCAAACGTGCCCCGAGTGTGTCAGCTTCTAACTCCAGATCTTGCGAGTACGCGCTTTCAAGGAACTCCACGCCCACTTTGCCGAGCCAACTCGCGAGGAGACCTCGAATGGGCGTGGCCCCAACAGCAATTGCCGAATTAGCGATGATCCTACCCATCGCATGTCCTCGGATAACATGGCCCATCTCATGTCCAAGGATGAAAGCAATCTCGTCCTGGTTCCAATCGCATAATTCCAGCAGTGACCTGGTCACGAAGACAAATCCCTCTGGGAGGGCGAAAGCGTTAGGTTCAGTGCCTTTGATAACTTCAAAACTGAATGTGCGAAACTTATTGGCGACGCAAGTGGCCAGATGACGACCCACTTTGTTTAACATTTGCCCAGCCTGCGGTTCTGTGTCAAGTTCTATCCGATTCCTGATTTCACGTGCCAGGTCTTGGCCGACTTCGTGTTCTGCCTTGATAGTGTCAGCTTCACTGGCAGTTATTGATTGCCATATCCACTTAACCTTGCGAACTCTTGGGCCGACCATCTTGCCTATATTGTAGAATAAGCTGCTCACTTTCGCGTGCTCTCCTTTATTAAGTCACATAGGCCACATAGGCGAATGATTAATATTGAGCAAAAGAATCTTTTGACTTTAAAAACAAATAGTATAGTTTACCTTCCTGGTAAGTCCGTCCTGCAAGTTCACCCGCTGTATCACCTTGTCCCATATATATGTCACAACGTCCCGGAGCACGGATTGCTCCGCCGGTATCCTGATCTAATGCAAAGCCGCTGTAAGGCTGCAAAACAACCTGTCCATTTTTGACCTGTGGCAGAACAGTAGAAATAAACACTAAACAGCCACGTGGGAAAATCGACTTGTCCGTAGCAATGGTTCTCATCGGTGTTACCGGCTCGTTTAAACTACCCCGTGGTTCACCTTCTTCTTTCCTAAAAAAAACAAATCTCGGATTCATGCGTGTATACCATGCTACCTGGGTAACGTGATTTTTGAAGTAAGCTATCATTGCTGCCAGGCTCATTCGTGAGCTGCTTATCCTGCCATCTTTTACCAGTGCCTCGGTAATACTTTTATATTCATGGCCATTGTTTGCAGCATAGCCTACAGTGGCGATCTCGCCATGCGGCAATCTTATCTTTGCTGAGCCCTGGACATGTGCGATATAAACTTCAAATGGATCCCTTAGCCAGACCAACTCTTTTCCTCTAAGTAACATTGCATCCTCAATAACAGCCCGTGGTGGATACGATTCGATTTTGCCATCACCATAGCGTCGACCAAGTATCTCACCATCAGGTCCCTTAACCAAATCATCCGGCTGTTTATACAATGGATACGTAAAGCCTTTCCCCGGCTCAAACGAACCTTCGAAAATAGGAGTGTAATAACCAGTATATAATACCGTACCCTGATTATCGCAACCGACTGATATATAAACGTCAAATTTATCCCTGATTGCAGCATTTAAATCGGTTCCTCTCAAGCCAGAATCTAAAAGATCAGAAAAGGCCGCTAAACTATCCACTGCCCGCTGGTGCGTAATACCGCTCACCGGGAAAAACTGTTCACTCGAGGGTTTCCTGAGATAATTCTGACTCTTTTCGATAGATAGCTTTAATTCCCGCAAATCAAGACAAGCCAAGGTGAAGTCTGGGACTTGCGAGGGATTTGTTATCTTGCTTAGTGCTTGTTGACCGGGTAATAAAGGCCTGTCATAAGGAGGCTTAGTAACAATCTGCTCTACTTGAGTTCTGCAACCAACTGTAATGGTTAACAGCAACAGCAATAAATAAAGTGATATTTTGATTTTCATTTCAGCCTCCAGGATTAGCTAATTGATGCCCTGTTAACAAAAAGTCTTTAAAGCTATTGTCAGCCCCACAGCCTGGATTTGAATAAATTTTCCGGCTCCGGCGGCTAACTTAAATAGAGTTTAACCCTTTCACCTCAGAAAAACCAGTTTTTTTGACAGTTACAACAATCTTCTTCTATCGCCATGAGCCTTCGCATTACAATAGAACAAAACCATTCTTGAAAGAAAGCTGAATGACAGTAAGATAACAGGAGCTACTAAAATCACAATTTCATCGAATGCTAAAGACGACAAGAGATGGTAAGTTAAGAGAATGTTATAATTTTGATTTTAACCGGGAAAAATGAATTTATTCCGACAAGACAGGAAGGAAGATATGAGTTTTTTGGATTTAGCAAATAAAAGATACAGTGTCAGAAATTATAAAAATACGCCAGTTCCACAAGAAAAAATCAATCGATGTATCGAAGCAGCAAGATTGGCTCCTTCTGCATGTAATTCACAGCCCTGGAAGTTTATAGTAGTTGATGATCTCAAGTTTATAAAAGAGTTGGCAAATGCGGCTTTTGAAGGGATACTGGATTTTAATCATTTTGCCTTTGAAGCTCCTGTTCTGATTTTAATAGTTTCCGAAAGGCAGAAAATATTTGCTAAATTTGGAGGTATCGTTAAAAAGAAAAACTTCAGCCTGATGGATATAGGAATAGCTGCTGAACATCTTTGTCTTCAAGCTGTGGAGGAAGGGCTGGGAACCTGTATGCTTGGCTGGTTCAACGAGAAGAAGGTAAAGAAAATACTTTCAATCCCTAAGCTTAAAAAAGTAGAGCTTATAATTTCTGTTGGTTTTTCCGCTGACGAAAAACTTCCCCGTAAAAAAAGAAAAAGTATAGATGAAATTCTAGGCTACAATAAATATTGTTAATATCGGCAAAAAGGAGAAAGTTAAATGAAACGTCTGATGAATTATTTTCTCAAAGGCCTTCTGGTTTTTGTCCCGGCAGCATTAACCGTTTTCACTATCGTTCTGGCCTTTACAAAGCTCGACGGCCTGTTAAAGATTCCCATTCCAGGTCTGGGCCTGCTCATTACGATACTGTTTATCACGTTGATCGGCTTTTTGGCATCGAATTTCGTTGGAAAGAAGTTTTTCACCCTCATTGACGGGCTTTTTACCAAATTGCCGGTGGTTAAAATGCTGTATTCAGCTATCAAGGATTTAATCGGAGCGTTCGCCGGTGATAAGAAAAGTTTTGACAAGCCGGCCATTGTTGAACTGACGCCGGGGGGAGCTAAGGCAGTGGGATTTATCACAAGAGACGATCTGGAATTCTTATCTTTATCTGATCAGGTGGCGGTTTATTTCCCACAGTCATACAACTTTGCCGGCTCGGTATTGATTTTCCCATCTGAGAGGGTTACACCAATTGATGTTGATAGTTCTGAGGCGATGGCATTTGTCGTCTCCGGCGGAGTCTCAGGGAAATGACTTAAAAACCCAAGCTGACTATTTGTCTCGTCTTGTCGTAGTTTTCAGTTGTTATGTAGCAAAAGGAAACCCAGAATGTCAACCAAGGAACGTTTCAGTACTGTTAAAAAAGCCATTGTCGTTCTTCTGCCTGTCATGGTATGTCTCACTGGCATAGGAGGCTGTATAGAACAGGCATCTGTCAGCAAACTTAATCTCACAATACTCCGAACACAAGCGGCGGAAGCGTATACTTCAGGCATTGCAGCGATTATGCGGGAACCAGTTTCGTCTGTTGATGAGATATGGGTTTTGCGGGAAATATTGAAATTGACTCCGGATGAGGCACTTCAACAGTTTGTAAACGACAAGGCAGCGAGTCTCGGAGGAAATTCTTTCATGCGTTTAATCGACCCTAATATTTCTCGTGTCGATTTGCCTGCAGATCCATGTTCTGGTTTTTCCCGTTTTTATGGCTATGTGCTCGCTCCATTTGGGAGGCCTGAGGAACGTGCGATTTCATTTATTAATAATTTTCTGGCAACCGAAGAATCCGGCTATATTCTCACCCACCAGTTTCTTGTCCTGGAGTGGGCAGAACAAACTGGCTTGGAACTTCCAGGGCCGCTTAGGAACAAGAGGGAAGGTATATTGGAGCAAATACTCCAGGAACAGTTGACGGATAACTCTTTTTCCGATCTATATGCTGAAAGAGCTGCAATATTGCTATGTTTCAAAAAGCCAAAAGCTAAGGATGCTGCGAACTGGATTCGTACTATCGTCAATGCCCAATTAGAAGATGGCAGTTGGGGAATTTATTCCAAGGAACTGACCTATGACGGCCAGTCCACGATCCTCAAACCCACTGCTTCTCACACAATTGTGTTGTCATTACTTTCATTGCGAGTTTACTTAAATGTGTTTTAAAAGAAAAGTACTCAATATGGCTGTCACTATATAATCGCAGGATTTTCCAGCAAGAGAGACGTTTCGGCAATCTTGATTCATAATCGAACAGTTTTTAAAACACTATCTCAAATCCCGATCTTACTTTGACAGATAAGACTTGTACCTCAGCTTTTGGTTGAATTCTTGCGTCTGGAGCCTGTTACCAGAAATCCTGGCATATTAATCGTTTACTTACGCCTTCACTTTTGGTATAGAATTAGTTTTGATCAGAGATGCATATAGCCCCAAAAGGTGCTCTCAAAAGAAAATATTAACCCTGTAGGCAGAAATGGAAAGGTCTAAGGAGAAGAACGCATGAAAACAGGTACCGTAAAATGGTTCAATGAAAAAAAAGGATACGGTTTTATCCTTCCCGATGATGATGATGACGATGATTTGTTTGTTCATCACTCAGAAATCCAGTCTGAAGGACGAGCAACGCTTAACGAGGGGCAGAAGGTCGAATACGAAATTGGCGAAGGCGAAAAGGGGCCATGTGCGACCAAAGTGCGTCCCTGTTGAAATTAAAAGTTCCGTTGCAAATAGCAACGATCCCTTTTCTTGCTTCCTGCAGGTGGCGTGCAAACTTAAACATAAATCTCCAACGGAATGGAGCTGTCTTGTCACCAGCAGTTGAGACAAATTCCCCTGAATGCCCGTCTGTTATTATTCCCTTTCTTCGTTGATTAACAACCAGAATAAGTGTATAACTACATCATGTTTATGACTTTATAAAACTTAGAGCGGTTAAAGTGGCAGAACAGAAGGGATTAATGGTTAAGAATTCACCTATAACGGTGCTGGAGGAATCGGAGAGCATAAATAATTTAGGTAATGGCGTGGAGATTATCAGCCTTGACCTTGATATTTATGGCGAACCGGTACAATTTAGGATTGGGGTTGAGGATACGCAGGCAAGGCTGGCGGACATCGTACCCATGGCAAGATCGCTTTCTGCCAGGATAATCCAGTCTGTGCAGACAAATCTGGAGGGTAACGGACTTGCTGTTCCATGTGACAGGGGCTGCGTGGTATGTTGTCATTACCTTACCCTTCTTTCTGTTCCTGAAGCGTTCCGCATAATGGACGAGATTATACAGATGCCGCAGGAACAATTTAACAACATAAAACAGTACTGCCTCAAGATAGCGGAACCATATCAAAAACAACTATCGAAATACCGTGGTTTTGATAAGTCCTTTAATGCCAATACTATAAGTGAACAGCAATTGATGGAGATCGCCGAATGGTATTTCGACAAGAAGCTGCCTTGCCCCTTTCTGAAGGATGAGTTATGCACAATTTATGCACAAAGACCGATTGTCTGCCGGGAATACCTGGTAGCAGGGTCTGTTTTGCAATGCCGAGCCAAAGATGATGATGCAGCACGTAAAGTAAGAGTACCTGTTCTCATCGCAAATGCGCTAACCTTTTTGGCCAATGATCTGGAACATAAGGGGCAAGAGAGAGTAGCGGTACCGTGTCTATTTGACTGGCACGAAGCAAATATCAAACGGCGTAACCGTACATGGCCTGCGGTAACAATGGTCAAGCGATTTGTCAAGATCGTAAAGGTAATGGAAGCACAGCAAGCAATACAAGAAAACCTGTAAATTACGACTGCCGCTTGATGAGCAATTTGGTATTTTTTTCTGCGAAAATAGACACTTTTTTCTGATCAATTGCATTCCTCTGCTGGGTGCTTCCTGACGTTTGGATTGAAGGAATTCAACATGTTGTAACAACTCCCAAGCAACGTTGTCCCATCGCATCCGATGACCTCTTTCGTGAGCACGGTTTTCCATTCTCAGGCGTTTATCTCTATCGAAAACAAGATAGTCCAATCCCTGAGCTATTTGTTCGATTGAAGGCTCACCCGGATCGACAAGAATCCCCCTGGCATGTTTGTCGACAATAATACCTTTCCTGCCTCGCATCTTAGGACTGATCAGTTCAAATGCATATGTGAATTTAGTTGCTATCGCTACTCTTCCCGCCCCAAGGGTATCTGCCAATATTCCACTTGATATTTGCCGCATATTGAGATAAGGCAGGACCATGATATTTGTAGCACTGTAAAGTTTCATGAGAGTGTCTTCATCTAAAAAAACGTTGTAAAAGACAATGTCATAATCCTTAAAACTACCAGTGCCAAGTTCTTTGACCTCGCACCATCGCAGCCCCGAGTCTTTAAGGGATTGTTCTATTATTGCTTGATATTCTCTGTAGAATCTACCATCATCTGCTTTAATAAATTCAGGGTGGCACTGGCCCGCAATCAAATAAACGATATTTTCTCTTTGGTCCTTCGTACATGATTCATTTAAAAATCTGGCATAAGCTCCAATGCTGTATTGTATCCCTTTGTCAGGTGAGCGAAGCCCAAGAGTTGAAATTAGTATCCTGTTTTCAAATCCGTATTCCTTTTTTATCGTCAATCTATCAGATTGAGAGGGGGTTAGTATCCTAATTCCGTGGTCTATATGCTTTATTTTTAAGCGGTTGATTTTATATGTATCCGATTCGAGTATATCAACCGCTTGTTCTGTTGTAACAATAAATCCGTCGTTGTAATCGGCCAGGTTTTGCAGAGTCTTTTTTTGATGTGAATCCGGGTTATCAAGAAGAGTGTGCAAATAGACTATGGTCAAAAGCCCTTGTTGGCTGAACGTCTTTGCCATAGTGACGAAATTACCACCTTTTGCCTCGTTGCCATCCTTGTCAGGGTCAAGTCCATATTCATGTTGCAATAATACGATAGTTGGGTTGGCACTTTCACGTGCCCTGGTTGCTATATCAGCGGTCGCTTTGTGCCAGGATTCTGGATTATACTGGTCAATGACGAGATCGACAGGAATGTGATACGGCATCTTATTATTGTCGATTGCCGCTACTCTAATATGGCCGATTTCACCGGTAAAGTGTTCCAGGGCGTTGGCCAAGTCACGCGAGAACGTGCCTATGCCGCACCTTCGTGGCGGATATGTGCTCACAATGCGGATATTATATGGCATGGCGAAATCTTTAATCCTTTCTTGTGGTCTATTTTTTCTTACTCTTAAATCTGACCAGATCATACTAAGCAAATCACTCTTTGTTAAAGAGTTTACCATGTAAGTCAAAGAAAATCCAGAAGGTTCACCTTCTATCCATGTCCGGCAATTCTCCTGTGCGGATAAGTTTTGCGATACCACTTGATGAGATGATAGAAAGCAAAATAGGCTGTAATAGAAATAGCACCCCCTATGACAAGACCTCCCACCCACAACTCAGCCCCAATATTCATTAGCAAAGTCAAAAGCTCCTGCCAGAAATCAGTCCTATAAAAGCAGGTTATAATGCTGTCGAATGCGAAAAGGTCCTTGAACAATACAACAACTTCTTCATGTGTAAGTGCCTGCTCGTTGCGAAAACGGCTTAGAAGATACCATCCGACCAGGTAGTTGGGGTAATATATGAAGAAGGCAGTAAAAACATTTGATACCCACACGCAGGTAAGGGCAACAAATTTGTTTGCTCCTATCATAGAAGTCAATGAAAGTGCTAACAGTATATGCAGGCCCATCGCAGGTGTCCATGCTGCGAGCAAACCAAGTGCGACGCCCATGGCAATTCTGTGGGGAGAGTCATCAACGTGTAGTATTCGATGCGTAATAAAATGAATGGTCGGTTGAAATATTGCCCACATATGTCTTTTTATCCATCATACCCGATTATTTTAATCTTCTTATAAAACCGGTCTCAATTCTAAGGCCATCGGGCCTGATAGTAAATATCTATCTGGTCGGGATATTGACCAACTTATCACATATCGGCCAAAAGCTCAGACTGTTCGACGTTTCCTTTGTTCTATCTAACCAAATCTTGCGTGGACACGATAATTTTGTATAATCATGGCGGCTTATGTGGTTCTAATAGTGTAGGATTTGTTGGAGTTATTATTGAGGTGGAAAAAATTTGTAAAAATTGTGAATATTTTTTGCTCATTGGCTTAGATTGCGGGTATTGTGAAAAGCCATCGGGACAAGATGGGGCAGAATGTGGTGAATCTGCAACCGGCAGTTCCAGACAAGAAACAGATTCATGCAGCAGGTTTAAACAGAAGCAGGCTACATAGATGCTGTTCTTATGGAGATATTGTTTTGATAGAGAGACTGGAAAGATGTGAAAAGAGATTGTTGTACCTAAGGTCCTCAGCGAAGGAATGAAATTATGATAGATAGTTCCAAGGTAATTGTTGTCGGGGCATCGGAAAAGGAATTTGACCATGTTAAGCAGTGCCTTTCCGATTGGCAATGCGTGGCTGAATCTTTGAACGATGATGGAACAGCAGTATCTTCCAAACCTGCAACGTCAGGATTGTTTGTCGTATACGCCCAGAAGAGCGAAAAGAGTACGCTGGCGATATGTGAGCAACTTCGGAATTCTCCCGGGACTTCAGCGGTGCCGATATTACTTGTGATCAGTCGATATGAGATAACCCAGGGCTCTGCCGTTAAGCGTATGGGGAATGCAACGTTTATCATAACCCCTTTCAAAGAAGAAGAACTGTGTGATAAAATTGAGCAAATGAAAAAAGAGTTTAATAATCATGAACCAAGCAGAAATTGACGAAATTATAGAATATCTGCAAGAGACTGAAGGGACTCTTGATAAGCGTGATCTGGACGAGGAAGACAAGGAGCCGTTATTGGCTGAACTTGGAGACATGATTGAGCGTCTTGAGGCTGCTATTGCAGACCCTCAAAACGCAAATATGAAATACCAAATAAATGATCTCCTGACAAATGCCAGGGATTATTGTGATCGTATCGAGCTTAACTGAAACAGAGCATGGTTATTATTTATTTTTTCCAATGTTATTTGGATGAAAACCTGAATTTATATATCAGAGACAATTATGATTTTAGCCCAAAATGTCACAAAATACTTTGGCAGATTCCAGGCCTTAAAAGATGTTTCTTTCGAAATTAAAAAAGGAGAAATCGTTGGTTTTTTAGGCCGGAATGGTGCAGGCAAAACAACATTAATGCGTATCCTGACTTCGTATTTACCTGCCAGTTCAGGTAAGGTTGTAATAGGGGGTGACGACGTTGAAAAGAATTCACTGGCTATCCGAAAAAAAATAGGATATTTGCCGGAGACCCCACCGCTTTACTCAAATATGACAGTGAGCGACTACCTTAAATTCGCAGCGGAGATAAAAGATGTGCCCGCCAGAGGTCGGCGTAACCGTATTAATGAAGTTTTAGAGGAATGCAACATCGGCGAGGTAAGGGATAAAACTATCGGAGTTTTGTCAAGAGGATATAAGCAACGTGTAGGGATTGCACAGGCCATAATTAATAAGCCGGAATTACTTATTTTGGATGAGCCAACAAGTGGACTCGACCCCATTCAGAATCTTCAGATACGCAAACTGATCAAAAGTCTGGAGTATGAAAGAACCGTCATTTTAAGTACACACATTCTTTCCGAAATTGAACAAATCGCCCACAGAGTATTAATTATCAGATCTGGCCAAATTATTGTTGATAAATCGCTGGATATGCTCTTGAAAGATTATAGTGACGATCAATGCGCCGAATCGACTCTTGAGGAGGTTTTTGTGAAATTACATTCTGAAACATCTGAGGAAAATAATGAATAAAGTTTTTGCGATAGCCAAAAAGGAGTTGACGGCTTATTTCAAGTCGCCTATTGCATACATTGTACTGATCCTCACGATTTCCGTATTCAATGTTTTCTTTTATATGATTATCGATCAAAACAGGGAAGCATCCTTGCGTGATGTTTTTAAGGTTATGGAGTTTATGTTTGTTTTTCTTATTCCGCTTTTAACCATGAAAATATTTTCTGAAGAGAAGCTGACAGGAACAATAGAATTCTTAATGACTTCACCAATAACAAATACCGCCATCGTTTTAGGTAAATATTTGGGCTCTTTGATCTTCTTTACATTAATAATAATCATGACGGTTACCTACTATTTTATTATTGAATATTTCGGCCAGCCTGACCGGGCGTCTATACTAACAGGTTTTTTAGGTATTTGGCTGGAAGGATCCTTTTTCCTTGCTATCGGCATATTGACATCATCGTGGACACGCAATCAAATTATCGCAGCGATAAGTTCATACGCAATTTTGTTTTTATTATATTTTTCGATAAGTTTTACTAATTCTCTCAGTGGCCCTATGGAAGCGGTGATTCGATACGCAGGCACATGGAGTCATTTAGGGAATTTTACAGTTGGCCTTATTACCATCGCAGATGTGGTTTATTATTTAAGTGGAATCATTTTCTGTTTGATTTTAACAAGATTTGGTATTGAGAATCGATTATGGCGTTAAGCAAGAATTGTAAAGTTTCATCTGTTTTCTTTGGTGCAGGCTCTGCTTGTCTGGCGTATGGCCTATCTATTTCTTATATCGAGCAGCATTTTAGCATCTTAGCTGTATCAATTGCTTTATTGGGTGTGGTCTTATTGTTGTTTTGCTTTCTAAATATCAAGAGGACATCCCCGAAATCTTCAAAAGTATCACATTGGAAAAAATATGGTATTGTCATACTGGTTATTTTCCTGTCGATAATCTTTTCTATTGGAATAAACTTCTTAGCCTACACTTGTAAATTGAGATGGGATTTGACTAAGACCGGCCAGCATACTTTAACGGAAAGCACAATAGATTATATTGAAGGGCTTACGCGAGATGTCCAGTTGACGGCCTTCTTTGTTGGATTGCCGCCAAAATATCTGGAAGATATTTTCGAAGAATACAAAAGAGTTTCAAAAGGTAGAATTAAAACCGAAATCATTGACCCTATCGTTCAAATAGGCCGTGCCGCCCAATTTGGCAATATCATAAACAGCGAAGAAAACAAAGTTATTATCCAGTCAGGCAGCGAACGAAGAGATGTTGATTTTACGAAAAAGCCGTTATCGGAGGAACAACTAACCAATGCCATTGTTCGTGTAACCAGAGAAACTCGCAATGTATATTTCCTTACGGGACACAAGGAATACGGCATCTTTGATGAGGGAGAAAAGGGATTAAGTGATTTGGTGAAATTGTTATCATCGAATCGCATTAGCAGCAAGGAAATTATGCTTGGAGTTACAGGAGCAGTCCCCGAAGATTGTGATGTTCTGATTATACCGGGACCTCATAATGTTCTAACAGAAAAAGAAGAAGGGATTATAGAAGAATATTTGAAAAAAGGTGGTGATGCATTGTTCTTAATTGAACATATTATTGTTACGACTCCCGATAGACCTTTGACAGAGGAAGAAAGGCATAAAAATCCATCCTTGAATAGTATTCTTAATAATTGGGGGGTAATGGTAGCAGACGATATTGTAGTTGATTTAAAAAGTCATGCCGGCTCGGATGTTGGATGTCCTGCTACGCGTAATTATGTACCACATAAGGCCATCACCGCAGGTTTGGATTACACTTTTTATGTAAGGCCAAGATCCATTTCAACTTATGAAAATCGACGAGATTCAATCAAAACAGTTCCTATAGTACTAACCTCCTCAGCACAAACCAGCTGGGGCGAAACCGACAGAACCTTAAATGTGAAATTCGACAAAGCCCTCGACAGCCCGGGCCCAGTTCCTTTCGCATATGCTATTTGGGAGCCTAAAGATGCTAACGACACCTCTGATACCCGAATAGTGGTTTTTACTGATGCTGATTTTCTGAGCAACGCCTATATTGAACATTACAGCAACGCTGAGATGGGGCTTAATGTTATTAACTGGTTGTCTGAATTGGAGTACAAGGTGTTCCTCAACCGGAAAGAAATAAAAGTCGAACGGCTTGATTTGGCCAGTAAACAAAAACGCATAATTGCCGTTATCCTTACGCTCATGCCTATCCTTATTGCTGTTAGCGGCATAATGATATGGATAAGACAGAAAAATTAACTACAAGTATTGGAATTATTTTAACAAGATGCATAGTAAATCCTTGATGCGGTTAGTTTTAGCATATTTCTTTTGTAGCCAACTCCCCCTTGTCGGGTTTTTTGCTTTGGCTTGAATTTATCACAAGAGTCATGTCTTCCCGTTCTTTTGCCAAGTTCATCTTTGCCGTTTATGCGCTCTTTATACCAGGCTGAGTCCGGATCGCACTGACACACACCAAAAAAACGTATCTCACCTTGCGAACGAAAATATTTACAGTTCAGGCAAATTCTTTTCATATTATGGTTGTCTCGGCTAATACAATCAAAACTGCACTTTGGGCACTTCTGTTTTTGCCTTCTCGGACGCTTCGAAATATTCCGTTTTCTCTACGCCCGCTTTGCCGCAGAAAAATGAACCGAAGAATTCACGCGTATAGGAGTTCAACAGTTTGGCTGCTTCGTTATACCTGGTTCGTGCCACGGCTATCCGGTTCTCTGTGCCTTCAAGCTGGTCCTGGAGGGCAAGGAAATTCTGGTTGGCCTTTAGATCAGGATATGCCTCCCGAAGCACCAGCAGTCGTGACAAAAATCCGCTTAGCTCATTTGAGGCCTCAATTTTGCCTGCCCTGGTATCTGCCTGGAAATATTTTTCGCGGGACTTTGCGAGATTCTCGAACAGTTCTTTTTCGTGTGATGCGTATCCTTTGACAGTTTCAATGAGATTAGGTATCAAATCCAGCCTACGCTGCAGAGTAGTGTCCACGTTCGACCATGCGGTTTTGGCTCCTTCATCAAAACCGACCGCTCTGTTATAGCCGGAGATATACCACCTGAATGTCCCTATGCCGACCAGCAATACCACAGCAAGAATTACAACCAGGACAACCCATACTTTACCGGAATTTCTCATTTTGTTATGCCTCCACAATTTGTCATTTATCTACCAACTCCCCCCGGCTCCACCTCCACCGAATCCGCCGCCCATACCACCGCCGAACCCACCGGACCCACCGCCAAAGCTACCTCCGCCATACGAGCCGCTCCTGCCATAACCGCCGACACCGCCAAATCCGCCTAACATAAGTGGTAAAAAAAACAACATTCCCATTCCACGGCCACGGCCGCTAAACAATATAACCATTAAAAGCAAAAGCGGCAAGGCACCGCAGGGCAATCCTCTTCTTCTCAGCCTGCCCGGAACAGATTTAAGCTTGGGCATACCGGTTAAGACCACGCCGGACTGCTTAGCTATTCTTTGGACTATTTGCAAATTGGCTTGATATATCCCCTTGCCATAATCTCCTTTTTTAAGGAACGGCACCAACACCTCTCTACCTACCTGCCCACAGTACTGGTCTGTTATAAAACCCTCCAGTCCATAACCGGTATTGAACCAATATTTTCTGTCGGCGGCGGCAAGAACGAACAGCATTCCGTTATCCTTCCCTTTCTGGCCAAGCTTCCACTTGTCCGTTAGTTCAATGGAAAACTGCTGGATGGGGACACCTTCGGTTGTTTTTACTGTCAGAATGATGTATTGAGCACCTGTCTTTTGCTCTAATTCCTGCAGTATCCCATTTAGCGAATGCTCATCTGAGTCATTTATCACGTTGGCATAATCTTCAACATAATGGCGAGGCATTGGCAAATCGGCTTTGCCATAGCAGACCGCTACCGGAGCCGAGATTATCAGTATCACTGCTACTAAGTTTAAAACCGGTCGCCGCATAAAATTTAAACCTCAAGTTTGTCAACGATAAAAGCTAATTGCTCAACGTTTGCGTAAATTGACTCGAAAACACTTGTAACGTCACTTTTTTGCAGAGAAGCTTTTTTGTGTCGCCATTTTTTGGCATCTATCAAAGAATCAGCCCTAATTGAGAATTCAGAGGCTGCCTTTGTGAATACCTGCTCAGCAAGCACAGGCCTGTCGATGTCCTTTAGCCACAACATCGCACGCAATAACGGCACTAATCCGCCTGCAGCAGAGGCCAGAATGTCACGGACAAGCCGCTTATTAGCCGCCGCCGCGATATAACCCTGTCGCAACCTGATAAGTGTCGCCTTCAACTCCCGCTCACATTGAAGCCGAACATCTGCTTTGGCAATCGTCAGTGATGCAAAAGGGTCGTCTCCGTAAATCGTTTTATGGGTCAACTGAAAATCCAGAAACTCGATGCCGAACACATCCCGGCTGCGTTCAATGTACTCAGATGTCATCAAAAGCGGAACCGCGACTCCTTTTTTGTTCATTGACCTTGCCATACGTGCCAGCGTATTAAGTGAATCAAGACTTTGCCTGCCAAGAACAAGAACTGTGTTAATGTCACTTTGGCCGGGCTTGAAATCCTCTGTCAAGCTGCTGCCAACGATGGTAATATTCTGAAGATTGTCTCCAAAAGCGGATATGACCTTCTCAGAAAAAATCTTTATGCGATCACGAATCTCCTCACGCAGACTATCTAAATCCAGATTGTTTGTCTTTTCAGCCATTTTTCACATCCTTTTATCTTTGAACTCTAAACACAGGCATAATCTACAGCATTTAATCCATAATTGCAACCAGTTAGTATCCGCCATTTAACATTAGTCCTGCCAGCCTGCTTTATTTGCCAAATCCAAGAAACTCATATCCGAGTTAAGTCTTGGGTTTGTTTTCGTGGATGGTTCGGTACAGGAGATGTCCGATGATAATAATAATGACCAATAATGCCATAAGGACCATAGCGGCGTATGAACTATAGGATGCTACACGATCATGGAACTGACGCAGAAAAAAGGCCCAGCAGAAACCCGATCACACAGCCAATTACCGGACCGGTCATCCAGAAAGGAAACCAGACGAAAGCAAATAGCCCGATGATGCCATACCTTCGGACCATACCCTTGCGGGCCTCAGCAGCCTTGCGGGTACGCTCGAACATGTTCTTGAGCCAGTCGATCACTAATAGGCGTTGCCAGCTGAGCACAAACAATGGATAGAAAATAAGTACCAGAATTGTTTCAATTATTATGCAGTTCGTGATGACCGTGCTGTGTCCAAGGGCCAGGGAGTATCCAAAGGCCATGCCGGCAGCTCGGCCAAACATGACGTGAGTAGCGGTCATTCCGATGAGAATCTGGGAATCTTCCGGGGAAAACAGCAACTTAACTCCGAGCCAGAAAGTGTATATAAATGCCAAGGCGACTCCGACCAGCAAAAGACGGCCTTCTGGACAGGCCAGAAGTGTTGTCTTTAACCGATTTGGCTGCTGTGAATTCGACTCGCTTGCTGGTTGTTCTGTTTTCTCTTCCATATCTTCAATATCCAATCGCGGAGTCAATAACAATTAACTCTTGGAAATGATCTTCTCATATGACACTTGACCTACACAACCAAGCCCAATATTCACCATGGCAGTTCCTTCGCCCGGTTTACTTAAACAGTCCTTCAAGGCCCTCGATTATCTTTTCGCCTACTTCGCCTTCCAAATGCTCCTTTAATTGTTCTTCCAGTTGCTCTTTTAACTGTCCCTCAAGCAGTTTTCCCAAGTCAATCTCAGGCTTATCGATAGTACCTCTAAGTGGCAGCGATATCCTGCTACTGCTTGGCCCCGACTTCAATGAATAAGGCAAAGTCACAGTCATATCCAGGCTCTTATCATCCACGCCGATAACACCCCTGAAGTTAATAGGTTTATCATCGACATCTATTTGCATATCATCATATCGAAGAAAACCCTTCTGCAAAACGAATCTTGTAGGATGGAGGGTGATGTTTTGGCCCTGCGAGCTTGCCCCTGAAGCTGTAAGGATTTGTCCGAGTAAGTCCGATGCCTGCAAACGCAGTTGACTTATCGATATTGTGCCAATTACTTCAAGTTCATTCCCCGGAGTATCACTTAATGGTATCGCAAGGCGTTCGCAATTAAAATCCGCCACACCGCTGACGTTTACGGCGTTGGCAAAAATCGGGTTTACATACATCAAAAGCTTTTCTGTAGTTTCCTCGTTGATCTGTACATCCTTAACTATATGAATTGGCTTTGCTATCTTAAATAGCGTCGGTTTCTGCTTAAAGTCAGCTCCACCGGCAAAGTTGAATTGGCCGTTATTAACTGTTGTGGAAAATGGAGTGATTTCCAGAAGTCCTTTCTTGACCTGGATATCCACCTCGGCAGGGCCAAAATCCAACCCCATGAAGCCGGCCTTTGCAAATCCCAGTTTACCTTCCGTGTTAAGGTTGGCCAGCAGCTTATCTGTCTGGCCGGTTTGATATTCGCTGGAAAAATTAATAGTATCCTTTCGGTCTCCCTCAAGTTTCAAACCTTCCGGCAAAAAGGGTCTCGCAACAGCACTAACAGCCGACCAGTCATATTCACAGTCTGCTCGGCCCTGCAGTTTTGTCTTCTCTTCGTTGATAATCTGCTGCAGGTCGCCTTTGATCTTTATTTGAGGACTTGTCAGCTTAAATTCAATAGCTTTCTTATCAGGATTAATCTTGGCATCAAAAGTAACTGAAATCTTGGTTTGCTCAAATGGCTTCTGTCCCGGAGAGACGATCTTCAGATTCTTAATCTCTGTCGCATCGGTTGTTATATGGTAGCTGTCCTTTTTGGCTTGGATAGAAAGATTGGATACCGCGGTCCCCTCTAATTGCATATCAGCCGGGAAAGAGGCTAATAATACCACAAACGGCACAAGTCCCGCCAGGTCAACTTCTGCAGAGATATCAAGTTCCATAGGTTCTGCGGATTTTTTGTCTAATGGTATGCTTGCATCTTTTATACTGATCTTGCCAAAACTTGCCTTAGCTTCTACAGACTTAATATCAAGGATGTTTTTGTCACGTTCAATAGTTGCCGAAAAAAACATATCGGCCTTCGGCTCAAACGCACTTATATCTTCCGGCGAACTCAAACGAAGCTCCTTAACAACCGCTGAACCGACCGCGGCAATCTCTTTTTCCTTGATAGACACGGTACCTTTACTCAGAATCTCACCGGCTATTTTGTATTGACCTATATCTATAAATTGTCCCAACTGGCTCTGAAACGTAGCCAGATTAATCTCTGCATCGTATTCCAGCAATTCCCCGGTTCCTGTACAATTGAGCCTGGCAAACGGAGCGGAAACTTCTAATTTATCAAAAGTTATGCCGGAATCACTTGATGTTATTTTCACCTCTGCCTTTACTGGTTCCGATAAAATGACAGTTTTACCCTCAATTATCCCCTGCAGTCCTGCAAGACTGGCTTGGCCGCTAATCATCCTTCGATTATCTTTGGTTAGAGTCCTGACATCACCGATTAGCTGTCCGGAAGTTACCTTTATCCCTTCTCTAACACCGAAGGTATGAGGCATTTGCGATAAAGCTTTAGCCAGATCACATTTTAGAGTACCCTCTAAATTATAAATGGAATCAGCCTCAAGAAATTCTGCCAACGATTTGAACGTTGTAGGAACAACCCCGCTTGTTTTTGCATCGACCCAATCGCTGTGAATTTGCAGACTGTCCACATTTATCAACCCAGGTTTGCTTGCCAGTTCTATATCAATATTCAAGACGTCACTCTTAAACCGGTCTCCTCTAAATCCTGGGCCGGTTATATCCAAAGCCTTGCCCTTGACGATTCCACTTAAGTTTTCAATTTGCCCATCCTTGAGTTCGCTCTTTACCTGGGCCGAAATGCTCCCGTTGGCCTGAACTTCGATCCCAGCAAGTGCAAAGAGGGGTTCTAAAGAACCGATATCCAGATCGTTGATCTCAACAGTAAGATTGCCGTTTGTTCCTTTAAGACCCCATCCTTTTGTGCTGGGAGTAACCTGGCCGGTTGCACTGATTTTTGACTTTTTATCTTTATCAACTACAGTCATATCTATATCGAAACTTGTCTGTTGGCCCGGCGGATTGAGATTCAGCTTGGAGTTTATCTGCGAAAGCTCAACAGTTTCGGCATTTGAACTGGTAATTTTCAGGCTGCCCTCATTGACAACCAGATCGATTCTTTTAATTGGCAGGATGATTGGCTGTGTTTTTTTGTCTACCGAGGTCTTTTGATTAGAACCTTCGGCTTTCTGGGACTGCGAGTCTTTGAGATTTATATCTATTTCCGGTTTCTCTATTACTGTTTCGCCGAAGGATAGACTGCCAAGCAGAATGGAAGCGTAATGAGGTGTTGTGGCAATCTGCTTTACCTTGACCATGACTTGTCCCGCATTATCTTCGAAGCTTAAATCTGTTACCTTTACGCCTTTCCACCAACTCATTGTAAGGCCTGAGAAATCCGTCCTGCCATCGATAGAATTATTGATTTTAGCTAAGATTGTTTTCCGCCCTTTTTCGCTCGACACAAACGCAGGCAGCAGAAATACCAGCAGCAGAATCAAAATAACGACTATCACCAACGCCAGCTTCAGTATTCTTGTCCTGGTTCTTTTTTTGGGTTTAGCTTCAAGTTTTTCTTCAGCTTCCATTGCTTTGTCCTTAAAGAAAAGTTAAACTTCCCAATATACACTACCAGAAACCACCATCTTATTCCAAGCCGCTACGAGAGCGTTAAGTTCTTCATCCTGATAATTGAACCTGGCAATTATTTTTCTTTCTTTCTCTGATAATCTCCTATAACCCCAAAACCACCTTTTTTCTGTTTCCTTTTTACCATTCCGGTTGAAGTATTCAGGGAGATTGACATGAAAAAAGGAGATGCCGTCGGCACCTCTTAATATGTTTACACGCCTGGAACCTCCCGTTTCGTGAAGGCGTATCAGGCCAAAGACATCATCAGTCAATTCTGTACTTACGTTACACTCTTTCATTATTTCTACCGAGATATTAGCACTATTTAATGCATGAGCATTCTTGAACTCATCGTAATCTTTATAATCTTTCCGCTTCACTTTACGTTTCTCGATAGCTCTTTCTATATCATGAGCTAAAGCGGCGATCTGTAAAGCTTCATCAGCATCAGGCTTTAATTTAAGCAGCCACTCCAGGGTGTTTTTTGAGTGTATCGGGTCTTCAGGAACCAGGGAGTTTTTGATAATCTTTTCAATCTTCTTTTTTAAGCAAACTATATTTTTCAACTTTACTTAAAACCACTATTCTTCGGATATTTTCCAAATTCGCTATGGTACCAATCCAGATTAGGATAAAGAGAGGCTGGTTTATTAAACAACCAATGAATATGATGAGCGTTCTAACATCACGACCTATTCTGAAAGAAAAACCTTTTGAACCGATTCGTTTACTCAGCAAGCCATTCCTCAAACCATCATACTTGTCTGCCGTGTAACTATTCATAAAGGATCCCATGATTGCCAAAAAACCAATGGTGATATGCAAGAAAGTGCTATTCATTAAATAAACATGATACGTTAAACCAAATAAAAGAAAACCATCAGCATATCTATCCAATACTGCATCAAACCAACCTCCAAAGTCTGTGGTTTGAAATTTCAATCTTGCTATTTCCCCATCGCAGCCATCAATTATAGATGCGATTTGGGCGAGGATAGCCCCCGCGAGAAGAGTGAGATAGCCACCTTCAAAAAATAGGGCCGAGGCTATTACACAAAGGATAAACGACAGAAAAGATATCTGGTTCGGGCTTATTTTCGTTTTGACCAGACATCGTGTGAGACTAATAGATATGGACCTGTTGAGATGCTTAGAGACGGGGCCATCGGACGGCTTTTTTAGTTTGCCCAATAAACACTTTTCGCCTTTGCGCAGGGCTTTTTCATCATCTAAATCAATCCAGAATTTTCCAGATATGTCGAGTGCCCGGGCGGCACCAGCGTTGGCCAGTATCCTTATTCCGCCCGAAAGCGTACTATCATTATTACGGTCAATGCTTGTCTCAATGGCTGCAAAAATCGAAGGGCTGCAAAGGAAAAAACCCGTATCAAATGCATTATACTCAGAGACGTCCTTGCCGATGTCAAGGATTTTGCCGTCTTCGATATGTACTTTTGTGACATCGTCAATGTCAACCATGCTGTTTGAATTTACGTTTGAGTCAACAGCTAATATCACCTCACCTTCTTGTATCTGCTGTTGTGTCAGCTTGACCAGAATATCCCTGTCAAAAATGTGATCGACCATCATTAGAATGAATTTTTCATCCAATAATTCCTTCGCCTTAAGAACAGATAGACCGTTTTCCTTTTCCCAATCTTCATTTATGACATGGGTAATATTCAGGTTTTTCTCCCGGCTGAATTTATCTAAGAATACCCTTACCTTTTCGCCGTTGCAGCCGATTACAATATAAAACTCCGTAAGACCGCAGCTTTGTGCAGCCAGAATGGCCCGCTCAATGAGAGTAAGCCCCAGAAACGAAACAAGGGGCTTTGAATCACCCCTTGCTGCCAATCTGCTTCCTTTGCCTGCGGCAAGTATAAGGCATTTCATTTTTCTTAGCCCTCACGTTTACCAATAACGAATTCTTCTATCACATTACAAGCTGCTTCATTCGGTGGGATTACCGTAAGAACGGGCCGACCTTCAGTCCAATATCGTTTTACTAAAGCCCCTGGCCAGCATGTCTATTTTGTAATCTGTTGCATTTCTTCGAAGGTACGATCAGGCTTTTCATCAGCTACAGTCTCTTTTCCATCAGCTATAAACTGCTCAACCAACTTGTAGGCCTGATCATCGGTATACTGGCACGGTGGATGTTTGCAGAAATATGCCGATGGACCGTCCAGGATACCGCCTTGGCCTCTATCAAGGGCCAGCTTGCAGCACCTGATTGAATCAATGACAACACCTGCCGAGTTTGGCGAGTCTTCCACGCTCAGCCGCAATTCCAGGTTCATCGGCACGTCGCCAAAGAGCTTACCCTCCATCCTGATAAAACAGACCTTGTTGTCATCTTGCCATGGAACATAATCGCTTGGGCCAATGTGAATATTACGACCAGCCAATCTATTGGTGGTAACAGACTGTACAGCTTCTGTCTTTGATATTTTCTTGGAGTCGAGCCTGCTGCTTTTGTGCATATTGAGGAAATCAGTATTTCCGCCTGTATTGAGTTGGTAAGTTCTTTCTAACTTTACCCCTCTTTTATTGAAGAGGTCGGTTAAGACTCTATGAGTAATTGTCGCGCCAAGTTGGGCCTTAATGTCATCGCCTATTATTGGTATGTTCTTTTCTTCAAACTTCTTTGCCCATTCTGCATTGCTTGCTATAAAAACAGGTATATTGTTTATAAACGCCACACCTGCTTCCAGAGCACATTCGGCATAAAACTTTGCAGCTTCCTCAGAACCAACAGGGAGGTAATTTAATAGTATCTCAGCGCCGGATTCCTTCAAGATTCGGACGATATCCTCTTTCGTCGCTTCAGGCTCACCATTGAGCACGAAGGTGTAGTCATCGTCATAACCCTTCATATGATCCGAAAAACCATCGAGAATTTTACCCATTTTCACCGCAACACCGGTTTTGGGCATATCTTTACAAAATACTGTGGTGCAGTTTGGCCTTTCGAATATGGCTTCGTTGACGTCCTTTCCAACTTTTCTTTTGTCGATATCGAACGCAGCTACCACTTCGATATCATATGGTTTATATCCATTGATGTCCCAGTGCATTAGTCCGATAACATCTTTGCTATTCTTGTTTTTATAGTACTCAATACCTTGGAGTAACGAACTTGTACAGTTACCCACACCAACAATCCCGATTTTAATTTTATTCACAATCTTTTGTTCCTTTCATTGACTAATATTTTTTACACCTTAAAATTCCACAAGAAAACCCATTTAGTAAACCATATATTCCAATAAGCTGTCACCACAGAAACAGATGAATGTACAGAAAACAGTTCTTCCTGTCAAGGAAGAACCTTCCAAAGACAAGGCTTGGCAAGGCTTAATACCTTGCTTGTTAAAAGGTTTGCAACTTGGGCAGAAGCGTCTGGACACGCAGCAGTATTCGTTTGCCTTAGCTATCAGCCACTTAATACATCCCACCTGGCGGCATCCCGGAAGACGTTTCGTTCTTTTCGGGAATTTCACTGACTATGGCATCGGTGGTCAATAGCAGTGAAGCAATTGAAGCACCGTTTTGCAGGGCAGCCCTTTCGACCTTTGTCGGCACAATCACGCCGAACTCGATCATATCACCGTATTTTTTTCGCATTGCATCGTAGCCGAAGTTTGCCTCATCGCTTTCTGAGACTTTCAGGGCCACAATAGGACCATCCAGCCCGGCGTTTTTAGCGATTTGTTTAATCGGTGATGACAGCGATCTGCGAATGATGTCAACGCCAGTCTTCGCATCGCCTGTAACCTTAAGTTTATCCAGTACCGACATCGCTCTTAGCATTGCCACTCCACCTCCGGGCAGAATGCCTTCTTCAACCGCTGCTCGGCAGGCGTGAAGAGCATCCTCTACGCGTGCCTTCTTTTCCTTCATCTCAGTCTCAGTTGCAGCGCCAACATTGATCTGTGCCACACCGCCAGCCAATTTTGCCAGCCTTTCCTGGAGTTTTTCAATATCATAATCACTGGTGGAGTTGTCGATTTCGGTTTTAATCTGATCGATTCTGCCTTTAATTTCTGTATTACTGCCTGCCCCTTCAATAATGGTGGTGGTGTCCTTATCTATGGTGATACGTTTCGCTCTGCCAAGCTGTGTCAGTTGGATATTCTCTAACTGCAAACCCAGGTCCTCAAAAATAGCCTCACCACCAGCCAATACAGCGATATCACTTAGCATAGCTTTACGCCGGTCGCCAAAACCAGGTGCTTTTACAGCAGCAACCTGCAGCACACCCCTCAGTTTATTGACAACCAGTGTGGCCAATGCCTCACCCTCAATATCTTCGGCGATAATTAATAATGATTTGCCCTGTTTTGTCACTTTCTCAAGCAGTGGAACAAGTGACTTAATCGAACTGATTTTCTTCTCATGTACCAGAATATACGGCTTTTCCAACTCAACCGTCATATTCTCCAGGTTAGTGATAAAGTGTGGGCTAAGATAGCCTTTGTCAAACTGCATACCTTCAACCAGGTCCACCGTGGTCTCTAACGATTGGCCCTCTTCGACGGTTATGACGCCGTCTTTACCTACCTTGTCCATCGCCTCAGCCATCTTTTTGCCAATCTCAGCATCCTGATTAGCAGAGCACGTTGCAACCTGTTCGATCTGCCTGCTTGAGTCAACAGGTATGCTCAACCTGTGAAGTTCGTTTACAATTGCCTCGACAGCCTTGTCGATACCTTGCTTAACCTGCATCGGGTTGGCTCCGGAAGTAATGTTCTTGAGCCCTTCAACGAAGATACTTTCTGCAAGAATCGTCGCTGTGGTCGTCCCATCACCGGCTACCGTCGATGTCTTCGAAGCCACTTCCTTAACCATCTGTGCGCCCATGTTCTCATAGGAATCTTCCAACTCGATTTCCTTAGCTACCGTAACACCGTCTTTGGTAACAGTCGGTGAGCCGAACGATTTTTCCAAAATTACGTTTCTGCCGCACGGGCCAAGAGTGATCTTGACCGCCTTGGCAAGTTTCTCCACGCCTTCCCGGATAGCTGTGCGTGCGTCAGTACCAAAAGCTATCTTTTTTGCCATATCTTTAATTCTCCTTTAAGAATCAGTACGCCATTTAAATGGTGCACGCTGTTTATTATTTTCCCTACTCGATTACAGCCATAATGTCAGATTCGGACATGATCAAATACTCTTTGCCATCAATTTTAATCTCTGTCCCTGCATAGCTTGAGAAAAGGATATTGTCACCTTTTTTAACCTCCAACTTTCTGGTGGTTCCATCATCGAGTACCTTGCCTTTGCCTACGCTTACTATTTTGCCTCTTTGCGGCTTCTCTTTGGCGGTGTCCGGCAGAACTATACCACCAGCCGTTTTAGCCTCCGCCTCAAGGCGTTGCACAAGTACCTTGTCAGCCAACGGTCGAATTTTCATTTTGTCCTTTGCTCCTTTTTACAAAAACTACTCTATCCTTTTATTTGACTTACAAACTCTATTGCGATTGTCGCCATAAACTCTGCAATTTTTCCCAAACTCAGATCGCCCTTATTGTCAACCATTGCTTTTGAAGTATTTTAGCCAAAACTTGAGAAATAGCAAGGCAATTCGCCGCAAGCCTGTTATATCGGGAGCGGTAAAAAAACATTTTAAAACTGTGAAATCTTTGGCACCCAGGATTTTTTCAGAAAATCGTGATTTATCATGGTATAATTGCATTCAGCAACAGGACCGAAGGGGTTATTAATGCATCATGCTTAGCAAAAACATCTATTTATACCCCTGAAATTAGCCGAAAAGATAACTACACCTAAATGTTTGTCTTCAAGATTTGGCAGGGTCTTTTCGAAAAACATTTGAATATGGCCGTCTCGCAAGAGGAATTAAAAAATGCTGGTTTTGAGCAGGCGAAAAGACGAATCGATTATGATCGGCGATGATGTTGAGATTACCATCGTTGACATCCGTGGTGATAAGGTTCGCCTTGGCATAACGGCACCTAAGACTATACCGGTTCATCGAAGAGAGGTCTACGAAGCAATTCAACGTGAAAAGAGGGAGAAAAAAACAAACGGGTAGTTCTTTATTAGCATCCGGCACACCTGCCATCAACAGGCACATACGTACACCACAATGCTGATTAATGTGCTGTTGCAAATAGTCCCGCAAGTCAAAAGAACTATTGGTTTTGTCGAACTTTGGGTGCTACTTTTCTTCTGGGGTCTGTTCAGCTTTTTCAGCGGGTGCTTCGTCTGTTTTTTCGTCTGAGGCCTCTGCAGTTTCTTCAGCCGAAGCCTTATTAGGTTCTTCCTCAGAAGCCTTGGTGGTCTTGGGGGTGAAAGTCTTGTCTGCAAGGAAACCCGTGGGGGAATCTAAAAGACTTGACGGTTTGTCTGTCTTTACATCAAAAAACTTGTGCTCAGGGAATTGCCATTTGAAATCGACGGAGTTTGGGGCATTACCCGCCTTAATATCAAAGGTAGTATCCCTAAGAGGTCCTAACTGCAAATCTAAAGGAGTTGAAGTGACATCAGCCTTCTCTTCAGAAGCTTTGACAGTTTCTTCGGCAGAGACTTTAGCTTCTGGCTTCTGCTCCTTATCCGAGGTATCATCTTTCTTGTTACAGCCGGGGGCAAGCAAAGCAACCGCCAACAGCAGAACACAACTTAAAGTAGACAGTTTTTTCATATTTTCCATCCTTTCGTAGAGTTATCAGGATATTCCATTATCTCTACCGTAAAAATCAATTCTATCACAGCGTAAACCGGCCTGGTCAGAAAGCCAACTTATTTTAAGCTTCTAAAAAAGAGCTTTTTGTTTTACACTATGGATAAATCCAGATGTTTAGCTTGCAGCTTTTCGTTTCTTCTCGGTGCCCTATATCTATTCTTCGAAGAATGAATGGCTGGTTTCCTTTGTGTCTTTCTGTCGAACCTTGCCCGCTACTTTTCTTCGGAAGCCTGTTCAGCTTTTTCAGCGGAAACTTCATCTGTTTTTTCGTCTGAGGTCTCTGCAGTTTCTTCAGCCGAAGCTTTATTAGGTTCTTCCTCAGAAGTCTTAGCGGCTTCTTTGGCAGATGCCTCATCAGCTTTTTTCTCAGGAGCCTCAGCTACCTTTTCAGTAGAAATTTCATCCGTCTTCTCTTCAGAAGCCTTGACGGTTTCTTCGGCAGAGACTTTAACCTCTGACTTCTGCTCCTTATCCGAGGCGTCCTCTTTCTTTTTACAGCCTGGGACAAGCAAAGCCATCGCCAACAGCAAAACGCAACTTAAAATAGACAGTTTTTTCATATTTTCCATCCTTTCGTAAAATTATCAGTATATTCCATTATCCCTGCCGTAGAAATCAATTCTATCACAGCTTAAACCAGCTTGATCAGAAAGTCAACTTATTTTAAGCTTCTAAAAAGGAGCGTTTTGTTTTATACTGTGGACAAGTCCAGGTGCTGAGTTCTTTGCAAAGTCCCGGATAATTATACAGGTTGACTGACAGGAAACAAAAAAATATGAGTTATAAAAAGATGCCAGTGCTACGGATAGGAGATTGGGAAGCTGATATACCAATTGTCCAGGGAGGCATGGGGGTCGGAATCTCACTATCAGGTTTAGCTTCTGCGGTTGCAAATGCCGGCGGGATAGGTGTTATCGCTACTGCTGGGATCGGGATGTTTGAGCCGGACCTCAAAACAAATTTTAAAGAAGCAAACAAAAGAGCGTTGCGGGAAGAAATCCAAAAAGCAAAAGCCAAGACAGACGGGGTCATTGGCGTAAATATAATGGTAGCCATTTCAGATTTCGACGACCTTGTGCAATGTGCAGTGCAAGAGGAAGCGAATATACTTTTTCTTGGAGCAGGCCTTCCAATAAGGCTTCCAAACTCATTGCCACTGGACAAATTAGGGGAACTGCCTACTAAATTCGTCCCTATCGTATCTTCCGCTAAGGCTGCCAAGATTATATTTAGATCGTGGGCAAAACAGTTTAACCACATACCCGATGCGGTGGTTGTAGAAGGACCATTAGCAGGTGGACACCTTGGTTTCAAAAAAGAGCAGATTGACAACCCCGACTATGCGCTGGAAAAGATACTGCCGGAAGTAATCACTGCAATAAAACCCTATGAAAAATTGTTTATTAAAAGCGTCCCAGTGATCGTAGCGGGAGGAATATACACTGGTGCGGACATTCATAAGTTTATGCAGTTAGGTGCTCAGGGTGTGCAGATGGGAACCAGGTTTGTCGCAACTCGTGAATGTGATGCGTTTCAGGAATTTAAGGATGCGTATTTAAACTGCAAGAAAGAAGACATAGTCATAATTGACAGCCCCGTAGGACTGCCTGGAAGAGCCATCCGAGATGAGTTTCTTGAGCGGGTCTCATCAGGAGTTAAGGAAACTTTCAAGTGTCCCTGGAAGTGTCTGAAAAGTTGTGATTTTAAAAATGTGCCGTATTGTATCGCTCTTGCGTTGGCGAATGCAAAAAAGGGTGATCTTGAAAACGGATTTGCTTTCGCGGGAGCTAACACTTATCGGGTAGATAAAATCATTTCTGTTAAAGAACTTATTGAGACTTTAATAGAAGAGTATGGCTACAGCAATGCGACGGTAGATACCGGACAGAAGGTTGACATTGAACATTTCAGGCAAATCTTGCTGAAAAAACGCCAGGAGATAATTGGTAATGTAAGTGAAATAGAGGAAGAGGCTCTTAAAGCCTCCGATGGAGATATCTCAAGTATGCCTATCCATATGGCCGATGCAGGGACTGATAACTACGAACAGGAATTTGCTTTGGGATTGATGGATAATGAAAGGAAACTGCTGAGGAAAATCGAAGATGCTCTGGAGCGTATCGAGCAGGAAACTTACGGCACTTGTAAAGCTACCGGTGTGCCGATATCCAAGGCCAGACTCGAAGCCAAGCCCTGGGCAAGATACTGTGTTGAATATGCCAGAAAACTGGAACAAGGCCTCGTGACCGAGCAGAAACAAGATGAAGATGGAGATAGTCTTTGAAAAAACCGGCAGAATTTATTTGCTTTATAGCCACAAAATTTCCCACTTTCATTTTTTTTGTTGAAAAACATATTGTTAATGCCATAATACTCTGAAGAAATGACTTAATGGAGTTGAGTCAGTCTACTAAAACTATTTTAATTGCAAGGAGAGCTTGAAATGGCAAAGAAGAAAGCAAAGAAAAAGGTAGCAAAGAAGAAAGTGGCTAAGAGGACAGTAACTAAGAAAAAAGTTGCAAAAAAGAAAGTCGCTAAGAAGAAAACTGCCAAGAAGAAAGTAGCTAAGAAAAAGCAATAAGCATCTGAGATTTCAAACAACATAAAGCCATCATTGTACATGCATTGATGGCTTTATGTTGTTTACAGTTTGGGTCAGTCTGAATTTGACATTCTGATTATGAGGCACCAAGTTATTCTAAGCATCCATTTGTTGATTGGTGGAAATTCGTGCTTGCTTACATGCCATGCCTGAGCGTAACCACCGTCATCTCCGGCGGACAAAAGTAACGTACTGTAATCCCCGATGTTCCAACTCCTCGTGACGTGTACCCACTCATTCCCTGATATGTCCACCTGCCTTTGACCAGTCTTCGCGGAACGGTTGCGGAAGTAACTAACGCTACACCGCCAGGCAAACAAACCTGTCCACCATGCGTATGGCCAGATAAGTACAACGAATACCCCGAATCTGCTGCCTCCAGGTACCGTTCAGGTGAATGGCAGACCATTATCTTAAATGCGCCGTCCGTAATGCCTTTATCAGCCAGTTCGAGATCATCTGCACCATAATAGTGGTTGTCATCAAGCCCTGCTATATATATCTTATCACTTCCCTTCTCTATACACACAGTTTCATTTAGTAATATCTCCACGCCACATTCATTCAGAAGCTGTCCAATTTTATACTTATCATGGTTGCCCAATACGCCGAAAACCCTGGATTTACGGCCAAGAAATTCAGCAATTGTCCTCATTCTCTCGCACACTAAACCGTGGTCATCATTGCACCCAAAACTATAATCGCCTCCCAGAATACAAAAATCATACTCAACATCGCCTAAGGTTGTAATTATCATCTCCGCCAACCCATCCATACCATCTATGTGTAGATCTGTCACCAGCAGTATCCGTGTATTATCAAATCCTGCTGGAAGGTCACTAAAAGCAAAGTGCACTTCATTCAGCCTTACATCCATCGCATTTCGCATTCCTATGACTTTGGTAAAACTGGTCCTCAGTAAGAAAGAGAAAAAACGAACAAGCAAAGGGATGTTCTCGAAATGCAGCTTCCACCTCCAACCCCTCTTTATGGAGTGCCGGTGTCCTTCTTCCTCGACTAACTTTCTTCTTGTACTGATTGATCGCATATCTATCTCAAAAAAATCCCAATCAGTTTATTCTAAGCTGAAATGAGTTCAAAATCAAATATGATTAAATTGTCCACAGGTTCAGTTGGTAGTGGACTGATGTAACGGAATAGAAACATCCCAAATTCTGCACATTAATAAACTCTTCCGGCTCAGACTCCTGATCTGAAACGGGATCAAAACGCCCATTTGTGCTTTTTAACTACCGGATTGATCGCGCACCTGAGATTGTCGGTCTGTGGTATTGAGGAACACCACCGAGCTTCCACAGGGCATTCTGAAGGCCGGTAATATTTGACCTACGGATGGATTGTCCGTTGCTCATTTGGGGAGGATTTGGCCATACGCTCACAAAATGTGTGGCAAACAGTTTATAACCGTACGCCATCAGTCAGTGCGGTCAAGCACTATATATGAAAAATTTCCGGATGTCCGAAGCTTTTTTAAGATATTTGACCATCGGAACGACAGGTCGATACCACGAAATCGCAAGTTGATGATACCGAATGGTTTACAGAAAAGGCAAAAACCGTCTTACTGGAAAACTTACCTCAAGACGGCGGACTTGTACGGATTGTTACGGTTTGGCCCACACTCTCGGACGAATTGAAGAATGCAATCGTTAAAATGATAAGCTAATCTCTTATTCATTCGGATTTCAATTCTGAGAGTCTTTTTCATTATCGTTAACTGAATTACCTCTATTTAATGAATGCTCAAAACAGTAATCTTTAATAGCAGTAATAAACGTTTCTCCATATTTTTTGTATTTCTTTTCTCCCACTCCTTTGACATTAAGGAAGGTGTCAAGAGATGCTGGTCTTTTCCTGGCCATATCTCTAAGTGCGGCATCACTAAAAACTACATACGCGGGGATTTTCTTTTTGCCGGCAAGCTTTGATCGCAATTTTCTTAAGGCCTCAAACAGTTCCTTATCTACACCTTCCCATGAATCCGTAACAGCCTTTGATAGTTTGACTTTGGCCTTTTGAATGACTGGTTTGAGTAGGCGTGGAGTTTGCAGGCCTTTTAAAACGGTGCGTCCTTTTTCCGTAACTGTCAGAACATTATATTCACCATACTTCTCAATATAGTCCTGGCCGGTAAGCTGTTCAATCCAATCGTGCACAGTGTGTTTTGAATAATCGCTGAGCAGACCGTAAGTACTTAGCGTATCATGATTATTTTCCACGATCCGTTTATCCCTGGAGCCAGTCAATACCAAAGAAACATAGCCGCCGCCAAACATCTGCTCAAGACGAACAATGCAGGAAAGTATTTTCTGTGCGACTAGAGAAATCAGGGGAGAAACTACAACCGCAAGCCCCGGCATTGTCACCGCGGGTGCCTGGAAACATAAAGATTTGCCACCTCCGGTGGGAAGAACTACAATCGAATCAATACCACGGCTGATGCACTCCATGGCCTGTCTCTGCAACGGCAGAAAAGTCTCAAATCCCCAATATTGGGCTAATGCTTTTTCAATCTTCTTCATACGAGCCGCATCATAACTAAAAACGTGTTTTTTTGCCACAAAAAACGCCGCTATAAGACTTGTAATGCTTTCGCAGTGCCTGTCTTTCTGATATAATCTTGTGATAATAAGTTCGGAATTCACTAATAAACAGATTTTTCTTAAAACGAGCCTGCAACATTGAACAAAAACTGCCACACTACAGAGAGCCGCAGTTGCGGCTCTAAGCGATAAAAACGAAATGGGGAAGAAAAAGGTAATGGATAAATTTCTTGAAGCGGCCATTGAAGAAGCCAAACAGGGACGGACCGAAGGCGGTATCCCGATCGGGTCGGTGCTGGTGATTGATGATAAAATCGTTGGGCGCGGGCATAACCGGCGAGTGCAGAACGGCAGTGCGATTCTACATGCGGAGATGGATTGCATAGAGAATGCCGGACGGCTCAAGGGGGTCGATTACCGCCGGGCAACGCTGTATTCGACCTTATCGCCCTGCGATATGTGCAGCGGAGCCGTGCTGCTCTACGGAATCGGGCGGGTCATAATCGGTGAGAACCACACGTTTCGCGGGCCGGAAGATTATCTGAGAGATCGCGGCGTAGAGCTGGTCATTGTTGATGATGCCGAATGCCGGCGGCTCATGGAGACGTTTATCGAGAATCATCCGCAGTTGTGGAAAGAAGACGTTGGCGAATAAAACGGGAAACTGCCGGCTGCAAGCTGGCGTTACGATAAATGATGTTGAAACGGCTAAAACAATTTTTAATACCCCATTTTTTCATTGCCTAATTCACTTAAAACAGTCAAAATAGCCCTTAGAATCTCGTAGAAGCTAATCGTTAGCTTTTTAGGATAATAGTCTTATTCAAGGAAGAAAAGAAATGGCAAAGAAAAAAGTAGCAAAAAAGGCTGCACAGAAAACGGCACAGAAATGTTCCTGTAAGGAAGTATTGGTTGTAGCCAGTAAAGTAAAGGCTTATGTTAAGAGCAAAGGTATGATGAGTTCTTCAGATTCTATTGCTGCATTAAGCTGTCAGGTCTATTGTCTGCTGGATGCTGCTATTGAAAGAACCAAGGCAAATAGGAGAAGTACCGTCAAACCTCAGGATTTGTAAGATGTCGTCTGTATCTCTGGTAGTCAAAAAAGCCAATCTTTGAAAGGAGGTTGGTTTTTTTAATCTTGTTCAGTTTCTACATTGAATACATCCCCCGAGTCTTCATGACGCACATATTTGCACCGCACGCCAAAGCTATGAGCCGAAGGTTAGTTTTGCAGCAAGCGTATTACCTAATGGATTGTTGTTCTTTGTTGGCTTTGCTGGGTGAGCTGGGACTGTTTGCTTTTTGTCCGGTTTTACGGGTTGATGTTTTTCGTTGCGGACGGTCTTTTTGCTCTCCGTCTGATCTTTTTTCATGCTCATTGATATTCGTTTTCTGGCGATGTCTATCTCCAGCACACGTACTTTAACTTTCTGATGCACTTTGACAACGTCGGCAGGGTCTTTTATAAAATTATCTGAAAGCTCGCTGATATGCACAAGCCCATCCTGATGAACGCCAACATCAACGAATGCACCGAATGCGGTGATGTTCGTTACAATCCCAGGCAATTCCATTCCAACTTCCAAATCACCAATCTTGTTGATTCCTTCGGTGAAACTGAACAGCTCGAACTGTTTTCGCGGGTCTCGACCTGGCTTGCTAAGCTCAGCTTTAATGTCCATC
>JADHXY010000081.1 GCA_016782755.1 Phycisphaerae bacterium | reverse complement strand
TTATTTGAAGCCGGACAATACACGCTCACAGGGCAATTTTCGCAATCCGGCTTTCTCGCCTTACAAATATTTCTCCCGTGGAATATAAGCAAATCGCTGAATTTTGTCCACCTCGTTTTTGCAACTATCTCCATCAAGTCGAATTCCAGCTTCACCGGATCCACATTCTCGCTCAGACCAAGCCGACGGCTCAAACGTATAACATGTGTATCGCATGTTATCGCCGGCGTATCAAATATATTACCCAAAACTACATTTGCAGTCTTTCTGCCAACCCCGGGCAAACTTACCAGATCGTCAATCACAGAAGGGACTTTGCCATTGAACTCATCGATTATTTTCACACATGCAGCTTTGATGTTTTTCGCCTTGTTCTTATAAAAGCCGGTACTCTTGATATCCTCTTCGATCTGCTCTACATCCGCCGCCGCCCAGTCTTTGACTGTTTTATATTTTTTGAACAGCTCAGCTGTTACGATATTCACCCGCACATCGGTACATTGAGCCGAAAGAATAGTTGCAACAAGAAGCTCTAATGGGTTGCCAAAATTCAACGCAATCTTGGCCCCGGGGTATGTTTTCTGCAATATTGGAAATATTTTCTTGATACGATCTTCTGCTTGTTTTTCATCAACCTTGATCTTTGCCTTGACTGCCATTACTACTCAATACCTTCCAGATGTTCCTTCAATTCTTTACCGAATGTTATCCCACGCCACCTTATCTCCCTGCCATCGGGCATATAGAGTATAGTAACAGGAACTCCCGGTTCTTTGTAGATATTTTTCAAGGCAAGCGTAGCCGGAAAATCAGATTCGGTGGTATCCGCCTTGATCACCAAAATCTGTTTTCCCTCGATTAGCGAGGCTATATCTTTTCGTGAAAAAATAGTTTTATCGATTACCTGGCAGCTAAAGCACCAATCGGCAGTAAATTTAATAAGCAAAGGCCTCTTTTCCTCTCTCGCAGCCGCAATAACCGCAGAGTCATATTTACCCCACTTAATCAGCTCCGTTTTCGGCGAACTCAAAAATATCCAACCACCCGCAACTATCAACACAACTGCGATTGACCTTATAAACCATTTCTTCACTGCCGGCGTCCCAAAACCTACCCAACTGCCCCACATCCAAAGCCCGAAACCAAGCACAACGCTAAAATAAAGCACACCGGAAATCCGCACATCCGGAAGGGCAACGATTAGCTTTATCGCGATAACCAGAAGTATAAAGCCGACCGTCTGCTTAAAAAGCTCCATCCATCTGCCCGCCCGAGGAAGTTTTTTCAATAAACCCGGCACCGAAGTTAACACCGCATACGGAGATGCCATGCCAATACCAATAAAAATAATTGCAAGCGTTCCCAGCACAAGAGTTTGTGCCTGCGCCCACGCAAATGCGGCTGCGAGTATCCCGAAACTGCAAGGCGTACTCAATATCGCCGCAAGAAAACCCATCCCGACCGCTCCGCCAACGCCCTTGCCCCCGCTAACACCACCGGTCACCGAAGAAGGCAAACCAATATTAAAAACGCCAAACATAAACAAAGCAACCGCCACAAGCAGTATAGCCATAGCCGAAAGGAATACAGGATTCCGCATCTGGTCGCCCCACTGCAAAACCGTCCCGTAAAAAAGCTGCAAAACGATATTCGCACCCGCAAGAGCCGCAAAAAACAGCAATATCCCCGCACAGAACAACAAACCAAGATAAATGCTCCTGGCCTTATTTTCTGCCGCCTGCTCAACTATCCTCATTATAATAATCGGCAATACCGGCCACACACACGGCATAATATTCAATGACAGCCCGGCAACAAACGCCAACCCCAGAGCAAACCACAATGAATAACCTGCCACTTTAGATTCAGCCGTTTTCCCCGGCTGTTGCTTAGCTAATTCAATCTGCGGCCAATCGAAAGACTGGTATGTATTGACTTTGGCTGCTATTGTCTTTTCAAACGGCGTCAGGCATATCTGGCTGGTGCACGCAATTCCGGAAACGATAGCCTTTACATCTGATAGGTTTACATACCCTAATTGGAACGGCTGATCGAGAGGTATAAATACAGTAAAATCCCCTACGAACACCTCAACCTCAATATCAAGTGCCTTGTCATGAAAGATAGAAGACTCCGGAAACCGGGCTTCGCCAAAAATCAGGTCTTTTGATTCTGCTGCAATCTTCAAAAAATATCCACCCGGTGCTGTCTTTGGATTGGCATAAAAATGCAGGTCATCGCTTCCCTCAAATAAAACAGCAATCCCTCTTTTACCCTCGTAAGTAGCAGGTTCTATAGAGGCATTGCTGTACTCGGTTTGACCTGTAGTTTCGTCGGTATAACTGATGACCTGAAAGCTGTTACTCTCTGCGGCCTGAACAGGTCTGATTGTCATTATGGAAAAAACCGCAATTAAAAACGCGCATAAAACAACTTTCAAATTGAACTTCATAACAACCTCCCAACTTTTAAGATTATTCCGTCTCTTTGCTTTCGGTATCTTCCTGCACAGTTTTAGGTTTCACAGCTTTCGGTTTGGAATTATTGTTCTTCTGCTGTTCAACTTCGAGAAGATCGGCAACGGTCGGCTTAGTAATTTCGCCGCCATCGATAATCAGCTCAACATCATCAGATGAAAGAGTCTCATACTTCAATAACGCCTGAGCAATACCCTCAATGATTTTACGATTGCTTTTTATCAAATCCTTTGCCCGCGAATAAGCCTTGTCGCAAATCGATCTAATCTCTTTATCGATCAGCTGGGCAGTACTATCAGAATAATCCTTCTCGCCAGGATATGCATACGTATTCTCGTCAAACCCCTGGTCACTGCTATAGCTGATAGGCCCGAGCGTTTCGCTCATTCCCCACGTAAGCACCATCTGGCGGGCAATTTTAGTGGCCTGATTTATATCAGACTGTGCACCGCTGCTGATGTCGTTGCAAAAAAGTTCCTCCGCTATCCTTCCGCCAAAGCATACCTGCAAAAGTGCCATACAGTATCGTTTTGTAAAAATGGTCCTGTCCCTCTCTGGAAGTGCGAAAGTAGCCCCGCCCATCGGACCGCGAGGAATAATACTAACCTTATGAAGAGGATCCGCATCCTTGAGCATAGCCTGAACAATTGTGTGGCCGGCTTCATGGTAGGCCGTGATCTTTTTTTCATGCTGATCGATAACCCTGCTCGTCCTAGCCCTTCCCCAGCGAACCTTATCCCTTGCCTCCTCAAGATCTGCTGTCTCTACAGAATCCTTATTTGCCATAGTTGCAGCCAGCGCAGCCTCATTAATTATCGCTGCCAGATCGGCTCCGCTAAACATCGGTGTGCCTCTCGCCAATTTCTCAAGATTTGCATCGGGAGCCATCTTGACCTTTTTCGCATGAACTTTAAGAATTTCAAGCCTGCCGCCAAGATCGGGCAGAGGAACTACAACCTGCCTGTCAAATCTTCCCGGTCGCGTCAATGCATGGTCGAGTATGTCGCCACGGTTAGTTGCGGCTACAACTATAACCTGGTCATTAGTATCGAAACCGTCCATCTCGACCAGTATAGCATTGAGTGTCTGCTCACGTTCGTCATGTCCGCCGCCTGCAAAACCCGCTCCTCGCTTACGGCCTATAGCATCTACCTCGTCAAGAAAGATTATACAAGGCGAATTGGTTTTTGCCTGGGTAAAAAGGTCGCGAACTCGCGATGCGCCAACTCCTACGAACATTTCCACAAAATCGCTTCCCGAAATACTAAAGAAAGGCACATCTGCCTCGCCTGCTATCGCCTTAGCAAGCAGTGTCTTACCGCATCCGGGAGGCCCCACAAGCAAAACTCCCCTTGGTATCCTTCCGCCAAGACGCTGGAACTTCTTCGGATTTTTAAGAAATTCAATAACCTCGGCGACTTCATCCTTTGCTTCTTCTATTCCAGCCACATCATTAAATGTAACCTTAACCTTGTCCTTGCCGTGAAGCTTATGTTTGCTTCGGCCAAAGGACATTAGCATCCCGCCGGCTCCGCCGCGCATATTACGCAGGAAAACGAAGTAAAATATCGCCACAAGGAAAACAAACGGCAGCAGGTTAAGTACTGTTATCAGCCACGTCCTGGGCGGGGCGGTTCTGTTGGGCACATTGTATTCTTCAAGAAGCTCGCCGAGCCGTTCCCCGGAAACATCAGGTTTATAAAAAACCTTAAACGAATCTTTCGAACCCTCCGGCAGACTCTCAATACCAGCCGGATTAAACTTACCCTTTACTTCCATATCGTTAATTACAACACTCTCGATATGCCCGGATTTTACATGACCAATAAACTGATCCCACTGGATCTCTGGAACTCCCTGAAAATAATTGGAAATCAGCAAAATAGTAAATGCAATACTAATGATCAGCAACCAACTAAACGGCCCCTTTTTATATCCGGGTAAAGGCTTGCTCGGCCTCTGCCCCTGCGGAGAATTTGGTTTTCTGGAGGGTCGTGTATTTTGTTTTTTTGCCATTATTACCTTTTATATGAAATTAAACTTAGATTTACTTCGTATTCAGCTAATTAAAAATAGAAAAATATTCTACCGTTCCCACTTTTTTTCCATAAGTTCTACTATCCTATCTGCCAATCTGTTCGCCGCAAGTGCCGATCCGTAGTTAAATCCCTGATTCAGCCATTCTGAATAGCTCGATGAAGCACTTATTTCTTCTTTTTCCAACAAAAATTCACCTGTTCGAAGATTTTTCCAGCTCACCACTGCCGTCAGAATCACTTCCTTATCCAACGCCCTGCCGCTTTCACGCTCAATTATCAATACGCCTTTGTCAATACCACTCAGGTAGCCGCTAATTACACTGTCGGCACGGCTTTTGTCTTCTATTATCTTATAGGGAGTAGATGCCTCTATCCGCTTGCCCAGGGCATCGCTAAGCTCATACTCAGTACCGCGATAAAAACTCTGGTTATCAAACATCTCCAGGCATACGCTGTCGATATCCTCAGCAAAAAGCGACTGGTTGCTATACCCGCTCATAGAGTTACAGCCGCCCGCAAAAATTAAATATACGCACAATGAAAGACTTACAAAAACAGCTTTTTGAGCTTTTTGACAGTTCTTTGTTTCCATGTTAGCTCCTGGATAACATTTTTATTCTGTTCATTAATATCAGATTCAGCCATTTGAGCACCTATGCTCTGAGGCCAATCTTTCACAACCATCTGGTAATAAAAATTCGCCGCCTGGCTCTGGTCGCTGGATTTATAATAACGTGCCGTCACCAAACTCTTATACGCAAGCTGCTGCTCTATCTGCTCAAGTCGCTTGCTGATCTGGTATTCGCCCGCCTCCTGAGGATAACGCTGCAAAAAGTTTTCATAATATGTTCTGGCACTTACAAGACCAAGACCATCATATTTCGGCCCGCGATAAGATGCATGTTTACAACGACCCATAGCCAACAGCGACTCCTTGCCGATTTCGCCCGTAGGCCAGCTCAGCGATATCTGCGACCATCTCTGATAAGCATCTTCAAATTCCCCTCTTTCTTCAAGTTTCCTGGCAATGGTCAGCTGTGAATCCAATCCCACCGGAGAACTGCCCGCATAATCAAAAACCTTATCTAATATTTTTTCTCCCTCTGCATACCCCTTCATCTTAAAAACCTTGAGTACAGGCTTTTTCATGCCGCTCAAAAAAGCCGTCCCTATCTCAAGTTCCCTGTCAATAGCCGCCTCATAAAGTGGGCTTTGCGGATATTCCTTCAAAAACGCATCGTACTTCCGCATCGCTTTAGTAAATTTCGATTTGGAGTATTCTACTTCCGCCATCAAAAACGCATGAACCTCTTTCTGCTGTGAAGCCGGAAACTTACTTTCCACCTTTGGTATCTCAGCAAGAAGCTTTCGGGTCTTCCCTTCGGCTGCAAGCTGCTTCAGCTGCGATATCGCAATTATCATACTGCTTTGCTCATCACCTGAAAGAGTTTGTAATTCCCCACCTTTTTCCAGATGCCACGTCTCAGCATCCACAAACGGCACTAACAGCATAATTACAGCCGCAAACACAAATATCCTGACGGTAAATTTCATTTTAAACCTCAGATAACTTTTCATTTTTTAACAAACAATCATTATATAGGCTAATCTTAGGTTTGCAAACCTCAAGACCAAAATAATGAATAATTCTATCAGCTTGCACAAATATTATTTTCCCCATCAAAAACTGCAAATCCACGGAAATTCACGCCTGAAAAATTAAGCAAAATACGACTTGAAATAATTTATTAAATAACTTAGATTATTGCCAATCAGGCCGAGTGGCGGAATGGCAGACGCTGGGGACTTAAAATCCCCTGCCCATTAGGGTGTGTGGGTTCGAATCCCACCTCGGCTAACTTTTTTTCGGAAAGGAGTCTTTTATGGAATTTAGTTTTATTGACATTTCTGTTTTTGTATTATTCGTCCTGGCCGTTATCGGCATCGGCATCTTCAAGAGCCGCAAGGAAAAAAGCAGTGAGGACTACTTCCTCGCTGGTCGCGGCCTAAGCTGGTGGCTGATCGGTTTTTCGCTGATAGCCGCCAACATCTCCACCGAGCAGTTTATCGGTATGTCAGGAAGTGCCGCAAAATGGCTCGGACTTGCCATCGCCAGTTATGAATGGATGGCTGCCATAACGCTTATCTTTGTCGCTTTCTTCTTCCTCCCAAAATTCCTCCGAAGCGGCGTTTTCACCATCCCCGAGTTCCTCGAGCAGCGATACAACGCAACGGCTCGTACACTGATGGCATTTTTTATGGTGCTGATCTATGTTTTTGTCACTTTCGCCGTTGTCGTTTATTCCGGTGCATTGACAGTAAAAACCCTTTTAGGCGTCAGTCACATCTGGGGTATGCCCGTAATAACTTTTTCCTGCTGGGTAATCGGCTTACTCGCAGCCGTGTATGTTGCCTCTGGTGGCTTGAAGGCGTGTGCATGGGCTGACCTCCTTCAAGGATCGGCTCTAATGATCGGCGGCGCCTTGATTCTTTACTGGGCTATGAAAGCTTTCGGTTCTGCTTCTGTCGAAACAATACCAGCTCTGGCAAACATAGATGCAGGAGCTTCGGTTCTGGAAAAATTCAAATTCGTCAATGCCGACAAGCTCCACATGTTCCTGCCAAAAGATGACACGGAAATACCCTGGACAGCTCTGGTCATCGGCTTGTGGATACCTAACCTTTATTACTGGGGCCTCAACCAGTACATCATGCAGAGAACTCTCGGTGCAAAATCTTTAAGCGAGGGACAAAAAGGCATCGTCTTCGCTGCAGGCTTAAAACTTATCATTCCATTTATAATCGTTATCCCGGGCATCCTCGCTTTCAACCTTTTCAGCGAAGACATGAAAGTCGAAGCCATTGACACAAACAAAAACGCCGTAAGATTCCTAAAAGCCGAAGATACCGAAATGAAAGATTTCGATTTCGCAGGCTCCGTAACAACTTTTATCAATTCCAACACAGCCGACCCTGCCGCCGGAAAAATGGCTTTCAAATTTAACGATGATTTCGCACAAATATACCCCGATGCCGCAAACAAAATCGTCGCTTTCAATTCCAAAATGCTCGCTGCTCAGATAGAGTACGAACAAAACACCCAATGGACTGCCGAGAAAAATCTGCAAAAGAACAATGAAGCCATATTAGCTGCTATACTCGAGAAAAATGCAACCTTAGCAGAAGATAAAAATATCCAGATAAGTCAGCCGTTCATCGGTTACAAATACGACTCTGCTTTCGCACTGCTGATAAAAAGACTCGTCCCGATAGGATGGAGAGGCTTTGTCTTAGCCGCACTGCTCGGCGCCGTCATGAGTTCTCTCGCATCGATGCTAAACTCTGCTTCAACAATTTTCACAATGGACGTTTACAAAAAATTCATTAGCAAAAACGCCTCACAAAAGGCACTCGTAACAATGGGGCGGATATGCGTCGGACTTTTTGCTGTCATCGGCTGCCTGGTAGCACCACAGCTTGACAATCCAAAATTTGGCGGTGTATTCAAATTCATCCAGGAATTCCAGGGTTTCATCTCTCCGGGCATCCTCGCCGTATTCGTATTCGGACTCATCAACCGCAGAGCTCCCGGAATAGCCGGAACATTAGGCCTGATACTCAGTCCGATCATTTATCTGTTAATCAAAGTAGCAAAACCTGAACTGATATTCATGGATCACGAACTTGCATTCCTCGACCGGATGGCGATTACATTCTTCTGCATAATTATCACTATGTGGATAATTACCATTATCAAGCCGAGAAAAGAGCCGTTCGTTATCAAGCAGAATACAGATATGGACCTCAAATCCTCGAAATCCGCAAAAGTCTTTGGCACCCTCATCGTTATTGCAACTATTGGCTTGTACATCTACTTCAGATAAGAATATCAAAGGCAAACTAACAATAAAACGGGGTCAATTAATTTTGGCCCCGTTTTCTTTGCGATACCCAAAAAGCACACCTGAATTTTTAGAGGTCCCCAAAATTCCGCCACACCACCAATACCAACTTCTGCCAACGCCAATCTAAATTCCTTATAAGCTCCCAAGCAGCGAAATATTAAAAGCCCGAAGCGCAAGCGCCGGGATCAACACCCAAAAAACTCCAAGCCCTGAGCGCAAGCGATGGGATAAAAACAAAGCCTCTTTCACCGTCATTGCGAGCATCACATTGTCATTGCGAACGCAGCCGAGAAATCTATTGAGAATTGTTCCCGATGTAGTTGATCGGAGCAAAAGTCTGGTAGGGTGGGTAACTTGCTTACCCACGCTGTTTCTTTTTCAAGCTCCAAAGGAGCGACACAATAATAGCCGGAGGTGTAAACCTCCGGTAAAGAGCACTCCAAAAACCCAAAGCCCCAACGCGGCGAAAGAATTATTATCTCATTCCCACCCCACTTCCCCACGTGTCATTCCGAATAAAACACGGTCATTTCGAGCTTGCCGAGAAATCTATTAAAAACAGTTCGTCGAACGGGTAACTTGATTATCCTGCTTCTATTAGACCTTGCAATTTATTTCTAATCTCTTACAAAACAAGTTTACGTATCCCTTCATTTATAGCAGT
>JADHXY010000080.1 GCA_016782755.1 Phycisphaerae bacterium | reverse complement strand
GGTTGGGCTTTATGATGACCGGAAAGACTCGGCGACTTATGGAGTGGTAAATCAGCTTTACCTGGGCGAGCATCAGCCGGGAATGGTTAGGATACCGCCGGGAGTTCAGCACGGGTGGATGTGTGTTGGGGAGCAGGAGGCGTATATTTTCAATGTGGTATCGGAGATGTATGACCGCAATGAGCCTGATGAATTCCGTACCGATCCGCACGATAACCATATTCCTTATGAGTGGACACGCAAGGATGGATAGAGAAAAGGTTGCGATTCTGGGCGGTAAGGGGATGCTGGGCAGTGATGTCGCGAGGGAGTGTGCGCTTTGCGGGATGGATGCGAAACAGTTTGACCTTCCGGAATTTGATATTACAAACGAAAGTCACGTTCGAGAAGCGATTGAGTGGGCGGGGGCGGTTGTAAATTGTGCGGCTTATACGAATGTTGACAAGGCGGAGAGTGAGGCGGAGTTGGCGTATAGGGTTAATGCGGGGGCGGTTGGGATGCTTGGGCGGATAGCGAAGGCGGCTGAGAAGTGGGTGCTGCATGTTAGTACGGATTTTGTTTTTGACGGGCTTAAGGATGGGGCGTATTCGGAAGAGGATGAGGCGAGGCCGTTGAATGTTTATGGGGCGAGTAAGCTGGCGGGTGAGAAGATGCTGGCTGAGAGTGGGTGTGCGAATGCGATAATGCGGGTTGAGTGGACGTATGGGGAACATGGGAATAATTTTGTTAAGAAGTTAGTGAAGCTGGCAGAGGGAAGGGATGAATTAAAGGTTGTGAGTGACCAGGTTGGGGGGCCGAGCTGGACGAGGGAAGTTGCTAAGGCGATATGCGAATTTGCGGCTAAGCGGCCTGAGGGGTTGTATCATTTTGCGAACGGCGGGTATGTTAGCAGGTACGAGATGGCAAAGTTCGTATTTGAGAAGTTGGGGATCGGGGTTAGAGTGAAGGCGTGCGGCAGTGATGAATTTGTGAGTGCGGCGAAAAGGCCTTTGAATAGTATGTTCGATTGCAGTAAAATCAGCGGCGTGCTTGACGGGCCGATACGGGGGTGGGGAGAATCGCTGGAAGAATTTTTGAGGGAATTATGAGAAGGATATTGGTTACAGGCGGAGCGGGTTTTATTGGCAGTAATTTTGTGCGGATGCTTCTTGATGAGCAGGATTGCTTTGTTGTAAATCTCGATAAGCTGACTTATGCGGGGAATCTTGAGAACCTTGCGGGGTACTTAGACAGTGACAGGCATAAGTTCGTTAAAGGGGATATATGCGACGCGGGAGTTGTGGGGTCGCTTATGGACGAGTATAAGATAGATTCGATAGTCAATTTTGCGGCGGAAAGCCATGTAGATCGTTCTATAACCGGGCCGAAGATTTTTATCGATACGAATGTTAACGGGACGTTGAATCTTTTGTTGGCGGCAAGGGATAGGAAAATCGAGCGGTTCTTGCAGGTTTCGACAGATGAGGTTTACGGGTCGCTCGGCAGCGAGGGGATGTTTACGGAGGATACGCCGCTTAGTCCGAATTCGCCATATTCGGCGAGCAAGGCGGCGGCGGATATGCTGGTGAGTTCCTTCGGGCATACGTTTGGTTTGAGGTATAACATTACGCGGTGTTCGAACAATTACGGGCAGTTTCAGTTTCCTGAGAAGATGATCCCGCTGATGATAAATAACGCAGTGAACGATAAGGAGCTGCCTGTTTATGGTGACGGTTTGCATGTTCGGGACTGGCTTTATGTTTATGACCATTGTACGGCTTTGTGGAAGGTTTTGAGTGAGGCGGAGCCGGGCGAGGTTTATAATATCGGCGGCTGTAACGAGAAGGCAAATCTTGAGGTGGTTCGGCTGATACTCGATAGGGTCGGTAAGAGTGAAGGGCTTATTAAGCATGTTACGGACAGGCCGGGACACGATAGGCGGTATGCTATCGATGCAAGTAAGATGATGGGGCAGTTAGGATGGAAGCCGTCGGTGACCTTCGAGGAAGGGATCGTGCGAACGATAGACTGGTATCTTGAGAATGAGAAATGGCTGAGTGATGTTGTCAGCGGCGATTACCAGAGTTATTATGACTCGATGTATTCCGGCAGATAGCAAGGGGCGGTTATTTTTAGTATATCGTTTTTGAGCGGTTGTAGTATTTCATCGCTTCGGGGAGGAAGCTTTTTATATTTGCGATTCGTGTCTGGTCGGCGGGGTGTGTGCTGAGTAATTCGGGGGGTTTTGGGCCCTTTGAGTTGGCTGCCATGCGATGCCATAATGCTACAGCTTCGTTTGGATTGTAGCCGGCTAATGCCATGAAAATGAGTCCGAGCCGGTCGGCTTCGGTTTCGTGTGTGCGGCTGTACGGGAGGAGAAAGCCGTATTGAGTTCCGATGCTGTAAGAGCGTAGAAAGAGGTTTTGAGTTTTTGCGGGGCTTTCGGCAATTGCCTGTGAGAGTGCCATTCCGCCCATGTCAACCAGAAGTGACTGGCTCATTCTTTCGCTTCCATGTCTTGCTATGACATGTGCGACTTCGTGTGCCATGACGACGGCGAAGCCGGCTTCGTTTTGGGTAATATCGAGCAGGCCGGAATAAACGACAATCTTTCCGCCGGGCATTGCCCATGCATTTTCGTTGGGGTCATCGATAAGATTAAATTCCCAGCTGAAACCTTTTACCCTGTCGGAGAGATTGTTTTCATAGCAGTATGTTTCGACGGCAGCGGCGACATTTTTGCCAACCTTGGTGACCATTGAATTTTTTTGTGAGTCGGTGCTTTTTTTTGCCTGTGAGAGGAAATCATTGTACGACTGCAAACTCAGGGAATTCATAAGTGAGTCCGGGACGATGTTCAGCTGCTGTCTGCCGGTGATGGCAACTTCCGAGCAGGAGGTTAAAAGAAATAAATTCAGAGGCAATAATATACAAGCTATTAATCTATTTTTTCGCATAGAGTCTCCACACTTAAAGATTAAGCCGTTTGTCTGAACAAATAATACTGACAGAACAGCTTTCAATCAAGCATTATCTATTCTACTTTAAAATCTTAATGATGCGCGTGGGCTCTTTCTTCTCTTAAGGCCTGGAGAATTTCGATAGCTTTTCCGTCTTTGAAGTGGACATCCTGCTGCGGGTACGGTATCGAAATGTGATTTTCGTCGAGGGCCTGCTTCACCTTTGCAGTTATGTCGAAATAGACGTCCCAGTAATCCTCGCATTTGCACCACGGTCGGACAACCATATTTACGCTGCTGTTTGCCAACTCTGAGACGGCGGTTGCGGGAGCGGGGTCCTTTAGTACCCTGTTGTCGGATTTGAGGACGCTGAGGATTACATCTTTTGCCCGCTGGATATCATCTTCGTATGAAATCCCGATGGTTAGATCCACTCTGCGAGTCTGGTTTACCGTGAAGTTGCTCATGCTGGCGGCTGTAACTTTTGAGTTTGGTATTACAACCTGAATATTGTCGGGTGTGTCGAGGACGGTGTTGAATATCTCAAGTTTTTTTACGGTTCCCTTGCTTCCGGCGAGTTCCACAAAGTCGCCGACTTTGAACGGTTTGAAGATAAGCAAAAGTATGCCAGCAGCGAAATTAGACAAAGCACCCTGTAATGCCAAGCCGACGGCAAGACCCGCAGCACCGATGACGACGATGAATGAGGTCGTCTGCATACCGATTTTGTTCAAGGTGGCAATAACAACGAATGTCAGCAGTGCAAAGTAGCAGAACTTACAGAGGAAAATGCTGAGGGTCTTGTCGATACCGGACTTGTCGAGTATTTTTCCTAAAAATTTTGAAATTAATTTTGTGATCCACCAACCGACGACAAGTATTAAAACCGCGCCGATGAGCTGGAAGCCATAAGTGGTGAGGAACTGACTAATTTGCTGCATTTTTCTACCCCCTAAAAAAGATCACTATCGTTATAAGTTTAATCCGCTTAAATCCCCGCCCTTTTCTTTTAATTTATCGTAATAGACGGTAAATCTTTGTGTAAGTGCTTTTATGGATTTTTCGACGGTTTCGATGTCGGCTTTGAGTCTTTTTGCTTCATCGTCCATGAGCTTTGCGATTTTTATTTCTTTTAGTTTAGCGGCTGATTTTTCGAGATCGTTCTTTTTTGCGGTTATGGCATTTTTGTATTTTAGTGCCATAGATTGAAGCTCTGTCACGCTCATTTTTTCTGCCTCGGCTTTGACCTCGCTTATAGGCTTTGTCTCGTCCGCCCTTTTTCCACAGCCGCTTGATACAAGTAGAGAAACAACGGCTGCACAAAAGAATAATTTCTTTAGTGTGTTATTCATTATGGCTTCCTTGTAATTAATTTTTTTTACGTTTTACTTTTTCGGTTTGCAAGTACATTCTTTTGGAGTTTTTTTACAGCCGCTGCAAACTTTGTTTTCTATAGCCCTGCCACATTTTTTACATGGCGTACAACCGCATGACTGGCACATTTTAATACCCTTTCAATTTTTGTAAATTCATCATGAACCTTTTAATTCTTCGACCAGCGACAAAGAAATTTCAACTGCCCGTGTAATTATTCTCTTTTCAGACTCGGATTTGGCTTCCTGCTGTTTTTTATTGTTTTGAATTTGAGAACTATTAGCCCGGTTTAACATTTTCATCCCTTGCCCCTTTCGAAAACGTTTCGATATAATTTATTACAAGTATAACTTTATAAAATCGCCGTGAAGCTGCAATCGGGTAAAATTCTCTTTGTTGTATCAGGGAATTGCCTATGGCGGCAGAAAGGGGTCTTATGGTGATTTAGTAACCGGGGTTTTGGCCGGCGACAGTGAGGGCGAATGCAAATACTTTTTTTGCTCCGGCTTGCTTTAGAGTTTTGGCACACTCGTTAAGGGTTGCACCGGAGGTTTTTATATCATCTACCAGGCAAATGGTTTTGTTTGCGAACCGGTGATCTCGCCTGGCAGCAAAAGCGTCGGCGACATTTCTGGCTCGATTTTGGGCAGTGACCATAACCGGTTGAGGCTTTGTTTTTTTTATACGGACAAGATCGATACTTATGCGAGCAGAGGGATGGTAGAGTTTTTTCGCTATGAGCAGTGACTGGTTGTAGCCTCGCGATAGTCTTCTTGTCCAGTGGAGGGGAACCGGCACTATAAAGTCTATTTGCGGGAAAAAGTGAGCCTGACTAAAAACGGCATTTGCCATACCTGAAAGATGATCGACGAGTTCGGTTTTCTGATGCTTTAAGGATAATACGGTTTTCCTGAGGGCATCTTCGTAAGTGCCTAATCTTGCAATTGCATCGAAATGGAAGGTAAAATCAATGCAAGCGGGACAGCCGTCCTCAAGCAGACCATACATGCTGACATTCCTGCCGCAATGCGGGCAGTAATGGCTACGGGTCGAAGCAAGTATCTGGTCGGTACACTCGGGGCAGAGGTCCTTTCGCTGTTCGGTGATCTTTTGTCGGCAATTAATACAGACAGCAGGCCACAGGAGATGGTTAAAGCCTTGATAGAAAAATTTGAGTTTTTTTGTTATCGCTTTTTTCGTCACTTGCTTTCAGTCGCAAAATTTTATTCTATTAATCAATTTGATCCGATCATGTCTGATATTTTCTGAGCGTCAGGAGAATTTATTACACCTTTCTCAGTGATGATGGCGGTGATATCGGCGGCATTTACGACATCAAATGCAGGATTATATACATTGGCTTTTTCGGGGGCGATCTGGATATTGTTAAAAAACCTGAGTTCGTTCGGTGATCTCTGTTCGATTGGTATTTGTGAGCCGTTGGGGATATTTAGATCGAAGGTACTCGATGGTGCGGCGATGAAAAATGGTATGTTGTGGTATTTAGCGAGAACGCTTAATGAATAAGTACCTATTTTATTAGCAGTGTCACCGTTTGCGGCGATTCGGTCTGCGCCGGTTATGACCATGTCGATTTTTTTTTGCTTCATGAGCGAGGCGGCCATATTGTCGCAAATTACCGTTGCATCTATATCGGCCTGGGTAAGTTCCCATGCGGTGAGTCTCGAGCCTTGCAGGAGAGGACGGGTTTCGTCAACGAAGACTTTAAAGTTTCGTCCGAGTTTTTTTGCCTCGAACATCGGTGAAAGTGCAGTGCCCTGCCCGGCAGTTGCCAGTGCGCCGGCGTTGCAGTGGGTAAGAATAGAAGTGCCATCTTGTATTAAATCTGCACCATTTTTTCCTATTTGAATGCACATGCGGATATCATCGCTGCATATATCATGAGCATGATTGAGCAGTATTTCTTTGAGTTGGAATGTTTTTGCGTTTGGGTTTTGGGCTGCGAATGTATCGGCGAGGTCTTTGGTTTTTTTCAACGCCCAGAAGAGATTTACGGCTGTGGGTCTTGAAGAAGCGAGGAGGTCTGATGTTTTATCGAGTTGCTCGATAGCGGTTTTGAGGTCGAGGTCGTTATCTAAATCTTTTAGGCCAAGAACAAGACCATATGCGGCAGCGACACCTAAGGCGGGTGCGCCGCGAACGGCAAGGGTTTTTATGGCATCTATAAGCTGATCGATATTCTGACACTTGATGGTTACAAAATCAGCGGGCAAAAGTCTCTGGTCTGTGAGGGCAAGATAGCCGTCAATACCGCCCTTCCATTCTAATGTTTTGAACATAGCCGCACCTTTGAATCAATCCTGGGATATCCTTTTGGTCGAAGATATTCGATTATCCCATATACACTGCCATCGATCAAATAATATTTTCTCGCCCTCTTGCTGCTGATCGATTTTGAAGATAGTCCCCTGCCGCCATTTGTTAATATCGTCGATTATTTTTTCACGCTCAATATCCGTTGGGGCCAAAGATATGGTTTCAAGAGGATCGGCCTTCAAATCGTAAATCAAAAGGGTATCGTTTATAGGGTCATATATGTATTTTTTGTTATTGACCATGTAACCAGCTGGCCCGTTGTTCATCCATCCGGAGAAATAAATTTTTCTATTTTCCTCAACCGGCCCAAGGGCATCAAGGCCATCAAAGGTGTCGTGTGTAAATTGAAAACCCAGAATTTTCAATAATGTCGGGGACAAGTCTATTGAAGCGGCTGGATGCGAAATTTTAGTGTTTGCATCAATCAGCCCGGGTGCCCGCATGACCCATGGGATTCTGAGTGCTTCCTCGAAGACTATCCTTTCGTGTCCGAGAAAACCATGTTCTCCAAAGGCTTCTGCGTGGTCACCTATTACGCAAAGGATAGTTTTTTCTTTCAAATTCATCTTTTCAAGCTGGTCATCTAATGCGGCAAGAAATGTATCGGTATATTGTATCGACTGAATATACCTATCAAATGGTTGTTTTGGGGGGATGCCATACCATAGAGGTGCCTGATATGGGTCGTGGGTGATAGAACACATTATGCTAATAATGAACGGCTGATGGTTTTGCGTTATCCAATTCGTTAACGGTTTTAAGAGTGCAAATTCGTCGCAGCCAAGGTAGCCGACAAAGGCGTTGGGGTCGTTGAGGTCTTCCCTGGCATAGAATTGATCGAAGCCGAGATTTGAAACGAGCGCGGGTCGGGATTCGAAATTTCCTTTTGCAGACTGGAAAAAGGCGGCTCGATAGCCAGCTTGTTTTTTTAATATCGAAACGAGTCCGGCGAAGTTATTTTGGGATGGTACCGCTTCTGCGATATCCTGCAGAACGGAGGGGTTTTGGCCAGTGTGGAGAGCGAAGAGAGCTTTTGTGGTGTGAGTCAGGGAGGTACGGGTATTGGCAAATTCGACGCCTTGCTCGGCTATGGTTCTAAGGTATGGCGTGTTATTGTTATCGTTATCAGCCAACGAAGTGAGGCGGTACTGGATGCCTTCGAGAATTACTATGATAATATTATAATCAGGTGCGGCGGATTGCCTTTCGAGTTGTGTATCCTGTGCTTTTGGGAGAATTTTAAGAGAGGCTGGATTGTTGTTTGATTTCCTTTTTGAGTCTATTGCGGCATTTAGCAGCGTGGAAGCGGCTTTAACTTGTGAATTGAATTTCAGACCCATCGAAGCGGTTTGAGTATCTGGTTTTTGCAGTGCGAAGAACTTTAATATCAAAGCAGTTAGTATGACAGCAGAAGTGATAATAATTTTTGTTTTGAATTTTTCTTTATTGTAAAGCTGCTTTTTTGGCCTTGCGACCGTATAAAAAACAAATACTAAGGCGATGGCACTTGGGCCGAGAAGAGCAAAGGCGGCGGCTGGCATTTTAGCAAGATTGATACCTATTATCGTAAGAGATGTTATGGGTTCACGTATTAGCGGCAAAAGTACCTGCGGCAAAATTTGAGTTCCGGTTCTGATTATCCAGCCGGCATTCATTACAGACCATGTGCAAATAACTGATGCGATAACAATTGCGGTTCTGATAATTCTTTTTTTGTTCCATCTGTAACAGCAATAGGAGAGGACGATCTCTGCGGCGAGCAAAAAGGCGATGTCAGAATATATCCATCTGGAATAATCATAAACAAGGCCAATCCTTAAAGAGTGAAAAAGTTTTACAGCCAGTGTGCAGAAAAGAGCGGCAAAGACAATTGCAGAATATGATCTGACGGCAAGAAAGGTGTATATATTCTTCAGTCTTGATTTTCCAAAGTCGCCAATAGTCAAATATTGTTTTTCCATGAGGGATTACGATACTAAAAACCGACAAAAAGGGCAAGTTTACTTTTTCGACTGTTTCAGGGTCGGCAGAAATCAGGCACGGATAATGTCGGCGATCTTCATGAGTCTGCTTGTGTTGTCACGCTCGGCTTCGGCGAGTTTATCGAAAATGTACTTGATAGTATCGCGGTATTGAGGTATGACGACATGCTCAAGGACGTTTACCCTGCGGCGGGTCATCTGGAGTTCGGTTGCAAGGAGTCTGGCTTGTTTTTCCTTTTCGGCTAATTCAATGAGATTATCGAAAACTTCTTCCAGAGCCAGCAGAGCGACATCAAGTTCGCCGGAAGTAGTGGAGAAGCCATAGCAGATGATGTCCCCTTTTATTTCCTTTGAAAGTTCTGGGACGCGGACGTTCATAACACTTGCAAGGCTGACGGCAAGGCTGAATTTTTTTGTGGGGATTTCCAAAGCGGCCTTTGTGTGTTCGGGTTCGACTGAGGCTCTTGCTAACATAAAACGTCTGCAAGTCTCGAGCAGCTGTTTTTCGACTTGTTTTCTGAGCGGTTGGATTTTACGGGCGATCTTTATCAGCTGACGGCTGATTTCGTCACGTTTTTCGCTAAGCAGGTGGTGTCCGCGAGTGGCGAGTGCGACACGCCTTCGCAGCTGTAAGAGTTCCATTCTTGTGGCATTTGCATTTGCAAGCATTTAAGAATCCCTATTAATTTTTCTGCTTATTGCGAAATTTCGGCATATA
>JADHXY010000079.1 GCA_016782755.1 Phycisphaerae bacterium | reverse complement strand
GATCTTTTTGAAGGCTATCGAAGTCGTTAAGAATGGCAGGAGTAAGGTCAAGGGCGATGAAAAGATCGGTTTTGATATAATATGCGAGGCTCTTAAGTCTCCCGCTCGACAGATAATCGACAACAGTGGCGAAAAAGGCGAGGTTATTGTTGCCCAGCTGCTGGAAAAACTGGTAGAAAACAAAAAAATCGGTTATGATGCTGGTAAAGGCGAATTCGTAGATATGTTCAAGGCGGGTATAATTGATCCTGCTAAGGTATCGAAGATTGCATTGCAGAATGCCGCATCGGTAGCAGGTTTGATGTTGACGACAAGCGTTGCAATAACAGACCTTAAGGACGATGACGCTGAAAACGCGGCAACCGGTGCTGTAGTTTAATTTTTTAGAAGTCAGACCAAGTGCACAAGCCGTATTGCAGAAGTACGGTTTGTGCACTTTATTAATGAGATTGTTAAATGGCAAAACGTGATTATTACGAAGTTCTTGGTGTAAATAAGAATGCGTCGGCAGAGGATATAAAACGTGCTTACCGCCGGATGGCTATGAAGTATCATCCTGATAAGAATCCGGGCGATAAGGGGGCGGAGGCGAAGTTTAAGGAGTGTGCGGAGGCTTATGAGGTTTTGAGTAATCCTGAAAAGCGTCAGCGTTATGACCAGTTCGGGCATGAGGGTCTTCGCGGATCAGGGATGCATGATTTTTCGCGGATGAACGTTGATGATATCGGGAGCATGTTCTCGGATATTTTCGGATTTGGCGATATCTTTGGAACGGGCAGAAGCAAGAGAAGGCCTACCGGACCTGCGAAAGGTTATGATCTCGAGACAACGGTGGAGCTTACGTTAAACGACATTGCCGAGGGAACAGAGAAGACAATAGAATTTACACGTCAGGATATTTGCGGCGATTGCGGCGGCAGCGGAAGCTATAAAGGTTCCAAGCCGAGCAAGTGTCCTGCTTGCGGAGGCAGCGGGCAGATATCCCGCGGCGGTGGATTTTTCCAGATGGTATCAACATGCCCGCATTGTCACGGCGAAGGGAAGGTTATAACTAATCCATGTAAAAAGTGCCGGGGTACGGGGCAGGTTCCCAAAAAACGTATAGTGGCTGTGAAGATACCTGCTGGTGTGCATGAGGGTCAGGGAGTAAGGGTCAGCAATGAAGGCGAGCCGGGCAAACAGGGTGGGCCAAGAGGTGATCTTTATTGCTATATACGTATAGCAAAACATGAATTTCTCGAACGGGACGGCAATACGTTGATAGCCGTCGTGCCGATAAGCTTTACGCAGGCGGCTTTGGGGGCAACTATCGAGGTCCCGAGTCTTAACGGTACGAAGCAATTGAAGATACCGGCTGGTACTCAGTATGGAAATGTTTTCCGTATCAAGGGTCAGGGATTGCCAAATATGCGAAGCCGACAAAAAGGCGATCAGCTTGTTCAGATTACGATAGAGACGCCGACTAAACTGAACGGCAAGCAGAAGGATCTGCTGAGTGAATTTGCGAAAACAGAAAATAAGAATGTTAACCCGCAGTCTGAGAGTTTTATTGAGAAACTTAAAAAGTATTTTGGTAACGGCAAATGACAAAGAAAAAAGAAACTAAAGAGCAGGTCGGTGAAAAAGCTGTGGGCGAAGATAAAAATTACAAAGAACTTTGCCAGGAGCTTGAGGCGGTAAGAAAAGAAAAAGATGATCTTTTCGGAAAGCTTCAACGAGTTAGCGCGGATTATGCAAATTACCAGAAACGCAATGTTAAGCAAATAGCGGATTCTGTAAGCTATGAAAAGGAATTGGTAATCAAACGGCTTTTGCCGGTGCTGGATAATTTCGAACATACAATAATCAATGCTGAAAAAGCCGAGGATGTTGAAGTTATTGCCGATGGCATAAAAATTGTTTATGATCAGATGGTGGATATATTAAATTCCCTTGATTTAGAGCAGATAAAGTCGGTCGGTGAGTTATTTGATCCGGCTGTTCACGAGGCAATGATGCGACGGAGTGAGCCTGAGAGCGAGGATGGGATAATACTCGAGGAATTCCAGAAAGGCTATAAGCTCAACGGAAGAGTTGTAAGGCCGAGCAGGGTAATTGTTAATAAGATCGAACAGCAGCCGGAAGATCAGGATGCAGAAGAAAGTAGTGAGGAGTAATTAAAGTGCCTACTTATGATTATGTTTGTAAGGATTGCGGTTATAAATTTGAGCACTTTCAATCGATGAGCTCGAAATTATTGAAAAAATGCCCGGAATGCGGAAAGATGAAACTTCAGAGGCTTATCGGTGCTGGGGCGGGTGTGATTTTCAAAGGCAGCGGTTTTTATGAAACGGATTACCGCAGCGACAATTATAAATCGGCAGCCAAGAAATCCGCAAGTCAAAGCAGTGAGGCATGTAAAAGCTGTGAAAAGAAAGAAAAATGTTCGGAAGCTAAAAAAGGACCCGATAAAAAGGGGGCTGCTGACAAGAAAACAGCTTAAAAGTGTTTTTTTTGTAAATCTTATTAAAGGCACATTAAAAAATTTAAAAAAGTCAGATTTTTTATTGACTTGATAAATTTTTTTTGGTTTAATGTTTCTATGCAGCAGAACACGCAAAGACATAATGGTAACTGGTGGCGGCTTGTTGGAAAATTTCCGACAGGTTGAGAGTTCTGCTGTAATTAAAAATTGATTGAACTTTTAGGGCGGCCTGTTGGAAAAACGGGCTGTCTTTTTTTGTAGATTTGTAAGTCAGGTTAGAGGGTTAATTATAATGGATAATTACAGACAGTTGATATTGAATGCTGAGCCGGGTCAGATCGTTCCGATCGTTAAGCAGATCGAAATGGATGATCCGATGGATTTTTTTGCCAAGATAAGTGATTACGGCAGAGCGGAAAATTGCTGTATGTTTGAGTCGCGTGAATATCTTAACGGCAGCGGCGCATTGAGTTTTGGGACATCGCGGCCTGCACTTTATATGAGCGGCGAGGGTAATGAATTTGAGATCGAGGCCTTGAACGGGACCGGCAAGCGAATGCTCAAATACCTTGAAGGTGTAAAGGGTAAATTCGATTTTTGCCGAAAGGTTGAATTCGGAGATGGGTTAATAAGTGGCATCATCAAAGAGAGCGATCGAAAAATTGATGAGCAAAGCCGCCTTCAAAGTTTTAATCAGATGGATGTATTGAGGGCGGTGGCGTTTTCATTCAAGTTAGCGAGCAAACCTTTCAGGGTAACTTGCGGCTTATTCGGGGCGTTGAGTTATGATTTTGTTGACCAGTTCGAAAAACTCCCTAAAAGCAAAGCCGATGATCTTGGCAATCGGGATTATGAGCTTTATTTTGCGGACAATATATTTCTGATGGATCACGAACACCGCACCGGGCATATCGTTGTGAACGTAATTGTTACGGACGGGGATCGAGAGGCAATTATCCAGGATGCCCAGGATAAGTTTGATTATTATCTAAATATGGCAAGATATGAAACTCCGCAGGCAAAAGAATATAAAGGCACTACTGAGACGGGAGCAACGGATACCGAACAGGCCGAATACGAAGAGATGGTCGGCAAGGCAAAAGAGCATATAATTGACGGTGACATTTTTCAGGTGGTTTTGAGCAGGACGATCAGCGAGCCTTGCGGTGATGAGCCGCTGGATGTTTATAAACGGCTTCGGGAATTGAATCCATCGCCTTATATGTTCTATATAAATACGCCGAGGACAATATTGATGGGGTCAAGCCCGGAGCTGAACTTGCGAGTTAGCGGTAACGGGGAGCGTTTTGTGGAGATAAGGCCGATCGCCGGAACTAAGCCAAGAGGTAAGATCGATGGCAAGATTGATCATGATACGGATTTTCGGTATGAGGCGGAGTTGAAGCTGGACCGCAAGGAGTTGGCAGAGCATATAATGCTGGTTGATCTGGCGAGGAATGATATTGCAAGGGTATCGGAGCCGGGCAGCAGGATAGTGACAGAGCTGCTGACTGTTGAGAAATATGCATCGGTTCAGCATCTTGTGAGTAATGTCAAGGGTAAGTTAGCTGAGGGTCTCGATGCTTTGAGTGCATATCTTGCGACGATGAATATGGGTACTTTAACGGGTGCTCCGAAGATAGAGGCGATGAAGATAATCAGGGAGTTGGAAAATACAAAGCGAGGCTATTACGGCGGAGCGGTGATGTATTTGACGGTTGACGGCCAGTTTGACAGCTGTATAACGATCCGCAGTTTGCAGGTACAGGGGAAGACGGCTTATGTTCGTGCGGGCGCGGGGATCGTTCACGACAGCGTTGCGAAAACTGAATTCGAAGAAACCCAGCACAAGGCAAACAGCTGTTTGCGTGCGATAAGGGGTGAGGTTATTTAAGGGAAAAATGATGGGACAGAAACATAAGGTGTTGTTTATAGATAATTTCGATTCGTTCACTTACAATCTTGTGGACGATTTTTGCAAGCGGGATTGCGAGGCGAAGGTTTACCGCAGTGATACGCCAATCGAAGAACTTGCAAAAGCGGGTGAGGAATTTGATGCTGATCTTCTTGTGATCTCTCCGGGGCCGGGTATGCCAAAAAACGCCGTGGTCAGTCTGGCAGCTATTGACTATTTTAAGGAAAAGCTGGCAATCTTCGGAGTTTGCCTGGGGCATCAGTGTATAGTCGAGTATTTTGGCGGAAATATATGTCATGCACCGGAGCCTATGCACGGGAAAAGTTCGAGAGTCATCCATAACGAGCGAGGAATTTTTTCGGGGCTGGAAAATCCACTTCAGGCCGGGCGTTATCATAGCCTTTGCAGTTATGAGCTTCCGGAATGCCTTGAGAGGACTGCCTATTATGATGAGATAGTTATGGGGATCGAGCATAAGCAGCTGCCGATATTCGGGGTTCAGTTCCATCCTGAGAGCATATTAACACCGACAGGCGGCAGAATAATTGAGAATGTATTGTCGATAGCAAAGGCGGTTAAAAAGGGAGTATAAAATGGCGAGTATCAGCGAGTACCTTGAAATTATAGTCGGCGGCAAGGACCTGGATTATGAGCAGGCAAAGAAACTGCTCGACAGGATATTTGAGGGTGAGGTGCCGGAGGTTCAGGTAGCGGCATTTTTGACAGCTTTGCGCGTTAAGGGTGTGGTTGCGGATGAGCTTGCCGGCCTTGCAAAGTCATTGCGGAATCATGCGGTAAAAGTTGTAACCGGCAACGATTACCTGATCGACATAGTAGGAACGGGCGGGAGCGGGAAAAAGACCTTTAATATATCAACGGCTGCGGCGTTTGTTGCGGCTGGCGCCGGGTTGCATGTTGCCAAGCACGGCAACCGGGGGATAACCAGTAAGTGCGGCTCTGCGGATGTTCTGGCGGAGCTTGGTGTTAATATTGAAGCAAGTCCTGAGGTTATAGCAAAATGCATTAGTGGTGCAGGTGTTGGTTTTATGTTCGCACCCAAATTTCATTTAGCGACGAAATATGTTCAGCCGATCCGGAAGTCGCTTGGCTTCGGGACGGTTTTTAATGTACTCGGACCCTTGGCTAACCCGGCAGATGCTAAGGGGTTGGTTATAGGAGTGGCTGATGAGTCGTTGATGGGTATGATTGCAGAAACTATGGCCAGGCTCGGCAGTGAGAGAGTTATGGTGGTTAACAGCGACGGACTTGACGAAATCGGGATATCAGGTTGTACAAAGATAGTGGAATATACAGGGACGCAGAAAAAAGAGTTCAGCATAACTCCAGAGGAATTCGGAATGACTCGTTGCGATAACGACGACATTAAAGGTGACGGCAGGGCTGAGAACGCAAAGATCATTCGAGATATTCTAAGTGGTAAGGAACGTGGCGGTAGGCGCGATGTGGTATTACTGAATGCGGCGGCAGGTATGATAGTTGGTAAATTGGTTGATGATTTCGACAAAGCGATTACAATAGCCCGGGATAGTATTGATTCGGGCAAGGCGATGGAGAGCCTTGAAAAACTTATAGTGATATCGAACAGTTGATGGGAAATTAAGATGCAAATAGTGAAAGTTAAAATCTGCGGTATAACCAATTATGAGGATGCACAGGCAGCAATAGATATGGGTGCAGATATTCTTGGTTTTAATTTTTATAAAAAGAGTCCGCGATATATTACGCCTGAGGCGGCGGCAGGGATTATTTGTAAATTTCCGGCGTATGTGCAGGTTGCGGGCGTTTTTGTTAACAGCAGCTTTGATGAGATAAATAAGATAATGTCAACGTGTCAGCTCAACTGGATACAGTTTCATGGCGACGAGACTACGGAATTTTGTGACTCTTTTTTGTCGGTCGACGTTAAAACAATGAAGGCGATCCGCGTCAAAGATCAAAGTAATGTTGAGATGGCAAAAGATTATTCGACAGATGCGATACTGCTGGACGCATATGACTCTGGTAAGTATGGCGGGACGGGGATCAGCTTTGACTGGAATGTAGTTGGTAATATAACTCAGCGGATATTTTTAGCCGGCGGGATCAATCCGTCAAACGCTGCCAAGGCGGTTGAGCTTGGAGTTTATGGTATAGATGTCTGCAGCGGAATAGAAAGTTCGCCGGGTAAGAAAGATTATAAAAAAATGCAGGAATTATTTGATAATATTAGTCATTTACGTGGATAGGATTTTAAGATGAAGAATAAAGGCAGGTTTGGAGATTATGGCGGGTTCTATGTTCCGGAAGTTCTGATTCCGGTGCTCGAGGAACTTGAAGAGGCTTTTTATAAATATTACAAGGACGAAAAATTTGTTGCAGAACTCGATAATTTGTCCAGAAATTACGCAGGCAGGCCGACACCTCTTTATTATGCCAGCCGCTTTAGTGAATACGTTGGTTTTAAGGTGTATCTCAAGCGAGAGGACCTTCTTCACGGCGGTGCTCATAAGGTTAATAATACGTTAGGCCAGGGACTGCTTGCGAAATATATGGGCAAAACCAAGCTGATCGCTGAGACAGGTGCGGGACAGCACGGCTTGGCGACAGCGATGATAGGTGCCCTTCTGGGTATGGAGACCAAAATATTTATGGGCACGACTGACATCGAACGTCAAAGTGTGAATGTCCATAAGATGAAACTTTGCGGGGCTGAGGTAATCGGCGTAGAGGGTGCAACGGGAACATTAAAAGATGCTATCAACGATGCACTGCGTTACTGGACGGGGCATGTTGATGATACATTTTATCTTTTCGGGACGGCTGCCGGGCCACATCCATACCCGACGGTAGTGAGGCATTTTCAGACACCAATCGGAATAGAGGCACGTCAGCAATGTCTTGACAATATTGGCCGGCTGCCGGATATAATAGTTGCTTGCGTAGGCGGCGGCAGTAATGCGATAGGGATTTTTTCCGCCTTTTTAGAGGATAAGGATGTTCGTCTTGTCGGTGTAGAGGCAGGCGGAGAAGGTGTATCTACGGGAAGGCACGCATCGACGTTGGTTGCGGGTAAAATCGGGATTCTGCATGGTACCAAGAGCTATCTGCTCCAGAATCAGGAGGGGCAGGTTTTTGATACCGAGTCGATATCGGCTGGGCTTGACTATCCCGGGGTAGGACCTGAGCATTGCATGCTGAAGGATATTGGCAGAGCCGAATATGTCGAAGCGGAGGATAAGGATGTTATCAAGGTTTTTGATTTGATGTGCAGATTAGAGGGTATATTGCCGGCATTGGAAAGTTCTCATGCATTGGCATACCTTATGAAGTCAAAAGGCAAACTGAGCAGTGACACAGTAGTGGTGGCGAACCTTTCCGGCAGAGGCGATAAGGATGTTGGGATAATCGAAAGTTATAGAAAGGTAACAAAAGGATAAAACGATGAAAAGCTATAGTGAACTTTTTTCAGAACTGGACAGAACGGCATTGATACCGTTTTTTATGATAGGTGATCCGGATTATGACACGGGCCTTGAAATAGTAAAGACAGCGATAGACTCGGGGGCAGATATACTCGAACTGGGAATTGCTTTTTCCGACCCGATCGCGGACGGCCCGACAATCCAGAAAGCAGGGATCAGGGCAATGAGAAGCGGAATGACGGTTAAGCGAGCGATAGAGTTTATTAAAGAGGTTAAGGATTATAAGGATATTCCGATCGGGCTTTTGATGTACTATAATTTGATATACCAGTACGGTAGTAAAGAATTTTTTGAGGACTGCTGCAAGTCGGGAGTTAATAGTGTGCTGGTAGCTGATATGAATATCGATAACGCTAAAGAAGTAGCTGATCTTCAGAGAAGTGCCGGTCTTGATACGGTATTTATGGTGACTCCGAATACGAGATCTGAGCGTATAGAAAGGATAGCGGCCCAGACAAACGGTTTTATTTATTCGGTTTCACTGTTAGGAGTGACAGGCAGCAGGGAAAAGCTATCGGATACGGTCAAAGGGCTGATCGAAAAGCTTAAAGGGCTTACCGATGTCCCCGTATGTGTCGGTTTTGGTATCAGCAGTGCCGAACATGCTGTACAGATTGCGCGGTCGGGAGCTGATGGAGTTATTATAGGTTCGAAAATTGTGAAGATGATAGAGGAAAACCTTGATGACAAGCAGAAGATGTTAGATCAAATCAGCTCGTTCATATCTGATGTTAAGAGTGCATTGGCTGCGATATAGTATCTGGTTCTATTTATTATCTTCTTTGGGCTTCCAGTAACCTGGGTAGTACCTTCGGTAAGAATAGATGAGATTTTTTGTATCTTCGAGCCTTACTTCAAGACGATCCATGCGGTTTACAAGATCATCGCTGACGTTTATGAAACCTTTTCTGAGTTCATCCTGCTGGTCTAATACATCGTCGGCGATATCGTCAATTTTTTTAACTTTCGAATCCACTTGCTCGACACTGTCGTTGAGCTTTTGTTCGAGTTTTTCGAATTTCTGCTCGAAAGTAGCTTCGAATTCAAGCTTTCTAAGTTCTGAGCGTGTTTTGGTCTGCTCTATCCAGATGTCTCTGTCGGCTTTTAGCTGGGTGATCTTAGCTGGTATTATTTTTGCGATATCGTCATCTTCTCTCGATGTTCCGGCAATGAGAAGTTGAGCCTTTTCGTAACTTCTGATCGCCTGGATGAAATCGTCAGGGTCATTTTCGAAATCCCATGTTTTTGCAGCGAAATATTCAGCTAATGACAGATAGTAGTTGTATTCAAATGTGCTTTTTATATTCAATGTTCGGGAGTCGATCTGCTTTTTGCCAAATGTCTGGACGACGAGTTTGCTTCCGTCGAGTGATTCTACGATGATCTTGTTTTTATCTTCTTCGAGCAGTCTGCCGTTAATAAAAGTTCCATCTCGCAGGTAGAAATCGGCGAGCTTAACAAAGGTGAGGCTTATTTTTGTTTGCTCGGCTGTATTTTCTTCTGCAAAAACAGGAATTGAGGCTATAAAACAGATCAACAGCAGGCTTATTGATAGAATGATAAGTTTTTTTGACTCATACATAATAAAGCCCTTCAGT
>JADHXY010000078.1 GCA_016782755.1 Phycisphaerae bacterium | reverse complement strand
CATATCCGTAAAAAAATCCAGTAATGTGTTTTGCATGCCTAAGCTCCTGTATAACAATAACATAACAATTTACACAGAAGTTATCGGACTGCTGGTAGTGATGTCTTGAATCACAAAAAAATTAGATGCGTTTGCCCTGCACCTGATGGGCAGCTATCGACTAATTTATGCCTTTAATTGGAAAACATTTAATCTTCTTTTACTTTTTTAATCAGCATTCTATGGCAATATGTATCAGGAATTTTTAATTTCGGGAGGCAGTTTTGAAGATTTTAATGAGAAACGAGAATTTTCGCCAATTGGAGGCGGCGGTGCAAAGAGGAATTTATTGAATGTTTATTCAAGGCCAGCCGGTATTATAAAAAACTTTTGCAAGACAATAAATATAAACTGGCGCATTCGTTTTTTGGGGTTTTCTGCCGGCTGGCTTTGTCTTAAGAGGGCAAAACTTTTCAATTGGGGATCAACTGCGGGTGCTTATTTTAAGAGTTATCAAAAAGTGATCAAAAAATGACTCTAAACAACATTAACAGCCGATATTGCAGTTCAAAAAAAAAACTCAGAATTTGCTTCGTAATGAACCGTTCTCATTTTCTTTTAACGGATACAGAAGACAACCAAATCTATTCGGAACTTGCACAGGATTTTTGTACAACTGCCGCTGAACTGGCAAAAGACCCTTCACTTGAGATCAGTTTTATATGCTCCGATTATTACCGTAAGAAAACTCAAACAATTGAGGGTGTAAAGATAATAAAAGGCCCTGATACGAGCAAAAATATGTTAGTTCAGTCGGTGGATTTATTTCGTGTATTATCAAAAACTGATAGCGATATCTATATAACTAGCTGTTTTTCAGCTCTTACAGCCGTATGTGTCTTATTTGCCAGGATTAAAAAGAAAAAAATCATCTTGAGACTTATCTCCGCTGATAAGCTGCGAAAATTATTTTCTCATGCCAAATCTTTTCTCTCAGGCATAGTTGCCTGGTCTATTTGCAGCAGTGACATGGTTGCAGCCAATACCGCCGATGCAGCCGAGGAGGTTTCGAGGGCTTTTGGCCATCCGGCAACTGTTATTAAAAGCGGCTTGCGGCTGGGTCAAGGTACTTGCATGGAGAAAAGTACCGTTTTGTGGTACGGCGATAGCAAGCCATCGAATAACCCGGAATTATTTATCAGGCTCGCAGCCGAAAACCCAAAACAGCATTTCACTATGATATGCAGTGGTTCTTATGACGACAGCGATTATCTTTCTCTTTCAAGGCGTGCCATGACGCTTGATAATCTCTGGTTCATTAGAAACAAAAATTACCAAATCACAGATAGCCATCTCGTCCAGACAAAATTACTTGTCGAAACACATGATAGCACCGACTTTTCGTACAAAATGCTAAAAGCCTGCAAAAGCGGTACTCCGATTTTATCGCTTAATGCGAATCCCGATAACTTTCTCCACGAACATAATTGCGGATACTGCTGCAGCGGTGATTTGCGGAGGTTAGAAAATGTTTTCAGATTTCTTATCTCAAAGGACAGGTATGCTCAATACTTTCAAAGTACCACAAACTATACAAAAGAACATCATGACATCTCAGTTATAGCCGGATATTACAAACAACTTTTTAGCCGTTTAGTGAATGCAGAATTTGAGAATGGCGATTATAACTATTTTAAACAAGCGGTCCCGAGTGCGGTTTAAGTAACTTTTAATTTTCATGGAGCTACCGTAATTAACATTTATTAGCTTACTATATTAATCCAGGTAAGACGGGAGAATTGAAGAAAATGGCTGAACAGAAATTTCTGGTTATTGTGACATATAGTTGTCACACGAGTATAAAAAGTTCTGGTTTCATTATTAACAAGTGTTGAGAAAATCAATTCTTGTGATAAAATGCCATTAGTGAAGAGGAAATTTTTTAAGAGAGATTTAGATATTTCTATCAGGTGACACATCGACATCTTTTACATTTTATTTACTTTTAACAGATTTAAAAAGTATTTATAAATTACAAAAGATCATATTGACATGGACAGGTCAATTAGAGTGTTGCTTAAAAAATTATAGGGCAGGGAGGCCAATCGCTAAAAATTAATTATAGACTTTAATATTTTAGGGAGTGGCAGAATGGGGAAGCAAAATGCGTTGTATATCGATTCAAACCATCAAAGGTACTGCTGTGTCAAAAAACAACTTCAAGCCGAAGGCCTTGATTTGGAACGAGTTGCAGATATGCAGAAAGCTTATCAAGCGTTAAGGTTAAAACGATTTCGACTTATTGTTATTGAGTGCGATACGGTAAAAACTGACATAACAAAACTATGTTCCTTTATAAAAGACTCTAACCCGACAGCTGTGATCATATGTATTATGAAAACTCTAAAATTTGAGCTTGAAGGCACTCTTTTTGATATCGGGGTAAATGATGTCGTGATCGGCAAACAGGCATCCGCAGGAATACTTATCAAAAGAATTAAAGCTCATTTGCTAAATGCAAAGTCTGACTGGCCTGTTTCTGAAAAAATAAAACTCAAGAATACCGTGGTTGATTTTAACCGCGGTGAAGTGTGGTGCAACGGTGAATTGAAAAAATTGCCCGGAATACTCGGAGATCTTTTGAAATACTTCCTAAATAACCCCGAAAAGACTATCTCAAGAAAAGAGCTAAGGCACTCCCACATGTGGGCTGATTCAATTTGCTCCCCTCCCGATGAGGGAGGTAGAACTTTCGATGTCAGTATCGGCAAATTGAGAAAAATTATCGAAGCCGACTCAACAAAACCGCAGATAATCAAATCTGTGAGAGGAGTAGGATGGAAACTTGCCGAAGGAATTGGTTATTAATAGACGCATTGCAAATGGCCTTCTTGCAAAGGTGTCATCGGGAAATTAAAACATGGGTACTTTGGCTTCTGTTATTTTGTACAGCAGGGTTGTTTATCCATTTTGATATCGATCATTTGCTGAGGCTCTGCAACCTTGCGATAACCAAGTGCATAGATGACCTCAAATACTTCTGTCCAGGTGGGAAATGGCCTGGAATTTTTGCGCTTATATTCATCTATCGCAAGCAAAAATTCAAGCTGCTCCTCGGACATCTGACCTTCTTCAGCCGCTTTTCGAACGTCACTTCGCCTTCTGCCGGGACCACGCTTCAGGTCAAAATCAATACGTCGATCGACGACATTCTGCCTGCGTTCGTTTTTTTTGCTAAGTTTACCTTCAAGAATTTTATTCTTATTAGCTTCAGCCATTACTACTACTCCGATAAAACTGAAATTTGTTAAAATTCGTCGTCAAAACGCTCAAAATCCATTTCAAATTCATCATCGAGATCGAATTCAAAACCATAAAAATCGTCATCGTTAGTTTCGTTTTCTATCAAATACTGAGCATCCTCGAGATATTCTTCAGCAACCAAAACTGCAAATTCTTCGCGGTTGCCCTCAACCTTGACATCTTTAATAATTACAGGGATACCGTTGCTTTCCAGTAATAGCTGGCATTCCTCGACTTCGCTGTAATTGTCCAAGAACGTTACAGCCGCTAACGGCTCGGATTTAACCTTGCTTTTTCCTGATTTTTGGCCTCGCTTCGCCATTTTTAAGTCTCCGCTTTTATATTAATCAAATATATAAGCTGTGATTTATATTCGACATGAAGTAGGCTCTCCTTAACATGGACAGAATATAAAATGCTTATTTCTTGTGCTTTTCTGATGTTTTTTTTGCAAAATTTGCTCTAAACGTATGTTTTCTTTATAAATTTCGCATTTATTACTATTTTTTTGTTGCAAAGATGGCCGATAATATTTATGAAAACATCTGTGAAATGTGCCGAGTAAATGGATTAAACGTCGGCTATAATTATTATTTTTTATTGCATGGAGGATTTGCTGTATGGCAAAGAAAAAATCAAGAGAGTCTTTAGTTGTTGCAAGCAAAATAAAAGCGTATATCAAGAGCAAAAAAATGATGACTTCTGCTGAGTCGCTCGAAGCAATTAGCGATAAGGTTTATGATTTGCTTGACGCTGCCATTGTAAGGACAAAGGGCAACAAGAGAAGTACCGTAAAAGCACAAGACCTATAATATTTACGGGTTATTTGATCAGATTTTTAGCCGTCTTATTTTAAAATGAGGCGGCTTTTTTCTTGTGAAATACTTTGTTCTTATGGGACCCTTGTTACTAAATTTTATCTGCTCGGATGACATTTAAGTTTAATTCGCTTTCTTCTCATGAAAATTCTGTTATCAGCACAAAAAATAAGGTTTTTAAATTAAAAAAGATGAACTAAAACACTCCCAAAGTCCGATTAAATATAGATGCAGACAACTTAAATGATGTTTTTCATAGAAACAGATTAAGATTCTTTGCTGTTTTTTTGCTTTGGTGTGGGTAGAGGGTGCATTTGTTTAATTTTAAATAAGAAAGAAAAGCATTTTTATGAAAATTTTTATGTTAGGCTGGGAGTTTCCGCCATTTATAAGCGGAGGTCTCGGCACAGCTTGTTATGGCCTTACTAAGGCGATCAGTCAGCTTGGAACCGAAGTCGTATTCGTACTTCCGAAGATGATTGATCACCAAGATTCTACACATGTAAAATTGCTTTCACCTAGTTCGCTCTCGCATTCATTTACCTATCATCAGGTCGAGGAAATTAAAAACGTTAAAATTAAGACCATAGATTCCCCTTTACAGCCGTATCTTACACCTCAGCAATATTCTAAAAAAATTGAAGAGATCATACACAAAAAACGCTTCTTCACTGGCGAAGTTTCTTATAATGATGTCAATAAGGACAATGCCCATTACAGCGGAGATATGTTCACTGAGGTTCGCAGATACGCTGTTGTTGCTGCTGAGCTTGCCACAAAAGAAGATTTTGACATCATTCACGCCCACGACTGGATGACTTACCCCGCAGCTATGGCTGTCGCTTCCATTACAGGAAAGCCGCTGGTTGTACATATACATTCAACCGAGTTTGACAGAAGCGGTGAGCATGTCAATCAGCCGATTTACGATATCGAGAGAAAAGGTTTTCATGCCGCCGAAAAGGTTATTGCTGTAAGTTATTTTACAAGGAATACGGTTACCTCAAGATATTCTATTGACGGTGATAAGGTAGAAGTCGTGCACAACGGTATCGATAGAAGTCTTAACAGCGATTCTAACGTTAACTGGGCCTTAAAGCATACCGGAATTGAAAAAGAGGAAAAGATCGTTCTTTTCCTCGGCAGGATCACAATGCAAAAGGGTCCTGAATACTTCCTCAGAGCTGCCAAAAAGGTACTTGATGTGTACGATAACGTAAAATTCGTCATGGCTGGTTCCGGCGATCTTATGCACCAAAGTGTTGAAATGGCTGTTAATCTCGGAATCGGAAGCAAGGTCCTTTTCACAGGTTTTTTGCGGGGGGACGATGTTCAAAGAATATACAAAATGGCTGACCTGTTTGTTATGCCAAGTGTTTCCGAGCCTTTCGGAATAGTCCCACTCGAAGCACTTAATAACGATGTCCCCGTTATTATAAGCAAGCAAAGCGGTGTATCAGAAGTGCTTACACACGTACTAAAAGTAGATTTCTGGGACGTTGATGAAATTGCCAATAAAGTTGTAGCCGTACTCAAATACCCTTCTTTGAAGATCAGTCTGCAAAATCACGGCAACTTTGAGGCAAGCAAACTTACATGGAAAAATTCTGCTACTAAGTGTGTTGAGATTTATAAACAGCTTCTATGCGGTGCATATTGCTAATAATTCGTAATTTTTAGGAAAATAATATGGCTTCTGTTTGTTTCTATTTTCAGGTTCATCAGCCTACAAGATTAAGGCATTACACTGTATTTGACAGTCAGCACGATTATTTTGATGACCATAAAAACGCTGCCATTTGCAAAAAGGTCGCTAATAAATGCTACCTGCCTGCAAACAGATTACTGCTGAAACTCATAAAAAAGTACAAAGGGAAATTCAAGATATCCTACAGTATTACAGGAACCTTGCTTGAGCAATTCGAACAATTCGCCCCCGAAGTATTGAGCACTTTCCATGCACTCGCACAGACCGGCTGTGTCGAGTTTCTCGGCGAAACATACTATCACAGCCTCAGTTTCCTTTATTCGAGAGAGGAATTTCTTGAACAGGTAAAAATGCACAGTGACATGATGAATTCCCTTTTCGGATTAAAGCCGAGGGTCTTTCGAAATACCGAGCTTATCTACAACAACGATTTAGCAGCTTTCATTGAGAGCACAGACCAGTTCGACGCTATTATCTCCGAAGGTGCGGACAGAATACTTGGATATCGAAGTCCAAATTTCGTTTACACCCCGCAAGGCTGTAACAGGCTCAAACTGCTGCTGAAAAACTATTCACTTAGCGATGATATTGCTTTCAGGTTCTCGAACCAGCAGTGGGAGCAATGGCCGCTAACTGCTGATAAATTTGTCAGATGGCTCAATCGAGTTAACGGAAATGGATACGTTGTTAATCTTTTCATGGATTACGAGACTTTCGGCGAGCACCAGTGGGAAAACACGGGGATTTTCGATTTCCTCAACCACCTTCCGGAGTACACACTTCAGCACCCTGACAACGATTTCAAAACGCCGAGTGAGGTCATCGATGCCTACGATTCTGTCGGAACCATTGATGTTCCGCACCTTATAAGCTGGGCCGATACCGAACGGGACCTTACCGCATGGATCGGTAACCCTATGCAGTCAAGTGCTTTGCATGAGATTTACAGGCTCGAAAAAAAGATCAAAAGTTCAAAGGACAAAAAGCTGATCTCCGACTGGAGAAAACTGCAAACTTCTGACCATTTTTACTATATGTGCACAAAGTACTTTGACGATGGCGATGTTCATAAGTATTTTAACCCCTACGATTCGCCCTACGACTCTTACATCAACTACATGAACGTTCTTGACAACCTGAAAAAAAGACACAAGAAATTGCATGAAAATACAGCATGTTTGGCCTGAGAAAAAATTCATATGAAAAAGTCTTTTTATTGACTTTGTAATTGATTTTTCAAGTCCTTATTGTTTACATAGATTATTATTGATTACAGGGGTGTTTTTGTGTTAACACAGCTTAAAGAAGATGATTTCCTGGTCGCCTCAGCCGCCATCAAGGATCAGACGTTAGACCAGCTCCTCTCGAAGGAATGGCTTCTTACAAACAGCAGGGGCGGCTATGCCTCCGGAACCGTTATCGGTTGCAATATGCGCAGATATCACGGCCATCTCATCGGTTCCCTAAATCCTCCCGTCAACCGCATTATGGCATTACCCAATTGCCTCGAAACCATTGCTTCAAAGGATTCCGCCATCCAGCTTTCGACCTTTGAGTTTGACAGGAAAATTCATCCGCAGGGCTTTACTTACCAAAAGGCCTTCAGGCAGGACACCGGAGTCCATTTCGACTATCAAATAAACAAGCTCGATCTTGAGTTAACAAAATCCATATACCTGGCACCTGATAGTGACACAGTTGCCCTTGTTTACGATTTCATAAAGGTTGGCCGGATTGTTGATTTTACCGTTAGTCCCTTTGTCGCCCTGCGAAACTTTCACCACCTGCAAAAATCGGACGCCTCACTATTTTCTATAACCTCACATAATTCTTTGACTATCAGCCACGAAAACCCCCAGTCTCCAAAGCTCACCATAACTTCCGATTCAATGCAGTACTCACAAAATCCGCAATGGTGGTACGATTTTGTTTACCGTATCGACTCTCGACGCGGACAGGACTTCAAAGAGGACCTCTGGACACCCGGTTTCTTCAAAGCGTCTATAGATTCTCCCTGCAAGCTTGTTATCTGGGCAAACCTTACCGATGCCAACTCAGCCCCGCAAAAGCATTATGATAATTTGCAGGATTTACAAAAGGATTTGTCAAAACATCAAAACAAAGTCATTACTTCCGTAAAAACCAAAGACAATCTATTCAAAAAACTCAGCATCGCAGCCGACCAGTTTATTTGCAAAAGAACCGCCTCTGGCCCTGCCTCCACTCAATACACCATACTCGCTGGCTTTCCCTGGTTTGCGGACTGGGGACGCGATGCATTTATCTCACTGCCCGGATTACTGCTTTGCACAAAAAGATACGATGTCGCAAAATCAGTTCTCACCACATTCGCTCATGCCGTAGATAAAGGAATGGTACCCAACCGTTTCGATGACATAGCTTCGACTGCGCATTTTAACAGCATTGACGCATCATTATGGTTCATCAATGCCGCATTTGAATACCTCGAAGCCTCAGATGATCGCCGAACATTTGAATCCGAACTCATCGGTACCATCTGCGATATAGTACAAGCCTACCACGACGGCACTCGCTTCGATACTCACGCAGATGCAGACGCTCTTATTATCGCCGGAGATGTCAACACCCAGCTGACCTGGATGGATGCAAAATGCCACGGAATCGCCTTCACTCCCCGATATGGCAAAGCTGTCGAGATAAACGCACTCTGGTATAATGCCTTATGCCGTTTGGCGCAATATTATTCAGACACCGATATCGATAAAGCCGAGCATTATCATCGCATGGCCGACAGCGTCCAGCAAAGTTTTATAAAAACTTTCTGGAACCCGGATACTAAATGCCTCAACGACCATGTACTTCCCAACGGCAGGGCGAATTCGTCTATCAGGCCGAACCAGATTTTCGCTGTCTCGCTTGCTTTTTCTCCACTACCAGCCGATATGCAAAAATCCGTTGTCGAAATCACTGCCGAAAAGCTTCTCACACCGTACGGCCTTAGAACTCTCGATCCATTAGACTCAAATTACCAGCCCCGCTATGAAGGTAACCAGTTCCAAAGGGATCAGGCCTATCATCAGGGAACCGTCTGGCCCTTTTTGATCGGCCACTTTATTGATGCATATTTAAAAGTTAACAAAAATTCGAAGAAAAGCAAAACGCAAGCCAAAAAGTTTCTTCAGCCGCTTTTGCAGCATTTTCAGAGCGACTCGTGCCTTGGTTCAATCAGCGAAATCTTCGATGCCGAGCACCCCCAACTGCCAAAAGGATGCTTCGCACAGGCCTGGAGCGTTGCCGAGCTGCTAAGGGCCTATTGCCGAATAAATAACATAGGTGCATCAAACCAAAAGTTAAAATAACGCACGTTTAACTGAAGGGCTTTATTATGTATGAGTCAAAAAAACTTATCATTCTATCAATAAGCCTGCTGTTGATCTGTTTTATAGCCTCAATTCCTGTTTTTGCAGAAGAAAATACAGCCGAGCAAACAAAAATAAGTCTCGCCTTTGTTAAGCTTGCCGATTTTTATCTCAGGGACGGAACCTTTGTAAACGGCAGACTGCTCGAAGAAGATAAAAACAAGATCATCGTAGAATCACTCGACGGAAGCAAACTCGTCGTCCAGACATTTGGCAAAAAGCATATCGACTCCCGGACATTGAATATAAAAAGCACATTCGAATATAATTACTATCTGTCATTGGCCGAATATTTCGCTGCAAAAACATGGGATTTCGAAAATGACCCTGACGATTTCATCCAGGCGATCAGAAGTTACGAAAAGGCTCAACTTCTCATTGCCGGAACATCGAGAGAAGATGACGATATCGCAAAA